>JAUSCK010000010.1 GCA_030651035.1 Elusimicrobiota bacterium
AACCTCGCCTTTACCGCCTCCCAGCGCGAACGCCGCGCTCACGATTACGGCCCGGCCCTTTTCCGGAGCGAAGCCGCCCAGGGAAAGTTTCCCTTTCAGGGCGGCGGGGATCTCGCCGGTAAAATAAGGCGAGGCCACCGCCATAGTGAAGCCGGCCTCAACGGGGAAAAGGCCGGTTGGCGAGATGTTCGAGGCGGAAAGGTTTATATTCTTAAGCGTGACGGCCATGTCCCCGGCCGCGTTGGTATAGGAGAACCGGGAGCCCCGCACTTTCAGGCTGGAGATGGAGAGCTGCGGCGCAGCCGCCTCTTTGGCGGCGGACCTGGCTTCCCGGGGCGGGGCTGCCGGGGCCAGCAAATCCGAGAAATTATAGGTGTCCTTTTTTACCTCGGTGACCCGCATGTTCAGCCCGGCCGCGGAGATGGAATTGATCTTGATCTCCCTGCGCAGCAGCGCCCGGAAGGAGGGACGCACTGAAAAAGAAGAGGCGCTGAAAAATTCCCCTTTTTTGAAATCGGGGTATTCGGAGACGCGCAGGCTGGCTATGGAAAGCCCGGAAAGGTTGAGGGCTATCGTCTCAAAGGTTACCTCGCGCCCCAGGTTCTTAGCGGCGTAGTCGTTGGCCAGGGTTTTAAGCCGCGCCTGGGTAAAGTAAAGCTTTACCCCCAGCACGCCGGCCGCCAGCGCGAGCGCGAGGCCCGCTATTCCCCAGGCGACTATCTTAAGGACTTTCCCCATATCATTATTATATAAAAAGTTCCGTTTAAATCTTCCCGCTAAAAATGCTAAATTTGATTTATCATCTTCGCGCCGTACTGATTATAATGAACGCCCTCATCGTAAACCTCAACCTCTCGGTGGATAAGACAGCCCTGGTCCCGTCTTTTGACAAGGGACGGATCTTACGCCTGGAAGACACGATAACGCTGCCCGGCGGCAAGGGCGTAAACGTGGCCCGCGCGCTCCGCTCCCTGGGCCTGGAATCCCCCATCGCCGGATTTGCCAGCGGCTATAATGGCCGCTGGATAGCCGACTCCCTTGAAAAGGAAGGCTTCAGGGCTTTTATACAGCGCCACTCCCAGGGGGAGTCCCGTGTCTGTTATACCATAGTCGACTCCGGCGGCCTGACCACCAACCTCAACGAGGAGGGGCCCGCGGTCCCGGCGGCGGCGCAGGAAAGCTTCCTTAAAAAGTTCTCGGCGCTCGCTTCCCGCTTCAGGACCGCCGCGGTTTGCGGGCGGGTTCCGGCGGGCCTTAAAAAAGGTTTTTACTCTTCGCTGGTGAAGCTGGCCGCCGCGCGCGGCTGTTTCACCGTTTTTGACACCAGCGGCCCGGCCCTCGCCGAGGCCCTTTCCGCCGGGGCCGAGGGAATTAAAATAAACCGCTATGAATTCGAGGAACTTTCCCGCGGCGCCTTCAGCCCGTCGCGCGTGGCGGACTTCTTTAAAAAAAGATCCGGGGCAGGACTTAAAACCCTTATCGTCACGGACGGCGCCGGGCCCGCCTACGCGGCTTCCCCCTTCGGCCTTTGGCGCGTCGGCCCTCCCCGCCTTGCCCGGCTTAAGAACGCGGTGGGCGCCGGGGATTCTTTTATGGCCGGCTTCCTTTTCGGCTTCCTGAACGGCTATGATTTCGGGCGCACGCTCAAGCTGGCCGCCGGCGCGGCCGCCTCGGACTGCCTCAGCCTGGGAGCCGGCTTTATAAACAGGGGGCAGGCGCTGTCCTACGCCCGGAAAGCCCGCGTGGAAAAGATCGGCTGACCGGAGAAAACCTGTGGAAAATTTTGAAGCCACCGAAAAAATACTGGCGGCCCGCACGGTAGGCCGCCTGAACGCGTTCAACCTTTAAAGATTTTCTGCCCCCCTCTTTTTACTTCGCTTTCTCCAAAATCTTCTCTATTTCCGGCTGTTCGTGTTTCATGCCCCAGAGGCGGATCAGGCCCATGGCGTTTTCGGCTATGCGCGGGATGTCGGCGGCGGGGATGCCGGCTTCGGACAGGCGCACCGGGGCGCCGGCTTTCCTGAAGAAGTCCTCAAAAGCTTTTATCGTTTCCTCCGCGGTCTTCGTTCCGAAGACGGCCGCGCCGAATTTCTGCAGCCTGGCCGGGCCGGCGGTTTCCAGGTGGTGCTTGAACCAGGCCGGCATCACTATGGCCAGGCCGGCGCCGTGGGCTATGTCGTAGAGGGCGCTGAGCGAGTGCTCTATGGCGTGGTTTATGAAAGTCATGCCGCCGTAGCCGCAGGTGGCCAGGCCGTTGAGCGCCAGCGTGGCCGACCACATCATGGAAGCCCTGGCGCTGTAATCCGACGGGTCCTTTAAGATCCTTTCCGTGGAGGCTATGACGGAGCGGGCCAGCGCGTGCACCAGCTCGTCGGTCACGGCGGCGTCGGCGTCCGTGGTGGTGAAGTAGCCTTCGATAATATGGGCGATGGCGTCCACCGCGCCGTTGGCCACCTGCGCGCGCGGCAGGGTCAGCGTCGTCTCTGGGTCTAGCGCCGATACCCTGGGGAAAAGCGGCACGCCCTGGGCCGAGAACTTCTGGGCCGTTTCCTCGTTCGTAACCACGCAGCCGGAGTTCATCTCCGAGCCGGTGGCCGGCAGCGTCAGCGCGGTGAATAGCGGCAGGGCTTCGCCAATTTTGGCCTTCCCGCAGAAGAAATCCCAGACGTCGCCGCCGTACTTCGCCCCTGCGGCTATGGCCTTGGCCTCGTCTATCACCGAGCCTCCCCCGACCGCCACTATCAGATCGCAATTGCTCTCCCGGGCCTTCTTTATGCCGCCGCGCACGTGGGAGAGCACCGGGTTGGGCTTTACGCCGCTGTGTTCCACAACGGCCACGCCTTCCTTTGCCAGCGCCGCGGTTATCGCGTCGTAAACCCCGTTCTTCTTTATGCTGCCCCCGCCGTAAACGAACAGGGCTTTTTTTCCGGCCTTGGCCGCTTCCGGCCCCAGTTTCGCGACTACGCCCTTCCCGAACATTATTTTTACGGGGTTTAAAAAAGTGAAGTTTTGCATATTTCCTCCTGCCTGCTTTTAGTCTAGCAAAAAAAACCGCGGCTCCCGGCCGCGGTTTTTGTTAAGTCCGCTATCACTGCCAGGCGTCAACCCAGAAGCCGCGGGAGGGGACCTGCGCCCCGCCGAAGGCCTTGCTCTGGACTACGCCAGCGTCGGCCAGGCAGCCGGAGATGAAGGCGCGGGCCTTTAACAGTTCGTGGATGGGGTTTATCAGCAGCGGGGTGCTCTTCCCCTTTTTGAAATTGACGTGGTCCCTCTTCACGATATACTCGGAGTTAAGCTGCCCGCTGTAGTCGTTGTAGATTATTTCCACGTGGCAGTCCAGGTAGTCTCGGGAAAGGGGTTTGAGCCACATCCTGGCCTCGTCGAGCGAAACCTTGAAATCCTTGCTTTCCACGTATTCCAGCCGGTCGCGGAAGTCCTCGTGGAGGTTAAGGTAGATCTCGGGGTCGCAGTAGTTCTTGTCGGCGGTGAAAGCGTCGTAAAGTTTTCCGTTCACCACCTTGGCGAGCTTCGCCCCTATCTTGCCGCCCATGGAATTCACGTAGTCTTCCTGCTGTTCGTTCTGGTCGTTGGCGCCGGCCAGCACGTGCGAGCCGGCGGTCTCGATGCCGCCTATCAGCGCGGCGCGGAAGCCCCCCCTCACGTAGCCGTAGAGCATGATGCCGTGGAAGTGGTACCAGGCGCCGTACTTGTCGCCCTTGCCGGCGTAGAAGTTGCAGATATTGGCCAGCTTGCGGGTGACTGCCAGCTTCTCGCGCTGCGGGTGGCGCCAGTTGTCCGAAAGGATGTTCTCGATGGTCAGTATGGTCAGGTACACGTCGCCGTTATTGAGCTGGTAGCTGCGGCGGAAAGCCTGATCCATGGTCACCGAGCCTTCCCCGCGGGAAAGGAAGTATTCGATCAGGGCGGCTTCGGTCCCCGTTTTGAAGTGGCGGGACGTCACGCCGGAGGCGAGGGCGGTCAGCAGCTTGGTGAAGCCGAGGGGTATCAGCTCGCCCTTGTCTTTGCAGTACCGGATGAATTCGGGGCTCCAGGTATGGGGCTCGCCGAATACGGGCTGAAGCCCGCCGGCCTGCTCTTCCTTGATGACCTGCATCATCATGTTGAGCATTTCTTTCTTGCGGAAAGGGTTAAGGCGGCCCTCCAGCTGCAGCTTTGAGTTGCGCAGCTGCACCAGCTGGCGGTCTTTTTCGTCCTGGGGTATGTCCAGCGCCTGTATCTCGGCCTCGGTGGGCATGGCCACGGGCGTGTCCTCCGTGACCGGGTTGATGTCCGTGTAGCTGCCTCCGACGGGGCTGCCGTTGTCGGCTGCTATGCCGAACAGCACCTGGAAAAGGACCTTGGGCAGGTTCTTGGTGTAGACGGCCAGGGCCACGTCGCTCTGCATGTCGTAGCGCAGGTAAGCGGCCTGGCGGTACTGGCGGGCGAAGTCGAGCGTATTATCCATGCCGGGGATGTCTATGGTCCCGCCGATGATGTTGATCTTGTTGGCGGCGGACGTAGGGCGGCGGCGGCTCAGCAGGGGATCGTAGGAATTCGAGTCTAAATAGTAGTTCGCCGTTTTGCCGGCAGCGGGCCTGGCTATTTTAACGGCGGGGGCCTCGAAATTTTCCGAGGAGGCTTTCAGGCTCTCAAGGTCAAAGTATTCCAGCTGCTGGGCGGCAGCGGGCAGTGCGGCTAAGAGGGTTATGAGAGCGAATATCGTTTTTTTCATCAGCTTCTTCCTTTTCATCGAGCCGGGGCTATATACTATAATTTAACAGACGGAACGGCTTTTGTAATGCGCAGAAGGGCCTAGACTGGCCCTGTTTTAGGGCCTAGGCCCGGCCTGGGCCCTCCTTATCCGTAATATGGCGACCAAACTTAAAATACTGCATATAACCGAGTCTTTCGGCTGGTCCGGCGGGGCCGCCCAGGCGCTTTATCTCGCCCGGGAGTTGCGGACATTCGGTCACGAGAACATCATCGCCTGCCCTGTTACCGGGGACCTGGGCCGGAAGGCCGCGGCTGACGGTTTTGAGGTGGTGCCTTTCCGGCCCAGCCGGGACTATGACCTGAGGACCGCCTTCGCCCTGTCCAGGCTTCTGGACGAAAGGAAACCGGATGTGCTGCAGGCGCATCATCCCAAGGCGCACTCCATGGGCCTCATTGCCAAGTACCTGGCAAAGCATAAGCCTGTTTTTTTGTTTACGCGCCGTGTTTCCCACCCCATAGTCACCGGGTATTTCGCGAAGCTCAAATATACCAGCCCGCAGATAGACGGCTGCATAGCCGTGGCGGAATCCGTGCGCGGGCTTCTTCTCGCCTATGGCCTGCGGCCGGAGGGGGTGCGCACCATCTACAGCGGCACCGACACCGCCCGGTTCTCCCCCCGCCCGCCGGATGTGCGGATAATCGATGAGCTGGGCCTCACGCCCGGCCAGCCGGTAGTTATGCTTGTGGGAAATTTCAGCGAGCACAAGGGCCAGCATGTGCTGCTGAAAGCCGCTAAAATACTATATGCCGGCGGCCTGGATTTCACTCTTGTTTTCGCCGGGCGCGGCACCGATTCGAAGGAGCTTAAGGCTCTTTTCAAGCTGGAGGGCCTGCCCGTCGAAAAAGCGCGCTTTCTCGGCCTGCGCGACGATGTGGAGAAGCTGCTCAGCGTCGCCTCGGTCAGCGTGAACGCCGCGGTAAAGGGCGAGGCGCTGAGCGGCAGCATAAGGGAATCGCTCGCGATGGGCGTGCCGTCGGTGGCCAGCGACATCTCCGGCAACGCCGAAATAGTGAAGGAGGGCGTGACCGGCCTGCTTTACCCGCCCGGCGACGCGGCCGCGCTCGCGGACCGGCTGCGGACGGTGCTCCGCGACCACGGGCTGCGCGGAAAGCTTTCCCGGAATTCCATTTCGCTGGTGCGCGAAGGCTTCACCACCGCCATAATGGGCGCCCGCACGCTGCAGTATTACGACGAGCTTCTTTACAGACGCAAGCAGCAGATGTTAGAGAGCTAGCTTTCCGCCGGCCGGCCGGTCCCCCGGTCCCATGGCGCGCGGCCGTCCTGTGTGGTATACTATAAGTATCCCCCCGCAAATTCGGAGACTATGTGAATCAGCCACCGCAGCCCAGGCTTTTGCTTACCAGCATAATGCGTCCCATCGGTCCCGCCTACGGCGACGCCGAGAGCGTCGGCTATGAATTGCTGCACGCGCAGGTCACCCGCGCCCAGGGGATGTTCAGCCCCCGCGCCGTGCACCGCCAGTTCTCCCTGGACTATATAGCCGAGAACCTCGACAACCCCACCGTTGTACTGCATTACCCTTCACGCCGTGAGTTTATCAAAGAGCTGAAGAAAGGCTACGATTTCGTCGGGATCTCGTTCATCATGGTGACCTACCACCGCATGAAGGAGCTCTCCATGCTGGTGAGGCGCTATGCCCCCGCCAGCAAGATCATCCTGGGCGGCTTCGGCACCGTGCTGCCCGACGAGGCGCTGACCCCCTTCGGCGACCACATCTGCCGCGGAGAGGGAGTGGCCTTCGTGCGGGAATTGTTCGGCCAGCCGCCGCTGGCGGAGCACACCCACCCGTTCGTGGAAAGCCATATGAAGGTTTTCTCGAAAACGCTTTCCTACACCGGCATGATCTTCGCCGGGCTCGGCTGCCCCAACGGCTGCGACTTCTGCTCCACGTCCCATTTCTTCAAGCGCCAGCACATCCGCCTGCTCAAGACCGGCGCTGACGTTTACGCCGTCGTGCAGAAGCATCTTAAGGTGAACCCCGACGCGCAGTTCACCATTTTAGACGAGGAGTTCCTGCTTAACCGCGAGCGCGCGCTCGAGTTCCGGGACCTGGTGGTGGCCGGCGGCAAGCCGCTGTCCGTCTTCGTGTTCGCCAGCATAAAGGCGCTGAGCCTCTACGAGCCGGAGGAGCTGCTTGAGATGGGCGTGGACGGCGTCTGGATAGGCTACGAGGGCGAGCGCTCCGGCTACGAGAAGCGCGCCGGCAAGTCCGCCGAGGAGATCTTCAAGGGCCTTAAGGACAACGGCGTGATGATACTGGCCTCCATGATAGTGGGCTTCGACTACCAGACGCCGGAGATCATAAAGGCCGAGCACAGAAAGCTGATGTCCATGAAGCCCGACCTGTGCCAGTTCATGATCTATAATCCCAACCCGGGCACCCCGCTTTACGAAAAAGTGAAGGCCGGCGGCCTGCTGCGGCAGGAATACGCCGCCAACCCCGCCCGCTACTGGAAATGGGCCAGCGGCTTCAAATCGCTGCTCGTGCATCCCCGCATGACCGCGGATGAAATAGAAAAGATGCAGGAGTACTGCTTCAGGACCGACTTCCGCGAGCTCGGCCCGTCCATCTACCGCGTGGCGGAGACATTGCTTACCGGCTACCTTAAGCATAAGGATTCAGCCAACTCTTTCCTCCGGCTGAAGGCGGCGCGCTATGCCGCCGAACTGCGCAAGGGCTACCCCGTCTTCCTGGCGGGCGAGCTGTTCGGCCCCTCCCTGCGCGCCCGCGTCATGGTTCACCGCCTGAAGAAGCGCGTGTACGCCGTTTTCGGCCGGCCCGCCCTCGCCGACACTTTCATGAGCTGGGCCGCCGTGGCCGCGGCCCTGTGGACTTCTTTCACGCTGCGCTTTAACCTTTTTCAGAACCCGGCGCTCACGCGCAAGGCCTGGCGCCTGCCGCCGGAGCAGTTCTCGCGCGAATGGTTCGCGCAGCGCGTGGCCGCCTACAACGTGCCGCAGAAATTGTCAGTGCTGGTGGAGGAATATGACGGGCGCAGGAACCAGCTGAAGGTCCGCCTGGGAGGGGTCCTCGACCGCTGCCAGGGCGAGAAGCTGGCCGAAGAGCTGCGGGCCTACCTGAAGGAAACCAAGGGCAAACTGGTGCTGGACCTGGAAAAGCTCAAAACCATGGAGAAAGAGGCCGCGGCCGCTTTCAGCGTGCGCCTGGACGACTACCGCTCCCGCGTCAGGATCTCAATGCCCAAGAACGCCCCCGCCCACGCCGCGCAGCTGATGTTCCTGGCGGAGATCTTCAAGCATTACAAGTGCTGAAAAATATAGCCGCAAAAAGGCGCAAGAAGCACAAAATTTATATTTTACGTCTTGCGCTTCTTTGCGGCCCTCTTTGAGGTTTTTCAGCATCACATGAGCTTATCGCGCAGCAGCCACGCCAGGCCGAGGAAGGAGAAGAAGCCGGTGACGTCGGTGACCGTGGTGACGAAAATGCCTGAGGAATGAGCCGGATCGTAGCCGAGGCGCTTCATGGTCAGCGGGATCAGGGCGCCCGAGAGCCCGGCGGCGATCATCGTTATTATCATGGCCAGCCCGGCGATAAGGCCCAGGAGCGGGCTGCCTTTCCAAAGCCAGGCGGCTAAAGCCGTTATAACCCCGGTGGCAAAGCCGTTGGCCACCCCCACCAGCACTTCCGTCTTGACCAGGTGCCAGGCGTTAGCCGGGGCTATCTCGCGCATCAGCATCCCGCGGATGACGACCGACAGGGTCTGCGTGCCGGCGTTGCCGCCCTGCCCCGCTATTATAGGCAGGAATACCGCCAGCACGGCCACCCTGGCTATCAGGCCCTCGAAAAAAGACACTACCGCGCCGGCCAGGAAAACCGTAGCCAGGTTTATTGTGAGCCAGGGCAGGCGGCGGGTGATCTTGAACCAGGTGGAAGAGGAGATCCGCTCCTCGGCGCTCGCGCCGAAGAGCAGCTGTATGTCCTCGCTGGCTTCTTCCTCCGTGCTTTCAATGATGTTCGCCGTCGGCACTACGCCCAGCAATTTCCCGTCGTTGTCGGCTACCGGCATCGTAAGGAAATGCTTCTTAGAGAAAAGAGCCACCAGCTCCTCCCGGTCGGTGAACGGTGAAACCTTTAAAACTTTGGTTATCATCACGGTTTCAACCGGGACCGAGCTTTCGGCCAGCAGCAGGTCGCGCATGTTCAGCACGCCCACCAGCCGGCCGGCCTCGTCCACTACGTAGCAGTAGCTAAGCGGCACCTGCCCGTGCGCCAGCTGGCGCAGGCGGCTTATGACTTCCTCTACCTTAAGCCCGACCCTGAAAGAGAGAAAGTCGCCGTGCATCAGGCGCCCGGCGCTATGCGCGGGGTAGGCAAGTGTTTCGGCGATGGCGGCCGCGAGGTCTTTCGGCAGCAGGGCTACCAGGCGCCTGGCTGGTTTTTCCGGCATGCGGCTGAAGACGGCGGCGGCCTGCCTCGGGCTCAGGCGCTGGACCAGGGCAGCGGCGCGCTGGACCGGCAGGCGGGCCATCAGGAGCGCGGCTTTCTGCGGCTGCTGGCTTTCCAGCGCCGCCGCGGCCGCGGCTTCAGGAAGGAGTCCGAGTATGTGCGCGGCGTCCGCCGGCCCGAGGGTCTCCAGGGCTTCAGCGGCCCTGGAGGGGTCGGTCTGTATGAAATGCCGTATTACGGTCAGCGCGGCCTCAATCTTTTTCATATGCGGTTCAGCGTTTGCTTGCCCTCTTCAGGCGGTCCATTATGGCGCGGCCAAGGCCGCGCGCGGGCACGCGCTCGGCGTAAATAACAGCTATTCCTTTTCTTTCAAGCGAGTGCAGGCAGGCGAACAGGTTGGCGGCGGCCTCGCGCAGGTCGCCGCGCGGTGAAAGCACCCTGACGGCCCCGAAGCTGCCCGCGGGCCTCCTGGAAAAAGCCAGGTAGGCCGCGTTCCTGCCCGGCTTCGCCCCGCTTTCTCCGTCGACAAGTTTCAGGGCGGCTGCCGGGGCATAATGTTTTTTCAGGCAGCCGGGCGCCTGCGGCCTCGCGGAGTTCCGTTCCCGCGCCAGAACTTTTACCCCGGCCGCTTTCTCGATCTCCTCCAGCGGCAGGCCGCCGGGGCGCAGCAGCACCGGCCGGCCCTTTACAAAAGTAATTATGGTTGATTCCAGGCCTATAACGGTTTTTCCGCCGTCTAAAATAATATCCGGCCCGCCGCCGAGGTGTTTCCTGACATGGGCGGCGGTAGTGGGGCTCAGGCGGCCGAAGCTGTTGGCGCTGGGCGCCGCGATCGGTCGGCCGGCGGCTTTTATCAGCGCCAGGGCGTGGCGGTTGGCCGGCACGCGCACGGCAACGGTGGGAAGTCCCGCGGTCACGATATCCGGAACTGAGCGGGCTTTGGGCAGGACCAGCGTAAGGGGGCCGGGCCAGAATTTGCGCATCAGTTTCAAGGCGGGCTTGGGGACTCTGGAGAAAAGCTTCCTTGCCCTGGCCGCGGAGCATTCGTGCAGTATCAGCGGGTCGAAGCGGGGCCGCCCCTTGATCTCGAAGATGCGGGCGCAGGCCTCCGGGTTCAGGCCGTCGGCGCCCAGGCCGTATACTGTTTCCGTCGGAAAAGCCACGACGCCGCCGTCCCTTATCAGGGCCGCGGCTTTCCTTATGTTGGCGGGCGTGGCTTTGCGTCTATTCATAAATAAACCGCCCGCCTCCGGTCGGCGGGCAGTTAATTTTAGCAATAAATAGGGACAGGCTACTTTTCAAAGGATATTCTCCTGTGAAAATAAAGTGGACCCTCCCGTATTATTTTTTTGGCCGGTTTTGTTCCTGGCCTCCCGGCTGAGCAATTCCTGTATGCGCGCCTCCGCTTCCTTCAGCTGCGTAATGTCGGTCCAGGAACTTATCAGTTCGTTCGTAGTTCCCGGAACCGGCCTCAGCTGGCTGCGTATCCAGGCCCAGCTCCCGTCTTCCCGTTTCACGCGGAAGTCCTGCGTCAGGCCGCCCTTGTCGGGCGTCGGAGCCTGCCCGGCTAAAACCCGCTCCTTGTCCTGAGGGTGTATAACTTTATCGAACCAGCCGGGCGTGAGGATCTCAATCGTGTCATAGCCCAGGAGGGCCTGGGTGTTGCCGCTCACCCACTCCGGCATAAGGCGGCCGCCGGCGGCGCGCAGCGTGAAAAGTATCGCCGGGTTTACTTCCATTATATAATACAGCTGGCGGGCCGTGCGCTCCAGCACCACCTGGGATGCCCGATGCTTTTCTTCCAGAGAAATGGCGTCCAGGGCCAGGGAAATGTCGCCTTCTATCTCCGCCAGCAGCTTCTGCTCGTCGTCAGTAAAAAAGTCTGTTTCGCCGGAGTAAATGTTAAGCACCGCCACCGGCCTGCCGTTCTCCTTAAGCGGTATGGCTGCCGACGAGCGGTAGCCCCTTTTATGCGCCGCCTCGCGCCATGGCTCCATTCTGGGGTCGGTAGAAATATCGGAAACTTTGTCCAGGCGGCCGGAGCTGAGAGCCGCGCCTGTCGGGCCTTTGGAGTAAGGGCCTTCCGACAGCGTGATCTTGATCGAATCCAGGTAGCCGTCCACGAACCCGGCCGAGAAGCGCGGGAATACTCTTTCCGCATCCTTGTCCGGGACGCCTATCCACGCCATCCTGAAGCCGCCGGCGCTTACCGCGATGTTGCAGATCTCCGCGTAAAGCTTTTTCTTGTCCTTTTCCCTGACCGCGGCCGAGTTCACCTGGGCCAGGAAATTATAAAGCCGCAGGTTCTTGTGCAGCCCCTCTTCGGCCTTCTTTAGCTTAAGCTGCAGGGCTGCCTTCTCAAGCGCTTTTTTTACCGTCGGGAAGAGGTTTCCAAGGAAGGCGGCGTCCTTTACTATATAGTCGAGCGCCCCGGCCTTCATGCTCGCCACGGCCACCGCCTCGTCGCCGCGCCCGGTGACCATGATAAAGGGCGGGACCTGGACGGAATCAGCTTTTAGCCGGTTTATAAGCTCTATGGCGTTCATCCCGGGGAAGGAATAATCCAGCAGCATCAGCCCGGGCCGCGAGCTTTTCAGGATCTCGATAGTTTCAGCCGGCCCCGAGGCGCGGCGTATCTCAAGCCCCAGCGGCTCAAGCCGCTGGGCCTCCAGCTCGCTGGTGCCCTGGTCGTCCTCCACTATAAGAATAAAGCCTTCGCCATTGTTTTTGTGGTCTGTCATGATCTTTGCCTTATGATTACGCCGCTTTGATCTTGCTGATTCTGATTATGTTCAGGAAAAGCCCCAGCCGCTTTATGACCTCGGCGAATTTATCGAATTCCACCGGCTTGGTCAGGTAGCTGCTGCAGCCCAGGTCATAGCAAAGGGCTATCTCCCTGGGATCGTCGGTGGTGGTAAGCATTACTACGGGTATCCGTTTAAGGCGCGCGTCGGCCTTCATTCGCCGGAGCACCTCTATACCGTCCAGCCCGGGCATACGTATGTCCAGCAGCAGCAGGTAGCTTTTGCCGGGTTCTATACCGGGGGTGGTCCCGGAAAGGAAATTCATGGTCTCCTGCCCGGTCCTGAACCTTATTATCGGGTTGTTCACGCCCACGCTCTCGAAGCGCTGCTGCACCAGCAGGGCGTGCCCGTCGTCGTCTTCCGCCATTAAGATGGTTACCGCGCTGTTTTCATCCGCCATTTATCCCTCCTCCGCCGCGGGCAGCTCAACATAAAATACCGAGCCTTTCCCTTCTTCGGATTCCATCCTGATAGCGCCGCCGTTCTTTTCAACCATGAGCCTTACCATGGGCAGGCCTATGCCTTCCCCTTTGCTTCCGTGCGGCCTCTCGGGCTGATAAAACAAATTCCAAATCCTGCTCAAGTCAGCCGCCGGTATGCCGGAGCAGTTGTCGGCCACCGTGTACAGGACCATGGCGCCCTTGACTTCACCGGTAACGTTCACCACGGGCGCGCGGTCTTTATGCCGGTACTTTATGGCGTTGTCCAGCAGGTTGGTGAACAGCTTGCTCGCCGCGGCGGGGTCCGCGCTGCACGGCGGGAGGACACCGTATTCTATCTGCCCGCCGGCTTCTTCAAGCTGGTAGCGCAGGGAACTTGTTATATTTTTCAGCAGCCCGTTCATCTCCACTGTTTCCGGCTTCATTTTCACCTGTCCCTGCCGGGAGACTTTAAGCAGGGCGGTTATAAGAGAGTCCATCCTATGCGCGCCTTCCAGGACGAACTTCAGCGCATTTGGAATGTTGTCGCCGAATAATTTATCCAGCGTTTCCCTGATTCCGGGAGGCAGGCTGGCCGGGGCCAGGGCCCCGCGCAGCTCCCTTATATAGAGCTCCAGGTTCTGGCTGAAGCCCACTATATTCACCAGCGGGCTGCGCAGGTCGTGCGTGGTGATGTAGAGGAAATTCTCCATCTCCTGCTTCTTCTCAATAAGGTCACTGTTGAGCTTTATCAGTTCCAGCTCCGCCCGCTTGCGGTCCGTAATGTCCTCTCCCGAAGTTAATGCTCCCGTTATGTTCCCTTCGGAGTCCCGCCGCAGTCTGTTAGTCCAGGAGATAGTCCGGAGTTCCCCGCTGCGCGTGACCACTTCGTTATCAAAGCGCTCTACAGGAGCAAGGTTTCCGCTGATTATGTTATTAAAAACCTCTTTGACCATTTCCCGCTGCCCTTCCGGTATGGCTGTTTCAAACCAATTCCTGCCGATAAGGTCTTCCCGGGGGTATCCCAGCATCTCGCAGCCTCCCCGGTTTATGAGAGAAATAGACTGATCCTTGTCCAAGACTATGATTATCGCGCCGACGACTTCTAAATATGACTCGGCGCGCTCTTTTTCTTTAAAATGAGTTCCTCCGCCCGCTTGTGCTCAGTGATGTCCTGGCATAATCCATAGACCCTGCGGGCTTTCAGGTCCGCTTTGCCGACCGCGTGGACCGCGCGGGTATTGCCTTTGGCGGTGATTATCTCAAGCTCCAGGTCGAACGACTCTCCGCGCTCTATGGCGCGCTGCACCGCCAGCGCAATAACCGGCCGGGACGCCGGCGCGTAAAAATTAATCCCGCTGTCAACGTCCGGCCTGTAGTCGGGGCCCGTTTCGTGGATGCGGTATACCTGCTCGGTCCACGCCTGCCGCCTGGTATCGATATTAAATTCCCAGGCTCCGATCTTCCCCAGCTCGCCTATCTCCGCCATTAAGAGCCGGCTCTTTGCCAGCGCGGCTTCGGCGGCCCGCTGCCTGAAGCTGAGAACAGCATAAACCCCGCCGTAAAGCAGGCCGGCCGCCAGCAGTATCAGCGCCAGCTGCATGTGCTCCCGGTTTTTAACAGGGGCGAGTATAGTATCCCGGTCTACCTTGGTTATGATCGCCCAGTTCGAGCCGGAAACGGGGCCGATGGCGCTGAAAACTTTCACGCCCCGGTAATCGACGCCGGCGAAAAAACCCGTAATCCCTCTGATGGCGGCGGCCGCTGGCAGGAGTTTTTCCGAGATCGGGCGGCTAAATTTCAGGGCTGTGTCGTCAAGGTAGTCGAGTTCGTTCAAGAAAAGTACATTCTCCCCTTCTCTGCGCACCAGCAGGGTTTCAGCGGTCGCAAAAAACAGCGGCTCCGCTTTCAGCAGCGGATAAAACCAGCGTTCCGGGTCTATTTTCATGACCATCATGCAAAGGGGTTTTCCGCCGCGCCCGCCAGGCGAGATCGGGCTGAACATTGCCATGCGCAAGCGGCCGTCCCTGGTCCGGTAAAGGTCGGTAAGCACCGGCGTTCCTTTTTGCGCAGCCTGCGTAAAAGCTTCTGTGAACATTTTCTCGGTCCCGGCGGTGTAACCCGGGGTCGCCGCTATGACGGCGCCCTTCGGGGATAGGAAAGCCATCGCGGCGTAACGCTTTTCTTCAGTGTGACCTTGAAGCCAGGCAGTCAGCCGGGCGCGCCTTGAGCCGGGGCTTGAGATCTCAGCGGAAACCAGTTCGCACAGGAAGGGGTGGCGGCCTAGCCGTACGGCCGCCCGGTTATGCTCATCGAGCCAGGCGACTATCTGTTCGGCTTTGTGAGAGTTTATTGTTTCCAGGCTCCTGCTTATCTCCTTAACGGCCTCCCTGCGGTAACCGGAGGAGATAAAAAGCCAGAGCGTAAGCGCAGCAGCCAGCGTAAGCAGGGCGGCGCCAGCCTCTTTGCCGGGGAATTTGCGCTCGGAACCTCCGTTCCGGGGCTGCCCCGGTGTACGGTGTTCTGTTATATTTTTCTGGACATCCGCCACGAACGTCCCCCCTGAAGCTTTAATCAGCTTTTACAGCCTAACCAGGGCCGTAACGGCTTTACTTTCTACGGACTGCGCCATTTTTTATTATGTAAAAAATGGCGGAGCTCCTATGCGCGGCCTGCTGGCCACACTGCGGTGTCGCTTTGCTCCACCCCGATCCGCCTTCGGCGTCCGTACACCGCAGAAATTATTCCCCGCGCGCACTGCAAAGAACTGAGTTTATTATATACAGATTCTGCCCGCGCTCGCCAGCGTATTCTGCTGAATCCGCTCGCGGCGCGGGCCTGTTCCTGATAATGTTCAACGGCATTTATGCCTGTGGCCCCCGTATTTATAAAAAACCACCCGGCCTGGCCCGCCTTAATTGCCCCCGCCCAATTATGGTCGCCCCTTTAGGCCACTAATTTCATGCAGACAGCCACAGAAAATCTCGTCGCTTTTTTGAAAAAGACCTTCTACTCGCTGTGCATGGAATCATGGACACCTACGAAAAAACATCGGGTAGACTATATCGGCCACTTTAGCTGAAATTCCAACTCTTCTTCCAAAGAGCCGCGCTCGTGCTCGACGCTGATCACCGCGGCAGGCGAGACGGCTACCCGTTCACCGGCCACCTGGATAGTAAACCGCTTCCCCTTCTCCAGGCAGTCGGCCAGGCGGCGCAGTTTGGCGGCAAACCTCCCTGCCGGGTAATTTTTCTCTATATCGCGTTTCACGCTCTTTTTTCTCGCGGGCATACTGGATCTCCTTAGTGTAGGGCCGGCAGAGAGGTTAAACCACTGCCAGGCAGGAAACATTACCGCAAAACTTACAGGCTGAATTAACGGTCTGCTCAGCCGCCTTTCGCTTTCTCTGCCGCATCGTACTTATGCAGCCGGGCGCGGAAATTTTTTATCAGCCGGTCCACCAGCGGGTTTTGCCATTTTCTCTTGCGCGTGACAAGGAAGACGGACTCGTAGATTCCCATCGCGCGGCTGGCGCCGATCACCCTGAGTCCTCGCCGCGGCAGGCTTGAGGCCACGGTAAACTCGTTGAGAGGCGCGATGCCGTGTCCAGCCAGCGCTAAGCGCCGGGCCAGCTCGACATCCTGGACTTCAGCTATCACATTGGGCTGTATGTTCCACAATGCCAGCGCGTCCTGGATCTGATGATAGACCTGGCTGGGCAGGGAAGGGAGGATGAACGGAACCTTATTCAGATCTGCCGGGAGCTTTCTGCACCGTTTGGCTAAATGCGGCGCCGCCGCCAGAATAACTGGGATCTTGCAGATAAGGTTGTTGAACAGTTCCCCTTGTTCCGGGCTCCGCATGCTTACATCGGAAAGAACCACGTCCAACTTCTGCTGATCCAGCCCGGTTAAAAGTTCGCTGAGGCTGCCCTCCTGCACGGCGACATGGGCCAGAGTGGTGTCTTTAAGCACACATTCCAGGAGCGCGTGCCCGAAGGCGCGCGGAGTGGCGTTCAGTATTCCCACCTGGATCGCAATGCGGCCGACCCGCGGCCGGTCGCGTATTGCGTCCTCAAGTTCCCTGCCCATTTCAAAAATACTTTCCGCGTAATTCAGCACCAGGCGGCCGTCATCCGTAAGGAAAAGCCGCCGGTTCTTCCTTTCAAAGAGCTTGCGCCCCAAGGATGCCTCCAATAATTTAAGCTGGGCGCTGAGCGTGGATTGGGCCAGATATAGGATTTTCGAGGCCTTGCTGATGCCCCCTTCCTTGGCGATAGTGTAAAAGTATTGTAAGTGATGATAGTTTATTGAATACATAGTATTATGCGAAGTTATTATACCAAATTATCTATTTTACAAAAGCATAGCCGGCTGGTATACTTCTAACAGTAGCCGCAGGATACGGAGGAATATTATGCTGAACGCTTTACAGGGGCAATTAAAATTGATGGCCGCCGACCCTAAAGACCCTTTCGCCGCCATCATCCGCAAACTGGCCGGGCCGCGCGACGCCGCCGGCTACGAACAGCCGCTTCGCGCGCTGATCCTGGCTATGCCGGCTATGGCAGGGCAGGTCCGCGCCTGGATGACTGAATCAAAGTTCGCCTCTCCGATAAGCCGCCTGCACGGGTTCGCGATGTCCTACCTGTACAGCCCCGAAGATTTCCTGCCTGAGAGCAGTATGGGTTTCTTCGGGTATCTGGACGACGCTTACCTTATTGCGCGGGTTTATCACCGGACCGTTCTTGAGGCCGATTTCTTCGGGAACAAGCGTTTCTCCGAGAATGAAACGCTTCCGGGAGACGTTCATAACTGGATCAAACTTGCCCGGGAATTGATTCCTGTGGAAACCGCGGCTATAGACAGCATGTTGGAAGAAGTGTTCCTTAAACGCTACGGTAATTATTCAGCGTTGATTTCCCGGGCCGCCAGGGCCGGCAGCCGCAGTTGCCGCCCTGCCGAGAACGAGCGGGAGGTGCGTGAGAATAATTAAGGCCTGGTGCGTCCTCGCGCTGGGCTGGGTATTGGTGGCCGCGGGGGTGATCCTTATTCCGCTGCCGGGGCCGGGCCTCCTGGTGGTATTAGTCGGCGTGGCGGTCCTTTCGCTGGAATCCCCCAGGGCCAGATGGCTGCTTTCAAAGTGCAGGGCATCTTTCCGCTCCGCCTGGCCGGAAGGCTACATCCGCATGGAGCGGTTGCGCCTGTGGATTAAAAAGTGGTAATTGTAAATAAAACTGCCGGCAGAGGTTGAAACTATATGGCAAAAAGAGTCCTTCTTTTCGTGACAGTTAATATTTTGGTAGTGATAACCCTATCAATAGTGATGCAGGTGCTGGGTGTTCAGCCATATCTGAGCGCACGCGGCATCAATTACCAATCCCTGGCGATATTCTGCCTGGTGTGGGGCATGGGCGGGGCCTTTATCTCCCTGGGAATCTCGCGCATTACGGCCAAGTGGATGATGGGCGTAAAAGTGATAAGCCCGGATTCGGCGCAGGGCGAACTGGGCGAGCTGGTCCGGACAGTGCACCGCCTTGCCCAGGCAGCGGGGATTGAGAAAATGCCGGAGGTCGGCTATTACGACAGCCAGGAGATCAACGCTTTCGCCACCGGCCCCACGCGTAACCGGGCGCTGGTGGCGGTGTCCACGGGGCTGCTGGGCCGGCTGACCCGCGACCAGGTGGAGGGCGTGCTGGGGCACGAAGTAGCGCATATCGCCAACGGCGACATGGTGACGATGACCCTAGTGCAGGGAATAATAAACGCGTTCGTGATGTTCCTCGCGCGCATAGCGGGGTTTATTATAAGCCAGCGGTTCAGGGCGGAGTCCCGGCGCATGGTGAGTATGGTCACGGTGCTGGTGCTTGAGATCGCGTTGAGCATTCTCGGGACTTTTGTTACGGCCTGGTTCTCGCGGCGGCGGGAATTCAGGGCCGACTCCGGCGGCGCAAGGCTTGCGGGCCGGGAGAAGATGCTGGCCGCTCTCAAGGCGCTCAAGCATACGGCGGAATTATCCGTCACTGACAATCACCCGTCCCTGGCGACGCTTAAGATTTCGGGCCGCCCCGGAGGATTTATGGCGCTGCTTTCCACCCATCCTCCCATAGAGGTTAGGATAGCGGCGCTTACGCGGATGGAATAG
This sequence comes from Elusimicrobiota bacterium, assembly GCA_030651035.1. Classification (GTDB taxonomy): domain Bacteria; phylum Elusimicrobiota; class Elusimicrobia; order Elusimicrobiales; family UBA9959; genus UBA9959. The sequence continues at coordinate 18,571 of JAUSCK010000010.1, forward strand.
CGAAACAAAGGTAACCACAGGAGTATTTCCCAATGGGTAAAAGTATGAACCTGTCCAATAAGCATTCCCGTATCCCTTCTGGAAATAGTTCATTCCAGCCGCTGCGGGAAGTGCGGTGTTTACATAGGTCATACTGTGCGTCATCGGTGCTGTTAAGCTGCTTATTGAATTTCTCGGCCTGTAAATCTGGAAGGAGGAACCTGTGAGTAACGAAGCTATTCTGTGGATCGTCTTCAATGTGGTCGTCGCCGGCCTGCTATACCTTGACCTTAAGGTTATAAACCGCCACGCGCACGTCGTTACTTTCCGTGAGGCCGCTTTATGGAGCGTTGTCTGGATCGGCCTTGCCCTTCTTTTTAATCTGGGAATTTATCAGTTCATGGGCAAGCAGAAAGCCCTGGAATTCCTGACGGCTTATGTCATCGAAAAAAGCCTGTCGGTGGACAACCTGTTTATTTTTGTCATGATCTTCTCCCACTTCGGCGTTGAGCCCAAGTACCAGCCGCGGATACTGCATTGGGGCATTCTCGGAGCGCTTGTTATGCGTTTTGTCCTTATATTGGCGGGGGTGCAGCTCATTAGCTCCTTCCACTGGATCATCTATATCTTCGGGGCTTTCCTTGTCTATACCGGGATTAAAATGGCCCTAACTGGGGACCAAAAGATAGAGCCGGAGGAAAACGCGCTTCTTCGCCTCTTCAGGCGGTTCCTGCCGTTCACCAAAGAACGCTCAGGTGAGGACTTCTTCGTGAAGAAAGGGGATGTCTGGCGCGCGACACCGCTTTTTGCGGCGCTTATAGTGGTAGAGGCCTCGGACCTGGTCTTCGCGGTGGATTCTATTCCCGCCGTATTATCCATAACCACCAATACATTTATAGTTTACACTTCCAATGTGTTCGCTATATTGGGCCTGCGGGCGCTCTATTTCCTGCTGGCCGGTGTAATGGGTATGTTCCGGTATTTGAGAATTGGCCTTTCCGTAGTTCTTTGCTATGTGGGCGTAAAGATGCTCCTGATGGGCATTTATAAAATACACACAGGCGTTTCCCTTGGGATCGTGCTTGGTATCCTGGCGGTGTCGATATTGGCCTCTGTTCTGATTAAGGAGAAAATAGAAGACGAGCCCGGGGGGGGCGACGAACAAGACACCGGCGGGGGCAAGGATTCTCAAATATGAGCCAACAATGGAAAGCCCGTATAAGCCTGACTATACTGCTGCTGCTTTTATTTTCGTTCGTTATCACCATGTTCTGACCCAAGAGATCTATGATAGACACTTTTCTCAAAACGGTAGTAACCACGGCCGAAATACCGGTAAACCTGAAGAACACGCCCTTTGGACGGCTTCTTGAATATCAGAATTGCGGCCTGCCTCTGCCGAAATGTTCCAGCGCCGAGCTCCTGGTCTGCATGTGTATGGACAACCGCAAGCAGCTGCGGCTGCCTGATAACTTCGCCTACATCCTGCGCACAGGAGGCGGCAACATCCGCCAGAGCGAGTTCAAGGTCTCCTATGCCATCGGTGTGGGCGGCGTGCGCCATATAGCGCTTATCGCGCACGATAACTGCGGGATGGTAAACCTCGCCTCCAAGCGCAAGGCCTTTATCTCTGGTCTGGTGGAGAATGCGGGCTGGCGCCCCAGACAGGCTATGGATTATTTCGACGCGAACGCGCAGCTTTATGAGATCGGCAGCGAGATAGGATTCGTGCTGTCGGAGGCCCGGCGGCTGAATTCACTTTACCCTAAAGTGAAAGTGCTCCCTATGTTTTACAAACTGTCGGACGGAAAGCTGTATTTGATCAAGAGCGGCCAAGCGCCTCAACTATGATAACCTCCGTGACACAATGGATACTGACAAGGCGGGGCTGGACCCCGGAAAAGGATGTGTGAATATGATGACGGAAACAATGAAAGCGGGAGAATTGGGAAAGGGGGCCAGGTTAGGCAAGGTGTTTGGCAGCATCATTGTCGCAAGCCAATGGCTGCAGGCGCCGCTGTATTTTGGATTAATTGTGGCGCAGGGTATTTATGTTTACCAGTTCTGCGTCGAGCTCTTCCACCTGGTAAAGGGGCTGGGCGGGTTCAAGGCGCAGGATATAATGCTGATGGTCCTCGGCCTTATTGACGTGGTCATGATCTCCAACCTGCTGATAATGGTGATCATCGGGGGGTATCACACATTTGTGGCCAAAATCGAGTTCAGCGAGCAGAACCCGCCGGACTGGCTGGACCATGTAAACGCCAGCACGATGAAAGTCAAACTGTCCATGGCGCTTATCGGGATCAGTTCGATACATCTGCTGAAGTCGTTTATCGAGATAGAGAGCCTTCAAAGGGCCAATGTGTATATACAGATGGGGATACACTTCCTCTTTATAATTTCCGCGATCGGCCTGGCGTACGTCGCCAGAATGTCAGAGATAGCTGTCGCTGAAAGCCGCGCGCCGCGCAAAACGGAGGCCGCGTAGGCAGGCTTCGCAGACGCTTCCATAGATACCGGGTGCCGGTGTACAAGGATTATGTATGGCTAAAACATTTTTTGACGAGCTTGAAGAATTTTTTGATAAATTAAAAAAACAGAATGGAGGCAAAATGGAAAAAGAGTTATCGGTAAAAATGTTAATCCCCGTGATAGCGGTGGCGGTGGTGGTGCTGTTGTCTTCGACGTTCTTTATAGTTCCGCCCGGAGAGGTGGCTATAAAGACGCGCCTCGGGGCTATAGTGGATTCCTACAGCGAGGGCTTGAATTTCAAGCTGCCCTTCCTGGAGAGCGTAACCAAGTTCTCCATACAGATACAGCGGGCCAATATCAAGACGCAGGCTTTCTCGAAGGACTTACAGACGATGAATGTTAACCTGGTGGTTAACCACCGCATACAGAAAGAGACCGCGGTCAGCATTTACCGGAATCTGGGGCCGAATTATGTGGAGAACATCGTGGACCCTGCGGTGCAGGAAGTCTTTAAGGCCATAGCGGCCCGCTACTCCGCCGAAAGGGTGATCTCCGAGCGCAACGCGCTGGTGCAGGAGCTTAATCTGGAGGTAAAAGAACGGCTTACGAAAAAAGAGATCATCGTTACGGATATTTCCGTGACCGACCTGGACTTTACCGAGCAGTTCCTGCGGGCCGTGGAAGACAAACAGGTGGCGGACCAGCAGGCCCAAATGGCAGGGAAGCTCGTGGAGAAAGCCAAACGCGATGCCGAACAGCAGATCGCCAAATCACGCGGCGAGGCTGAGGCCCTGCGCATGCAGCGCGAGCAGGTTACCCCCGCGCTTATTGAGCTGCGTAAGGTTGACGCCCAGCTTAAGGCCATAGAGAAATGGAACGGCGTGCTGCCGGGCTATGTCGGCGCCGGCGTGCCGTTTATTTCAGTAGGCGCAGGGAAATAGTTCTTTGTAAGTGGATAGCGCATAAAGGTCTGGTTCCGTACCCAGGCCTGTATTATACCCGGGCTTCAAACGGCCTTTATGCGCTTTTATTAAAGTTTAAGGGCACTCACACATGTTACCGGGAGAAACTATGGGCATTAATTTCGTTCCGAAAGAAGAGAAGTTCTTCGATTACCTTAATATGCAGGCCGAGAACCTGTTGAAAGCTGCCTCATTCTTCAAGACGGCTGTGAAGGACGGGGTGCTGGATGAGGGCGAAGTCAGGAAAATGAGCGACCTTGAGCATGAGGGCGACACGCTGGGCCACGAGATCACGGATATGCTCAACCGCACCTTTATTACCCCGATAGACCGGGAAGATATTTATACGCTGTCTAATGGTCTCGACAACGTGCTGGACCTGCTCAATGCCATGGCCGGGCGCATCAGTCTCTATAAGATCAACCCGGCGGATGAATATTTTGCGCAGTTAGTGGACCTGATAGACCAATCCGCGGCCGCGCTGGCCGGGGCGGTCAAGCATATGCCCGACACCAAGCGGCAGCGCCGCGTGCTGGATTACTGCATTGAGGTCAACCGCCTGGAGAACCTGGGAGACTCAGTGCGTGAAAAAGCCATAGGGCATCTCTTTGAAACCGAGAAGGACCCGATGGCCGTGATAAAATGGAAGGAGATCTACGAGACCGCGGAGGGCGCCCTGGATAATTGTGAACATGTGGCGAAGCTCATAGAGTCGATACTGGTGAAACATGGCTAGCGCGCTCATCCCCGTCGAAGGTCGACCACCTGTTCCACAAGGGACTATACGTAAAGGAAACAACGATGAAACTTCTTAGCAGCCTCTCTTCAATAAGGTTTTTTCTCACGCTTTCGGGGGGTTTGTGCTGGTTATGTTCACTTACTTTGAAGTAAACTATCTATTATCAGGGCTGCACAGTTACGGTTAATCTCAGGAAAGGCGCTGGAAGCAGCTTTTTATGGCGGAATATCGGAATCAATCTGCAGGCATAAGACTATGTTATGACGGCACCTGCCGAATATTTAATTAAAAATGCTGAAAAAGCGGTATGGAGGAAACATGGGTGTAGTCATGATGCTGGTGTTGTCTGTGTCTTTGCTGGGGTCGGTTGAAGCGGCGGAGAATGCTCCCGCAACCAAACAGGCGCAGCGGGTCTCGGCGCCCAAGGGAGTGAAATATGGAAAAGGAATTGGCTCCGGAAAAACAGTTAAGATTTCGGAACTTTTTGCCAGGATGGATGCGTACGAAGGCAAGCTGGTCCGCGTTGAGGGCCTGGTGGTTGCCGTGTGCCCTAAACGGGGGTGCTGGCTACGCATAGGCAGCGACAAACAATTCCAGGAACTGCAGTTTAAGGTCCAGGACGGTCAAATCGTGTTCCCGATGAGCGCGCAGGGGAAATACGTGGTGGCCGAGGGCATCATGCGGAAGGTGCGACTCTCGCTCGAACAAACCATCTCCTACCTTAAAGAAGAAGCGGAAGAAAGGGGCGAGCTTTTTGATGAATCCAAAGTAAAAGAGCCGCTGGTCTTCCCCAAGTTGGAAGGTATCGGAGCTGTGATCCGTGAAAATAAATAGTATTTCCTGGCAGAGGGTTAATAATGCTCTTCACCGCGACCTGGGTTATCTCTGCTGTGCGCTGATCATCCTCTACGCTATCAGCGGCGTAGCCGTCAACCATGTGGCGGATTGGAACCCGAACTATTCAACGCAGGCCGAGCAGGTTTCGGTCGGCGTCCTGGAGGGGTTGGATCTGGATGCGATAGAGAGCCATATCGTTTCCAGCCTCGGACTGGACCCGCGTCAGGTTAAAGGCCGGCATCTTCCCTCCCCTGGGAAGTTCGTGCTCTTCCTGCCCGAAGGCGGCGAGGTCCGGGTGGCAGTTAAAACCGGCTTGGGGACATGGATGCGCGTGAAAAGGCGCTCCCTCCTCTTTGAATCCAATGTGCTGCACCTTAATCACCTCAAAGGGGTATGGACCTACATTGCCGATATTTTCTCATTGGCTCTTATAGTTCTGGCCGTGACGGGGCTCTTTATTTTAAAGGGGCCGAAGGGGATTACAGGCCGCGGGAAGTGGCTGGCAGGCGCGGGGACGCTTCTTCCCCTGGGTTTTATAGTCTATTATTATCTGGTCCGGGGCTGACTACTCCGGTGCAGAATGGGTGTAGCTGCTTAGAGCGGGGAGGCGTCTTTGCTCTTGCCCCGGAGCCAGTAGTCGGCGGCAAAGCGCCCGGCGCCTGTAAAAAAAATGGCCGCGGCGGCAAAAAGATAAGCCAAAGCCAGTTCCTTCTTTTTAAACGGATCCGCGCCATGCGCGCCGAACGCGGCGATGGCCATAGTGAAGACGATAAATAACGCGGCCGGCCGTGTCAATAGTCCTATTGCGAGGAAGATTCCGCCCAGTAACTCGGAGAGTGCCGCGGCCCAGGCGAAGGCCAGCGGCAGCGGAAATCCGAGCTCGGCGACGCCTGCGGCAAATTTGGTTATATCCCCCGTCACTTTGCCGAAGCCATGGTAAGCGATGCCCGTTCCGAAGGCAACTCTCAGGAGGAGCAGTCCTGTATCCGTGCAGACGGGGTCAAATAGCCATCTACTGAGTTTGTTTGGTACCATCGCTTTCCTTGCTTTTGATTCTCGGGTTTTGGACGTGCTGGGTCGCTGGTAGTATTATACTAAAACCGACTTCTACTACTGCTCATGAACATACAAGTGAAGGAACAGGTCCAAACCCTGTAATTTCAATGGATAATTCATTAAGATTGACATTTAGCTCTTCTTATGGGATAATGATAATCATTATTATATGCAGAAGAAAACCTCCAAACCAGTAATTCGTGACAGTGAAGGCGCCCGCCGCAGCAGCAGGCGCGAGGCAATACTTGAGGTGTTAACCTCCGGTCCGGTCCATTTAAGCGCGGAGGAAATACACAGAGAGGCACGGAAACGTCTGCCCGGGATAGGTATAGCTACGGTTTACAGAGCGCTTAAATACCTCTGCAACTGCGGCCAAGCGGCGGAGTTCATCCCCGCTGACGGCGTGGCCCGTTATGAGCCGGCCGGTTCCCGCGCCCATCACGACCACCTTATCTGTACTGCCTGCGGCTGTTTCATCGAGGCCGTGGACCCGGAGATAGAGCGCCTGCAAGGCAGGCTGGCCGCCAGGCACGGTTTCACGCCAACCAGCCACAGGCTTGAAATATATGGCATCTGTTCAGACTGCAATAAAAAATAGTTTGTATATATTTTTTGCTTAGATTGTGATAATGATTATTGATATCATGAATTGTGTCGGCAAATCAAGGAGATATAACAAATGCTTAAAATTAAAAGAATATGCTTAAAACTGATGTCGGCCTTGGGAGCTGCCGTTGTGTTTATGCCGCTGCTTAGCACTGATATCTGGGCTATTCCAGCCTGGGGCAGGAAATATGGAGTGAGCTGCAACGTTTGCCACGTGGCAGGCTATAAATTGACCACTACCGGCGGCAAATTCCAGCGCGGGGGTTTTACGCTGCCTGGTGTCTCTGAGAAGGAAGCAAATCTTTCGGATTATGTTTCCATAGCGTACAAGATAAGAACCTGGGGCACTAAGAAAGAGACTGAAACGCTTGCTGGCGGCGCAAAAGCAAACGAGGCCCGCTCTTCTTTTGAAGGGCACGCCCTCAGTATATACACCGGCGGCCCGCTGGATAGCGGCTTCTCGTATTTTGCCGAGATGTATTTGCATGAGAATGAAAGAAAAAATCCTTTGGAGAACGTGGAAGCTACAAATTCAGATATGGGCGACTGGGGCCGCTCCCGGCTGGCTGAAATGTACCTGCAGTATCTGAAGCCGCTCGGCAAACCAGAAGACGGGCTGTTTATTACCGCTAAGGCCGGCAGACTCATGCCCTGTCCGATGCCCGGCCTCGGCGCCAGGCTGGCGTATTCCAGACCTCTCCCGCTTACCACCCAGGCAAATTCCGAGAATCCTTACCGCGCTTTCTCAAGGCAGTACGGCGCCAGCGCCGGGTTCGGCTACAAGAGCGTTTTTGCCGAAGCCGGACTTGTGAATGGAACCGGGAAATATGAAAATAGTGTGGAAATTGGCACAGATACCTACAAAGATCAATTCGCGTCTTTTGAATATGCGTTCGGAGATGGGGACAGTACGGCCGGCGCGTATTACTACAATGGCAGGTATCGTTCCGACTTCAGCAATCCCGGGACCTATAAAAGTGCCGATAAATTCAGCCAGTTGGGTCTGTATACAGATTTAGCGTACAACATCGGCGGGGTGAAGGGCGCTTTAATTGGTGGTTATCTTATGGGGAAAAACAGGTATGATACTTCCGTTAAGACGGGTTATGCGCAGAAGTCAGCGGGATACTATGCGGAGCTGCAAAGCCACCTGTATGGCGGCAACCTGGCCCCTTACTTGAGGTGGGATTACTTTGACCCGGACACCAAGTTCCGGGGCAACGAAACTTCCGGGCCGGTCCTGGGCCTGCATTATAAACCCATGGAACATGGCCGCTTTGTATTTGAATACTCGCGGACGAAAGCAAAGAATGCCACAACGAATGGCGCCGTTGTCAGCACTGCCACCAAAGAAACGATCAGTAAGTCTTTCACTCTGGAAATACAGTTTATCTTTTAAACGGACAATCCGCGCATTATAAATTGAGGCAGCAGGGAATAGCGTAAAGATTTAAAGCAGGCTGGCCTTTATCTGTGGCCCGCATCGTGGTCTTCAAGGATAAATGCTGCCACTGGCAGAATACCCGAACCGGGACTGCGCAAAATTAGATAGGGCCAAATAATTAATATATAATTAACAGACACCGAGCGCGTACTTCTTATGAGAAAATTCCTGGCTTTCGGGCTTATATTCAGTCTGGTTTCCGCAAGCACTCCGGCCATCACCCATGCGGTCGTGCATTCCGTGGTTTCGGCTCTTGAGCATTCCCATGACGGCGGGACATGCGGTCATCTGCATAAAGGGGATTCCCATCATAACGCGCAACTCGCCCTGCTTCCGCCGGCTTTAAGCCGGCGCAACAGCGCAGATGCGCCCGGTACAGATTCTGTTATTGTTTTTTTGTCTTGGGTTTCACCGTCGGACGGTGATTCTTTAGTTGCCCCGACCTCATCTCCCGCAGATGCTTTTGTTAAATTGTTTTTATCGGACTTTATTCCCCAGTTAGCCAGCATGCCGCCTCCTTCCCGCGTTTCCTGCCTTTCCTGCCTTCCGGGCAAGTTGAAAAACTGCCGGAGGTGACTTCCTAAAATTGACAGTTCGCCGTTTCCCACGCCAGTATTCCTCGCGTCGGCGCTTTTGCGTCAGCCCGGACCATTAATGAATAGTTTGACAGGTAAACAGGACATATGGATCAAAAAAACATTAAGCTTCAGAGTCGTAGGAGCGGCCTCAGCAAAGCGCTCATATGCATAGGTTTGTTCGCGGCGCTGGCCGCGTTCTTCTGCCTGGCTCCGGACGCGGGTGCGCACGGAGTGACCGCGGGCGACAAGGGCTATATCCAGGAAAGCTCCGGCAGCCTTACCCTGCCGTTCATCTACCTGGGCGCCAAGCATATGGTTACCGGTTACGACCACCTGCTGTTTTTGGTCGGCGTGGTCTTCTTCCTCTACCGTTTCAGGGACGTCGGCATTTACGTCAGCCTGTTCGCGGTGGGGCATACGGTCACGCTGTTGCTGGGGACGCTGATGGAAATAAGCGTCAGCGCCTACCTCATCGACGCCATTATCGGCTTCTCCATAGTTTATAAGGCGCTCGATAACATGGGAGCGTACCAGCGCTGGTTCGGCTTTCAGCCCGATACTAAGATTGCCACGCTGGTCTTCGGCCTGTTCCACGGTTTCGGCCTGGCTACAAAGATCCTTGATTACAAGGTTTCTCCGGACGGGCTTATCCCCAACCTCATCTCCTTCAATATCGGGGTGGAGCTGGGGCAGCTGATGGGGCTGGCCATGATCCTCATCGCCATGGGCTTCTGGCGGCGCTCGGACAACTTCATGCGGCACGCTTATGCGGCGCAGGTGGTTTTAATGGCGGGCGGTTTCCTGCTGGTAGGCTACCAGATTACCGGCTTCTTCGTCTCTTAAAATACCCGCACACTTTAACCTTAAAGGAAAAAACCATGTATAACGCTAACTTCCCTCATAAATCCGAACTGCCATCTACGGCGAAACTGATCAAGTCGACCATAGTGGCCGCCGTCTCCGCCTTGGTTATCCTGGTGACGGTAGTCATGCCGGCCGAATACGGCATAGACCCTACGGGGATAGGAAACCTGCTGGGCTTGAAGAAGATGGGGGAGATAAAAGTGTCCCTCGCCAGGGAAGCCGCCGCCGGACAGGCTGCGCTGCCAGTCTATGCCGGCCAGCCAGCCGCCAGGGATCTGCGGATGGCCGTAGCCGCCATCCCGGAGAAACCCAAGACCGCTGCATCCAGTGTCCGCACTGACGAGATGCAGGTAACTCTGGCCCCCAACCAGGGCACGGAGATAAAGGTGGAACTTGCTAAGGGCAAGCAGGTGAAGTATAGCTGGGTCAGCAGCGGCGGCCGCGCCAATTACGATGTGCACGGCGATTCCAGAAAGCTGGGGATAGATTATCACGGCTACAGCAAAGGTTCGGAGCAACGGAGCGCCGGCGTTCTTAAGGCCGCTTTCGACGGGAACCACGGCTGGTTCTGGCGGAACAGGACCGGCTCTGCTATTACCGTGACCCTCAAGGTTACCGGTGAGCATACCGGCATCAAGCAGGCTGATTAATGATGCGGAGGAACCCATGCCCATAAAAAACTATCCAGGCAGGTTCGTCGCGGCTTGTTTCCTGCTGGGCGCCGGGCTATTATATCAGGTTTTCCGCGCTGGCCATCGGGGCGATGCTTGTATTTTTCGAGCTCCTGCTCGCCCAGGCCTGGCTGCGCGGCCTGCCGGTAACCAATTGCGGCTGTTTCGGGTCCAGCAGCAGCAACCCGCTCTGGTCGGAATTCCTGCTTAATGTTATCTGGCTGGCCGCTGTCTGGGTTGCATTGAGGTTCGGTTCCAGATTATCGCTGGATTCTATTCTTGAAAAGAATTAACATGCGCCGCCGGACCGCTAAATCGCTAAATGCTAAAATTACAGCAAATGGAGTCCAAAACTCGAAAAGCCTACAGCCAGGCGGCCGCGACCTATGATGCGGAACCGAATTCCGTCCTGTTCATGGAAACGGAAACTGTTCTGGCCATGCTGGACGCCAGTCAAGGGGACTCGGTGCTTGACGCAGCCTGCGGCACGGGGAAATACGTCCTGGAAACCCTGAAGACGGGAGCGGACTGCTTCGGGCTGGATTTCTCCGGCGAGATGCTTGCAGCAGCCGCCGTGAAATGCCCCGGTGCATGCTTTGTAAAACATGACCTGATGTCGACGCCGCTACCTTTCGCGGCTGGGACCTTTACAAAAATAGTGCTGGCCCACGCGCTCTGGCACATAGCGGCCATAGACGAACTTTTCCTGGATTTCGCGCGGCTGCTCAGGCCGGGCGGCAGGCTGGTGGAGTAAATGAGTTTATGACCTTAGTAGACGCCGAGAACACATTTGTGTCGGAGGCTGCGGAGCTATGCCGCAGAGCGGCGGCAGGAGAAGGTGCTTGACCGGCGCCGAGGTCAGCCTTATAACGCTGTTGGGCACGAGCTTTCTTGCCTCCACGATTGTCCCTATAAGCTCTGAAGTGGCGTTGTTCGCTGTGTTAAAGCTGGACACCGGGCTTTTTTGGCCCGCGATCTGTGTGGCCACGCTGGGCAATACTGCCGGAGGTCTTACCACCTATCTGATAGGGCGCTACGCCGGCTCAAAAAAACCTTTGACGCAGTTGGATCGCGTTAGGCGCTACGGCAGCCCGCTGCTCGTGTTCGCCTGGTTGCCCGTAGTGGGCGACGCCCTATGCCTGGCCGCTGGCTGGACCAGGCTCAACTGGGCCGCAGTAGCGTTGTTTTCTGGCTTCGGACGGTTCTTTCGATACTGGGTGGTGGCGCAGGGGGCTCTTTGGTAAGCTATGTCCTAAGATTGGTGACGCGCATCACGTTGAAATGTTATGTAATGGCAAGGCAGGGCGCTTTACCGTGGAGCATAAGGCGGCAGGAGCCTGTTCCTTTCACATGGTCCGTGTCCAGCCCGGTCAGGCTAAAACCGCTTTGACCAATGTTCTGGTGGACTTGAATACTATGGCTATAGAAAGATTTAAGGAACCAATATAGGACAAAGCCGCAACTCCGAAGATTACCTCCGAGGCCTTCTTCATCGGGCCGATAACGGAGATTGGGAATTTATATTAAATTTTAATTCTGCGCGCGCAGAAATTAATAATTTTTCTGCGGATTTTTTTAAAAGCAAAAAAGTTCGGAGTCTTCAGGACAAAGTTCGACACTACTTTGCCTCACATCCTGCGGATTCTTTATAAGTACCGCTCCCCTATCGTCTTTCGAAGCGGTAGGCCGATCTTATCCGCGAGATGTCGTCGCAGGCGTGGCCACGAAGCGCGGCCCCGCACTGCTCCTTGCCGCGAGAAGGCGGGTTCGCAGGGCGGCGGCACTAACGCGCCTTGCACCTGCTCCCAAGGAGGTCTGCATCTTACAATTACCTCCTTATGCGCGGCCGGCCGGCCCAATAAACGTGGGCCTTGGCACGGCCGCTCCCGTCCGCCTTCGGCGTCCGTACTCCGCAGAATTTATTTCCCGCGCGCACTGCAAAGAACTGAGTTTATTATATACAGATTCTGCCCGCGCTCGCCAGCGTATTCTGCTGAATCCGCTCGCGGCGCGGGCCTGTTCCTGATAATGTTGAACGGAGTTTATGCCGGTGGCCCCGTATTGATAAAAAACCACCCCGGCGTCCGCTGCTGCGGCCGCCGCGGTGGTCTTTTCTGTGAATGTTTTGTAGCCACCGGCGGGGAGCGGAGCTACAAAAAAATATGGTAAAGCCAGGCCGGTAGCGTCTTGCGCTCGGGCGCCGACGCACCCGGCCTGGCCCGCTTTAACTGCCCCCGCCCATTCATGATACAGCCTAATGACCCACCCGGAAGAAAAATATACTTATATTACAACGCTTATTTCTTCTACCCCTTGCGCCCAACCCATTCTTCTGTTATACTATCTATATTCGCCGGCAAACAGGCCGGCTAAAAATATGGATTTACAAACTATCAATTCAGAGCTTGGTTTTTCGCTTTCCACCCAGCAATTGGAACTCGCCTCTAAGGAAAAGGTTGGTTTCCGTTTTGGCGACAAAGGCGCGCATACCAGCCGCACCATTATGCTGGAAGAACTTACAACATTGCTCCGTGACACCGGCCCCGCCGCAACCCGCACCGAATATCGCTCAATGATCATCGAGCACAACTGTCTGGGAAAGCGCACCTCCGCCACCCGCAAGCTTTCCGACCAGCGTCTCAGCGAACTCTATGGCCTGGATTCCGGGATAATGCTGTTCCGCTTAATGCGACGCCTCTGGCTGGCAGATGAAAACGGGCACCCGCTCCTTGCGCTGTTGCTCGCACTGGCACGGGACCCGCTCCTGCGCATGACCGCGCAGCCTATTATCCGCATGCGCGCCGGCGAAGAGCTGGGGCGCCAGTCCCTGACCGATGTGCTAAACAGGGGAACCGGCTCCCGTTTTAATGAAGCAGTACTGGATAAGATAGTCCGTAACGCCGCGGCCTCCTGGACACAGTCCGGTCATTTAACCGGCCGCAGCCGCAAAAGCAGACAATCGGTGCGCCCAACCGCAACTGTGGCCACCTACGCCCTCGCCATGGGCTACATTCTGGGCGCGCGCGGCCATGCCTTACTGGAAACCCTTTGGGTAAAAGTTCTGGATATCCCCGCCGACGGCTTAATATACCTCGCCATGGACGCAAAACGGGCGGGATATTTAGACCTTAAGTCATCCGGCGGTGTAGTTGATATATCTCCGGCTCAGTTATTCACCGACGAAGAGAGGCGCTTACTGTATGGGACGTATTGAAGACTTATCCTCACGCTACTACGACCATATTTCCGCGCCGTGGCAGCGCAATCTGGCCGGGGCGCAGAAAACCATTTTTGTCGTTTACGACAAAGATGATGAACGCAAGCTCCGCGCCAGACTGGAAGAATTTGAAACCCGCACTGTGGAAGCCGGGCATTTGTGGAAATCTTTTGACTTTACACCGGTTTTCGCTAAATGGATGTCCAGCATGGATTACCGGGAGTCGTATTTTGAAGAACCCGACGACCTGTCCATGAAATTGCAGATAGAATTTGTCCGTTATGCTGCCGAGGAATTGCGCAAAGTCCTCAATGCCGCGGATGTTACAGAAAACACCGTTATCGGCGCTTATGGCGTGGCGAGCCTATTCGGTTTCACCAAGGTTTCACTAGTGCTGAAAGAAGTAGAGCAGAGCATCAAAGGGCGGCTGATCTTATTCTTTCCCGGTGATTACGAGAACAATAATTACAGACTGCTCGACGCCCGGGACGGTTGGAATTATCTGGCGGTACCGATTACTCTTCACAGCGGGGAGACACTAAAATGAAAAACAGTGAAATATTTCAGCGTAACCCTTCCACGTCCAAGTTGCTCAACGATGGCGTAGCCGCCGTAACCGAAGGTGCTAGCCAGAAGGAAATTGACACACTGCGCTATGAACTGGAACATTTTGTATGCGAGGGACAATATAAGGAAGGGATGACCCGCATCATCGAATCCTTTAGCGGCAATGTCGGCTCCCCGGTACAGCCGGCGGCCTGGGTCAGCGTATTCTTCGGCAGCGGCAAATCGCACCTGCTGAAGATGTTGCGGCATCTCTGGGTGGACACAAGATTTTCGGACGGGGCTACAGCCCGCGGCCTGGTAAGTCTTCCGCAGGAAGTGGCAGACTTATTCAAAGAACTTAGCACTGTAGGCAAGCGCCATGGCGGCCTGCATGCAGCTTCCGGCACTCTGCCGTCCGGCGGTGGGGCCAGTGTGCGATTGACTGTTCTTGGCATAGTCCTTAAATCAAAAGACCTCCCCGAGTCTTTACCTCAGGCCCGCTTCTGTATTTGGCTCAAGAAGAACGGCTTTTACGAGAGCGTAAAGAAAAGTGTCGAGGACTCCGGTAAGGACTTCCTCCGCGAGCTGCAAGACCTCTATGTCAGCCCGCTATTAGCCAAAGCACTGCTTGCAGCCGACCCTGCTTTTGCTACGGACGAGAAACAGGCCCGGGCCACTTTACGTGCGCAATACCCGGTTGTGAATGATATAACGACCGCGGAGTTTATACAAACTATCCGCGAAGCTCTGACAACTGAGGGGCAGATCCCCTGCACAATTATTGTGCTGGACGAAGTTCAGCTCTATATCGGTGGCGACGAAATGCGATCCACGGATGTACAGGAAGTTGCCGAGGCATTATGTAAGCAGACCGATAGCCGGGTTCTTCTTATAGGCGCCGGGCAGACTGCACTGGCTGGCAGCGTGCCGCTGCTCCAACGGCTGCGCGGACGGTTCACTATCCCTGTGGAACTTTCCGACCTGGACGTTGAAACTGTTACAAGGCGCGTCGTGCTTGCCAAAAAAGCGGATAAGATTAAAGAGATTCAGGAATGCTTGGCTTCCCATGCCGGGGAAATAGACCGCCAGCTTGCCAGTTCAACTATTGCTTCGCGGGCGGAAGACCGCGCCATTATTGCGGAAGATTATCCGTTGCTCCCCGTAAGACGGCGCTTTTGGGAACATGCATTACGCGCGGCTGATGTGCCCGGAACTACGGCACAGCTCCGCACCCAGTTGCGCATTGTCCACGACGCCGTGCGCGAAATCGCCGATAAGCCGCTGGGCACAGTTGTCCCTGCGGATTATATTTTTGAACAGCTCCAGCCCGACCTCCTGCGCACTGGCATACTTCTGCGCGTATTAGATGAGACTATTCGGAAGTTCGATGACGGCACTGCCGACGGCAAGCTTAAGCGCCGGCTCTGCGGCCTTATATTCCTTATTCGTAAGCTCCCCCGCACTCAGGGCGTGGATATTGGTGTACGCGCCACTGCGGAAATGCTTGCGGACCTGCTGGTTAGCGACCTTGGCAACGATGGGGCCACCTTCCGCAGGGACGTGCCGCGCGTGCTCCAAAAGCTTGTAGACGATGGAAAACTGATAAAACTGAATGAGGAGTACAGTCTGCAAACTCCGGAAAGCAGCGAGTGGGAGCGTGAATTTCGCAACAGGCAAGCCCGTCTTAATGGTGAGCCCACGGCAATATCGGGCAAAAGAGCGTCACTGTTTGCCGCCGCTCTAGATAAATCCGTAGGCGGCATTAAGCTCCTGCATGGCAAGAGCAAGGAGCCCCGGAAACTGGTGCTGCATTATGGCGACCTCCCCCCGGTAGCCAAGGGCCACGAAATCCCTGTCTGGTTACGTGACGGTTGGGGCGATAGCGAAATCTCCGTCTTGAATCAGGCCCGCGCTGCCGGCGCTGACAGCCCGATAGTCTTTGTCTTTATTCCCAAGACCAGCCCCGAAGACTTGAAAAAGATAATAGTAGACTGCGAGGCGGTAAAATCCACCCTGGATTTTAAAGGCGTGCCGAATTCGGATGAAGGCCGGGAGGCACAAAATGCCATGAAAGCCCGCTTGCAGGATACAGAAGCGCGGCGGGACGACTTGGTCCGCCGGATAGTTAACGGCAGCAAAGTGTTCCAGGGCGGCGGGACGGAAGCTTTTGGTGTTGAGCTTTGCGACAAAGTCCGGGACGCCGCTGATGCCTCGCTTGACCGCCTTTTCCCCAACTTCCGCGAAGCCGACCATGACCGCTGGAATGGTGTAATAACTCAGGCCAAGAATGGTGATGCAGCCGCCCTTAAAGTGGTCGGATTCAACGACATGCCCGATAAGCACCCTGTCTGCGCAGCCATTATTTCCACCGTCGGGTCCGGCAAGAAGGGTAAAGAAGTGCGGACCATCTTTGAAGAAAGCCCTTACGGCTGGTCGCGGGACTCCGTGGACGCAGGTCTTATTCTCCTGCATACGGCTGGCCATTTGCGCGCTGTTCATAACGGCGCAAACCTGAGCGTCGGCCAGTTGGACCAGGCTAAGGTTTCCGTTACGGAATTCCGTGTTGAATCGGTAAACATAGACGCCGCGCAGAAAATAAAACTACGCAAGCTATTCCAGACCGCTGAAATACAGTGCAGGCCGGGCGAAGAACTTGTAAAGGCCGAACAATTCCTAACCAAACTGTTTGAAACCGCAAACCTGGCAGGCGGCGAAGCCCCCCTGCCGGAGCGGCCCCCTTTGGCGCAGATAGAGGCGCTTAAAGGTTTAGCCGGTAACGAGCTGCTTTCCGCCATCCTTACGCAATATGACGCCCTTTCCAAGGACCTGAAAGAGTGGTCAGGTAAGGCTGAGTTGATGACGAAGCGGCTCCCGGCTTGGGAAAACCTTGAAAAACTTCTTTCTCATGGCGCACCGGGCGTGGAAATTGAAGACCTCCGTAAACAAGCCGCTGCTATATGCGCAGACCGCCACCTGCTCTATAGCACTGACCCTGTGCCGCCTGTTCATAAAGCGGCGGTTAAACTGCTAAGGGAAGCGGTAAATCAGGCCTTGTCCGGGTATGATGTGATTTACAAGAAGCAGATGGAGTTATTGGAGGCTAACGATAATTGGAAAAAACTTAAGGCTGCCCAGCATAAGGAAATTCTGGCCGGAATAGGCATAGCCGCCGCGCCAAAGCTGGATATGGGCGACGATGCTGCCCTGCTTAAATGCCTGGAGGCCTGCCCCTTGGATTCCTGGAAGGTTAAAACCACGGCCCTGCCGCAGCAATTCATTCATGCCCTGCTGGCTGCCACAAAACTGCTGGAGCCCAAGGCCCAGCATGTGCACCTGACCAGCTCCACGCTAAAGACGCCCGAGGATGTAAAAGCTTGGCTGACCGATAAAGAAAAAGAACTATTGGCCCATATTAAGAAAGGGCCCGTGGTGATTTCATAGGGAATAATATGCCGCCTTTACCATCAGACCTTCGCAATAAGCTTGAGCGGGCCATTATTGAGGCCCGCGACGTGGCAGAGGCGGGCGCCGAAGCCGCGTTGGTGGCTTTGGCTGTTAATCATCATAAACCATTCCCACATCAAAGCCCGGATGAGCTCCGGTTGCGCAACCACCTGCGCGCTCATGCGCGGCAGCTGGGCGACAACCAGGATGCCAGCGGCCGCTTGTTTATTTCACACCTCGTGAATGAATGCGCTTACGAGCATTGGCACCGGATGATATTCGCGCGGTTCCTGGCGGAAAACGATCTGCTGATTGACCCCACGCACGGAATGGCCATGAGCCTTGGAGAATGCAAGGAGCTGGCAGACAAGGAAAAAGCTGATCTTTGGGTTTACGCAAGCCGCTGTGCCCAGCAGATGCTGCCGCAGATATTCCGGCCGGACGACCCGCTTCTTAAGGTGACATTGGCGCGCGAGCACCGTATTAAGTTGGAGGCTTTATTGAACGACCTCCCGTCTGCCGTATTTAAGGCTGATGATTCCCTTGGCTGGGTGTACCAGTTCTGGCAAAGCAAAAAGAAAGACGAAGTGAATGGCTCTGGCGAGAAAATTAACGGCGATACCTTGCCGGCAGTAACCCAGCTTTTCACCGAGCATTATATGGTGCTCTTTCTATTGCACAACACTATTGGCGCCTGGCATGCCGGTAAGGTGCTGGCTGCAAACCCCAAACTGGCGGATAGCGCTAAAGACGAGGATGAACTGCGGCGGGCGGTGGCCCTGAAGGCGGCGGGCGGATATTCTTTTGATTATTTACGTTTTGTGCGCGGCGCGGATGGTAAAACCGGTCCGTGGCGGCCGGCAGCCGGCGTCTTTGAGGGCTGGCCAAAGAAAGCAGCAGAATTAAAAGTGTTGGATCCCTGTTGCGGGTCGGGGCATTTCCTTGCGGCCGCATTTGCCCTGCTATTCCGTCTTAGAATGGAAGAAGAAGGAACAACTCTGGCAACGGCGGTGAATGCCGCCCTTCAGGATAATATTTTTGGCTTGGAGCTGGATGCGCGTTGCACACAGATAGCGGCCTTCAATTTGGCCCTTTCCGCCTGGAAGCATTTGGGCTGGGCGAGTTTGCCACCCCTCCACATAGCATGCTCCGGGATAGGAGTAAACGCGTCTAAGGTGCAGTGGTTGAAGCTGGCTAAGGGGAATGAGGCGTTAATGTTCCCGTTGGGTCAGCTATGGGAACTTTTTCAAAAAGCATCAACCCTCGGCAGCCTTATTGACCCAAACACATTGCCGAAAGTTAAAATTGGTAAAGCAATTGGTTTTAATGAAATTCGCCCATTGTTAGAGAGAGCTATGAAATTGGAAGCTGCTAGCGATGATGATGTTGCGGAAATGGCGGTTGCAGCTTTTGGTGTTGCCAAAGCAGTAGAGATTCTTGCGGAGCAATTTACACTTATAATAACCAATGTCCCATACCTCAAAAGGGGAAAGCAATCCGACATAATGACTGCATTTGCCGACAGCACATGTCCGGATGCAAAGGCAGATCTCGCAACAATCTTTTTGCAACGCTGTGTGGCATTTTCGAGAGAGAATGGGACATGTGCGCTTGTCGCACCACACTCCTGGCAGTTTTTGGGTGCATATAAAAAGTTTCGACAACACTTCCTGCAGAATGTAAAACTAAATGTCTTAGCACAACTTGGTCCTGGTGCGTTCGAAACAGTTAGCGGGGAAGTAGTTAATGTGTGTTTATTGGAATTTCAAAAAACCAAACCTGATGCTAAATGGCTATTCGCGGCTATTGATGTGGGTGAGGTTGCAAATCCCGAAGAGAAAGCCGTAAGTTTATTAAACAGCGAATATGCATATCTTAATCAAACACAACAACTCCTAAATCCCGACGGACGAGTTGTGTTCAATACAATTTCTAAGCATAACCTCCTTGCGTCTTTTGCAACGGCATTGTCCGGGTGTTCTGCAGGGGATTCTCTTTGTTTTGATCGGAACTTTTGGGAAGTAGGTGGTTTGGGGGCAGATTGGGAGTTCTGCCAAACAACGGTTGACTCCCACCAATTATATGGGGGTAGGTCTTCAATTATTCTTTTCCAAAAAGAGCAGGGTAAGATGTATGAGTTGGCGCAAAGCGTCCGGCATTTAAATCATGCGGCTCAAAACTGGCTACGGGGTAAGCCTAACTGGAATAAAATTGGGGTATCAGTAAGCCAAATGGGCGACTTACCTGCAACAATATATCTTGGTGATATATACGATTGTAATTGCTGTGCAATCATTCCAAACAAAAGAGAGCATCTACTCCCGTTGTGGGCATACTGTGAATCTGGCGAGTTCTCAAAGGCGGTTCGTAGTGTTGACCGCTCTATTAAGGTCACGCCACACACCTTACTTAAGATTCCGTTTGATTTAGAGCATTGGCAAAAAGTGGCGGCAGAAAAGTATCCCCATGGATTGCCCAAGCCCTTTTCCAGTGATCCCACACAGTGGCTTTTTAACGGGCACCCGAAAGGCTCGGACCAGCCATTGCATGTAGCTGTGTCCCGTCTGCTGGGTTATAAATGGCCCCGCCAAACTGGCTCAAGCTTCCCTGACTGCCCGGCCCTGGCCCCGGATGATATTGAAAAGTTGAGCGATGACGATTGCATTGTTTGTATCCCCTCAATCCGTGGAGAAGATACTGACGCAGACAGCCTCTCCACACTTTTGGACGCATGCGTAATAAAGCCTGACCGCGACCTTGACGCTTGTCTGCTCGATAGTTTTTTTGAAGAACACTGCAAACT
>JAUSCK010000011.1 GCA_030651035.1 Elusimicrobiota bacterium
GATGTCGCAGAATACCTGCTTGTTGAACCTGAAATTGCCGCAGGCCAGCGTCAGTATAACGGTGTCTTTCGCTGCCTTCTCCGCGAACTCGGTGTAGTAGTTCCGGCCGGGCTTGGCTCCGTCGCAGCCGCCCACCAGGAAGAAGTGCTTTATCTGGCCGGCCTTGACCGCGTCTATCACCTTGTCTGCTACGCCGAGGACGGCATTGTGCGCGAAGCCCACCAGGATAGTCTTATCGTCGCCGTCTTTCCTGAAGCCGTCCGCTTTCAGCGAGGCTTTGATGGCCGGCGAGAAATCGTAGTCGCCTATGTGCTCAATGCCGGGCCAGGCTACCAGGCCGCTCGTGAAGATGCGGCCCCTGTAGGTGGCCAGCGGTTTCTGTATGCAGTTCGTGGTCATCACTATGGCGCCGGGGAAGGCGTCGAATTCCTTGTGCTGGTCCTGCCAGGCCCCGCCGTAGTTCCCGGCCAGGTGCTTGTATTTCTTAAGCTTGGGGTAGCCGTGGGCGGGGAGCATCTCACCGTGGGTATAGACGTTTATCCCTTTGCCCTCTGTCTGCTTGAGTATTTCCTCAAGGTCCTTCAGGTCGTGGCCCGAGACCAGCAGGGCCTTGCCCTTCAGCTGGTTCACGCGCACTTTGGTGGGCACGGGGTGGCCGTAGGCGTCGGTGTTGGCTTTATCCAGCAGTTCCATCACCCGCAGGTTGACCTCTCCGCATTTCATATTGTAGCCGACCAGTTCGTCGACGGTGGGGTTTGCCTTGGTGAGGAAGTCCAGGGCCTCGTGTATATAGGCGTAGACATTGTCGTCTTCCTGGCTGAGTACCCTGGCGTGGTCCGCGTAGGCGGCCATTCCTTTTAGGCCGTACGTGAGAAGTTCCTGCAGGCCGGTTGCGTCGTCGCCCAGGGCTTTTTTTCTTGTGCCTATTCCTTTGTCGGGTGCCTCGTTCAGGAGTGTCTTGTAATCAGAGGGGGGAGTCCATGTTGCCGGCCCGCCCAGTTTCTCGGTGGGTTTCCCGGCCTTCTTGCAGGCGCTTTCGTACATCAGCCTGGCCCTTTCCTTCATAGCCTGGCCTTTCCTTATAATATGCTCGATCCTGACAGGGTCAAAATTTACGTTAGTGACCGTGGTGAATAGCGCTTGCACTACGAACCTGTCCAGCTCCCTGTCGTGGGCGCAGTTGGCCTGCGCCGCGCGCCGCGCGTACATGCTTATGCCTTTGGCCTGCCAGAGCAGGAGGTCCTGCATTTTAGCCGTCTCCGGGTCCTTGCCGCATACTCCCTGCACGGTGCAGCCCGTGCCTTTCGCCGACTGCTCGCACTGGTAACAGAACATATTGTCGCTCATTTGTTATTCTCCTGTGTTTTTGATTTAAATACAACCTATATCTTAATTACTTCCTTTTAGACAACTCCGAAATCTTTACGTTCAGGACCGCCTCAAAGCGCTTGTTGGTATCGCTGAGGAAATTCCCGAACATGCAGTCGCGGTGCCCGCAGACCTTGTGTTTAAGCAGGCAGGTCTTCATGGCGGGGAGGCCGTCTATGGCGGCTATGAAATCGCGCACTTTCGCTTTCTTCCCGGCAGGCGAAAGGGTGAAGCCGCCTTTGGGGCCGCGCGCTGTCAGCATCAGGCCGGCCTTCGTGAGCTGCTGCAGCACCTTGGAGAGGTGGTTGTAGGAAATATCCAGCGCTTTGGTTATTTCCATAGCCTGGCTTAGGGGTTTTTCCTGGCTGGCCAGATAGTCAGCTGTGTGCAGTGCTATGGCGGCCGCGTCCGAGATCCTGAGTATGCTTTGCATGGGTTATCGGGTCCTTTATGGCAATCTAGTACAAATATACCAGTAAACGCGCGGATTGTCAAGAGCCTTCAATTCGATAAAACCTGCGTGCTGTGAGTTCTGCCGTTTACGACGGAGAGTCGCCGTCTGATTTGGCCATCTGATGGGCATTGCTCCTGTTACGGCACTGCCATAGGCTTGTACCCGCGCTTTTAAAATCGTAGAATGATTCTGCGGTAATCTTTCCTTTAAAGAGGTGCTTATGCTGAAAGCAGCCATCATCATGGGAAGCGATTCGGACCTGGGAGTAATGTCCGCCGCCGCCGGTGTTCTCGACCATTTTTCCATCCCTTTCGAACTTAAGATACTTTCCGCCCACCGCACCACCGAGGCGGCGCTCTTTTATGCCGCCTCCGCCGAAAAAAGGGGCTTCGGGGTGCTGATCGCCGGGGCGGGGGGGGCTGCCCATCTGCCGGGAGTGCTCGCGGCGGTAACCACTCTGCCGGTCATAGGCGTGCCGATGAACGCCAACTCGCTTAACGGCCTGGATTCGCTTTTGTCCATAGTGCAGATGCCTTCCGGTATCCCTGTGGCCACGGTGGGGATAAATGCCGCGAAGAACGCCGGCCTGCTGGCCGCGCAGATACTGGCCGTTAAAGAGGCTCCGCTCAGGGCCAAGCTTAAGGCCTACAGGGCAGCGATGAAGAAGGAAGTGCTGGCCAAGACGGCCAAACTGGACAAGGAAGGTTATAAGAAGTACCTGGAGGAAATGAAGTAAACCTCTGTATACTCAAAACCGGCAGTCTACCGTAAGCACTAAGGAGATGAGCATGGCTGAACTTAAGTTGATACACAAGGGAAAAGTAAGGGACCTTTACTCGGCGGGGGAGAAGTATCTCCTGATAGTTTCATCTGACAGGATATCGGCTTTCGATTTTATACTGCCTACGCCCATCCCGGGCAAGGGCGCCATCCTCAATAAAATAAGCTCCTTTTGGTTCAGCAAGACCGGGAATATAATCAGGAACCATCTGGTAGCCGCCGATATAGGCGGGATCAAGGCGCATTTGGCCGGATACGACTGTTCGGCGCTGGATTGGGCGGACCTGGAAGGCAGGGCTGTGCTGGTATACCGGACGAAGCGCGTGGATTTTGAATGCATCGTGCGCGGCTATATCACTGGCTCAGGCTGGAAGGAATACCTTAAGCAGGGCAGGGTCTGCGGTATCAAGCTGCCGCTTGGCCTGAAAGAGGCGCAGAAGCTGCCGGAACCGGTTTTTACACCCACCAGTAAGGCCGATCAGGGGCACGACGAGAACGTGACCTTCGAGCAGATGGCGGAGGCGCTGGGGCAGGAACCGGCGGTGAAGATAAAAGAAAAAAGCCTGGCCCTTTATAAATTCGCGGCTGACTACCTTGAGAAACGCGGCATACTGCTGGCGGATACTAAATTCGAATTCGGCATGCTGGACGGAGAGCTGATACTTATAGACGAAGCGCTGACGCCCGACTCCTCCCGTTTCTGGGACGCCGCCCGGTATAAAACAGGGACAAGCCCCGAGAGCTACGACAAGCAGTACGTGCGCAACTGGCTGGAGGGCAGCGGCTGGGACAAAGTCTCCGCGCCGCCGGCGCTGCCTGCCGAAGTAGTGCAGGGCACCCTCAAAAAATACGAGGAAGCCCTCAGCAAAATAACCAAAGCCGGGTAAGCTGTCACCCGGCTTCTTTATCCCGAATTCTGCGTTAGCAGAATTCCCTTGACGCCGAAGGCGGAAAGGTCGAGGACCAAGCGCTATGCGCGCCAGGTCCGAGAGGGTGTATGCCGCACGTAGTGCCCGAGCTATGCGAGGGGAAAGTTTCATCAGAAACTTTCCGGCTGTAATTAAGGTAAAAAATGATAATTGAAATCTGGACCAAAGAGAAATATGCCAGGAACGAGGAGGCGGCTTTTATCGCCAGGCTGGCGCACGCCGGGCTGAAGGTGAAGGCCGCGCGCCTGTCCCGGCTCTACAAGGTGGACGCGGATTTCAGTAAGGAGGAATTCGAGAAGATCGCCTCGGAACTGCTGACGGACAACATAACAGAGCACTATTCCCTTTCCCCCGGGAAGGCCGGGCTTAAGGACGCTTACAGGGCGGAGGTGTGGCTGAAGGACTCCGTCACCGACGTGGTGGGCGAAAGCGTCAAAGAGGCCGTAGCCGACGTTGCCGGCAAACTCCCGGAGGCCGTCAGGTTCGGGCACGCTTACTATGTGCCCTGCGATTCCGAGCAAAAACTCAAACACGCCGTCACGAAAACCCTGGTGAACGAGATAGTGAACAAATTCAAAATAGAGAAGTGCTGAAAAACTATGACCGACCTCCTTTCAACCTTTACGTCCTTAAGTGAAAAAGAGCTGGTCGCGCTCGACAAGGCCTGCGGCTGGTCGCTGAACGCGGCGGAACTCGCCGAGGTGCAGCGCCAGTTCCGGAAAATGGGCAGGCAGCCCTCGCGCGGCGAGCTCGAGACCCTGGCCCAGACCTGGTCCGAGCACTGCAAGCACAAGACCTTCTCCGGCCCGGTCAGCTTCAAGTCCGGCGGCAAAGTGAAGAAATATAAAAATCTTTTCAAAGAAACCATCGTGAAGGCCACCAAAACGCTGAACAGGAAATGGTGCCTTTCCGTGTTCACCGACAACGCCGGCATCGTGGAGTTCGGCAAGAGCGGGAAATGGGGCCTGGCCTTCAAAGCCGAAACCCACAACCACCCCTGCGCCGTCGAGCCCTACGGCGGGGCGGAGACCGGGGTTGGCGGAGTGGTACGCGACATCCTGGGCGTCGGCCTGGGCGCGAAGCCCGTGCTGAACACCGACAATTTCTGTTTCGGCTATCTCGACAGCAAAAAGAAGCTTCCTAAAAACTCGCACCCGCCGGAACGCATCATGCGCGGCGTAGTGGAGGGGGTCCGGGATTACGGGAACCGGATGGGCATTCCCACCGCTTCAGGCGGCATCTACTTCGACGACGGCTACCTGCTCAACCCGCTGGTCTACGTAGGCTGCGCCGGCCTGATCCCGGTCGATAAGATCGGGAAGAAGGTCATCCCCGGCGACCTGATAGTCTCCATAGGCGGTCGCACGGGGCGCGACGGCATACACGGCGCGACTTTTTCCTCCGCCAATATAGACGAGGACACCTCGGCCTCGGCGGTGCAGATCGGCCACGCCGTCAACGAGAAGAAAACCCTGGACGTGCTGATGCGGGCGCGCGACCTGGGCCTTTACAGCGCCGTGACCGACTGCGGCGCCGGCGGTTTCTCCTCGGCCATCGGAGAGCTGGGCTCGGAGACGGGCGCCCATGTGCGCCTTGAGAACGCGCAGCTGAAGGATACCCATATAGAGCCGTGGGAGATCTGGGTTTCAGAGTCGCAGGAGCGCATGATACTCTCTGTGCCCAAGGCCAAACTCAGGAAGCTGGAGGCCATCCTTAAGGCCGAAAGCTGCGAATACTGCGTGCTTGGGACTTTCTCCGGCGACGGGAGCCTCCTGGTCACGTACGGCGGGGAAAAGATCGTGGACCTGCCCATGGCCTTCCTGCACGGCGGCGTGCCTAATTTCGAAAAGCCGGCAGTGCGGCGCAATGTGAAAATATCCGGGGGAAACCCGGCCAAGCCCGCGAAATCGTACGGCGGGCTTTTAAAAGACGTGCTGTCGCACCCGAATGTCTGCTCCAGGCATTCCGTCATAAATCAGTACGACCACGAGGTGCAGGGCGGGACCGTTATAAAGCCGCTCCAGGGGAAATACGGCGACGGCCCCGGCGACGCCGCGGTGATCTGGCCGCAATCCGCCACGCTGGACCTGAACGATTTCTCCGGCTTCGCGGTCACTCACGGCTTCAACCCGGCTGCCGGCAGGATAGACCCTTACCAGATGGCGCTGCACTCCGTGGACGAGGCGGTGAGAAACCTGCTCTGCGTGGGCGCCGAGATCTCGCGCACGGCCATCCTGGACAATTTCTGCGCGGCCAGCCCCCGCGACCCCGAGGTGATGGGCGACCTCGTGCTTGCCGCCGAGGGCTGCCACGACGCGGCCATGGCCTACGGCGCGCCTTTCATCTCCGGCAAGGACAGCTTCTACAACCAGGCAAAGGACGCCGATGGGAAAGAATACCCGGTGCCGATCTCGCTGCTGATCTCGGCCACGGCTCCCGTCGAGGATATACGCGGCGCCATAACGATGAACTACAAGGAAGCCGGGAACCCTGTCTACCTGGCCGGCGTCAGCCGCCGCGGCATGGGCGGCTCGGTATATAACGACATGGCCGACTCCGGGAACAACCTGATAAGCCCGCTGGACATGAAAGCGGCCGTGCAGCTGTATACTGCCGTCCTTAAAACCATAAAGTCGGGCTGCGTATGCGCCGCCCACGACGTTTCGCAGGGCGGCCTGGCCGTGACCTTGTCCGAGATGGCTTTCTCCGGCGGCTTCGGCGCAGATATAGATCTCGCCGGCGCGGCCAGGGAGGAGGGACTGAGCGCGCTGGAGCTGCTTTTCGGCGAAAGCCCCGCCAGGCTGGTCCTCGAAGTAGTAAAGGGGAAGGAAGCGGAATTCCTTAAACTGGTAAAGGGCCTGCCGGTGAACGAAATAGGCTATGTGAAAGAAGACCGGGCGCTTGAAGTGAAAGACGGCTGGTCGCGGCTTTTTGCCGAAGATATCCTTACGCTTAAGAAGAGCTGGAAGCGGGACCTGATATGAAACCTAAAGCTGTAATTCTGCGCGGTACCGGCACCAACTGCGACATAGAGACTTATAATTCGTTCAAGTACGTCGGGGCTGAGCCGGAGCTGGTGCATATCAACCAGCTGCTGTCCGGCGAGAAGAAGGTGCTGGATTATTCGATAATGGCCTTCCCGGGCGGCTTCTCCTACGGCGACGACATCTCGGCCGGCAAGATCTACGCCGTTAAGATGCGCAAGCTCTCGGCCGACTTCGAGGCGTTCATAAAGGACAAGAGGCCGGTCATCGGCATCTGCAACGGCTTCCAGATACTGGTTAAGACCGGCTTTCTGCCTGAGAACAAGGCCAACGCCCAGGTTTCCACTCTCTATACCAACGATTGCGGGCATTTCCTGGCCAAATGGATAAAGGTGAAGATAAACAAGAAAAGTCCGTGCATCTTTACCAAGGGCCTGCCGGAGGAGATAGAACTGCCCATAGCGCACGGCGAGGGCAAGTTTATAGTGGAGGATAAGACAACAATGGCGGACCTGGTGGCGCGCGACCTGCACGCCATGACCTACTCCGAGAACCCGAACGGCTCCATGCTGGATATAGCCGGCATTACCAACGCCGCGGGCACCTGTTTCGGCCTGATGCCCCACCCCGAGCGGAATTTCTTCGCCTGGCAGAACCCGGACAGGCCCCGCTCTTTTTCCGCAGGGGCTGCGGCCAAAGGGCGGGGCAAGCCGGCCGCGGCGCGGGAAGCCGTGGCCGCCGGCTACCAGTTCTTCAAGAACGCCGTGGATTATGTCGGCTGACCAATAAAAGGAAACAACATGTGCGGAATATTCGGAATTACGGATAACAAAGACGCTTCAAAACTGGCCTATGTCGGGCTTTTTACGCTGCAGCACCGCGGCCAGGAATCCGCCGGCATAGTCACCGAGCTGGGCGGGAAACTCCTGCACCACACCAGCATGGGCCTGGTAAGCGAGGTCTTTACCAAAGACGCGCTGGAAAGCCTGAAGGGCCGCAGCGCCATAGGGCATATACGCTATTCCACCACCGGCTCAAGCCACCTTAAGAACGCCCAGCCGCTGGTCCTTGATTCATACCTGGGGCAGGTGGCCGTGGCGCACAACGGCAACATAACCAACGCCGACAAGCTGAAGGCCGGCCTTCAGAAAAACGGGGCGATCTTCCAGTCCACCAGCGACACTGAAGTTATACTGCACCTGGCGGCGAAATACCGCGGCAGGGAGCTGGAGGATACGCTGGCAAAGAACCTCCCGAAGCTCGAGGGGGCCTACTCCTTTCTCTTTATGGCGCCGGGCAAGGTCATCGGCGCGAGGGACCCCAGCGGCTTCAGGCCGCTGGTGCTTGGCAAAATGGGGAAATCTTTCATACTCGCGTCCGAGACCTGCGCCATAGACGTGGCCGGCGGCAGGACGATCAGGGAAATAGAGCCCGGCGAGATGGTGATAATTGAGGGGGGCAAAGCCCTCTTCCGCCGCTTTGCCCCGGCCAAAGAATTTACCCGCTGCATCTTCGAGCAGGTCTACTTCGCCAGGCCGGATTCCGTAGTGGCCGGCAGGACGGTACAGACCGCGCGCTACGAGATCGGCGCCGCGCTGGCGCGGGAGCTGAAAGGCCTGAAAGCCGACATCGTCTCCGGCGTGCCGGACTCGGGCACGGTTTACGCCCACGGCTTTTCCAAGGAATCCTGGATACCGTTCCAGACGGTTTTCATGCGCAACCACTACACCGGGCGTTCCTTCATACAGCCCGACCAGCGCCTGAGGGAGTTCACCGCGCACCTTAAGCTGGCGCCTATCCGGGACGTAATAAAGGGTAAAACCATAATACTGATAGACGACTCCCTGGTGAGGGGGACAACCTCGCGCAAAATAGTTAAAAGCCTTAAAAAGGCCGGCGCTAAAAAGATAATAATGGCCATAGCTTCTCCGCCGATAATATCGCCGTGTTTCTACGGCATAGACACGCCCAATAAAGACGAACTCATAGCCAATAAGCTGGCGGTCGAGAAAATACGCGGTTTCATCGGGGCGGACGAGCTGCATTACCTCGGCCTGGAAAGCCTGGTGCACGCCTGCGGCGACCAGAAGGACAGGAGTTTCTGTACCTCGTGCTTTACCGGTAAATATAAGGCGGCGCTATGAACGTATTACTGATAGGTTCCGGCGGCCGTGAGCACGCGCTGGCCTGGAAATTAAGGCAAAGCCCGCAGCTCGGGAAGCTCCACGCCATACCCGGCTCGGCCGCCATGAAAAGCCTGGCCGAATGCCACGCGATAGCGGTTGACGACTTCGAGAAAATATACGCCTGCTGCCTGGCCAAAAAGATCGGGCTGGTCGTGGTCGGACCCGAGGCCCCGCTGGCCGGGGGGATAAGCGACTTCCTGGGCGCCAAAGGCATAAAGGTTTTCGGCCCCTCGCAGAAAGGCGCCATGCTGGAAGCCTCCAAGCAGTTCGCCAAGGAGTTCATGGACCGAAACTCCATCCCGACAGCCGCCTTCACCGCGCTGTACGACGCCGCCTTCGCCAGGGAGAAAATAAAAGCGAATCAGAAGTACCCGGTAGTCATCAAGGCCGACGGCCTGGCCGCCGGGAAAGGCGTGCGCATCTGCGCCGACGAGGGCGAGGCTCTCGAGGCCGTGGCGGATTTTATGGAGCGGCGCATCTTCGGCGGCTCGGGCTCAAAAGTGGTGCTGGAGGAGTTCCTGACAGGCAGGGAGGCTTCGGTTCTGGCCCTGGTGGACGGGAATTCGTTCCTGCTGCTGCCCGTCGCAAGGGACCACAAGCGCCTGCAGGACGGCGACGCGGGCCCCAATACCGGCGGCATGGGGGCCGTCTGCCCCGTGGAGATCTCCGCTCCGGACCTGGAAATTATAAAGAAGGAAATACTGCAGCGCTTCGTGGACGGGATCAAGAAAGAGCGCATACCCTTCTGCGGCGTGATCTTCGCCGGGCTGATGTTCACCCCCGGCGGGCCGAAAGTGCTCGAGTTCAATGTGCGTTTCGGGGACCCGGAAACCCAGTCGATAATGCCGCTGATAAAGGGCGACCTGCTGGCGCTGCTGAAGGCCTGTGCCGACGGGAAACTGGCCGGCAAAGAGCTGGAAACCTCAGCGCAGACCTGCGTCTCGGTGGTCCTGGCCGCCGGCGGCTACCCGGAGGCCCCTGAAAAAGGCAAAGAGATCACCGGCCTGTACAAAGTTCCCGCGGGCTCGCTGGTCTTTCACTCCGGCACGGCGATAAAAGACGACGGCTACATAACCAGCGGCGGCCGCGTCCTCTCCGTGACCGCCGCCGGGGCTAACCTCGAGGAAGCCCGGAAGAAAGCCTACGCCGCCGTCTCAAAAGTAAGTTTCGAAGGCATGCAGTACAGGAAGGATATAGGGGTGTGAGTGGAGAACCAATGACAACTTATAAGAAAAGCGGTGTGGATATAAAGCTTTCGGACAAATTCACCGAATTCCTTGAAAAGAAATCCAAGGCTATCGGCGGCTTCGCCGGCCTGCTGCCCATAGCCGAAACGAAGAACCAGTACAGCCTCGTCGCCTCCACCGACGGCGTAGGCACCAAGCTCAAGCTCGCCTTCCTCCTCGACAGACACAACACCATAGGCATAGACCTCGTAGCCATGTGCGTGAACGACCTCCTCTGCTGCGGCGCCCGCCCCATGATCTTCCTCGACTACTACGCCACCGGCAAACTCGACCTCGCCCGCTCCAAAAAAATAATAGAAGGCATAATGGAAGGCTGCCGCCAGGGCGAGTCCGTCCTGCTTGGCGGCGAAACCGCGGAAATGCCGGGCTTCTACCAGCCCGGCGAGTACGACCTGGCCGGCTTCTCGGTCGGCATCGTAAAGAATTCCGCGGCGCTCGACGGCAAAAAAGTCCGCCCGGGCGACGTCCTGATCGGCCTCAGGTCCACCGGCTTCCACTCCAACGGCTTCTCCCTCATACGGAAGATCCTGGACGACAGGAAACTCCTGAAAAAATACGCCGCCAGGCTGCTCACGCCCACGAAAATATACGTCAAGGACATAAATAAGCTGCGCTCGGCGCTGAGGAAGAAAAAATACGACGTGCTCGCCCTCGCCCATATAACCGGCTCAGGCATCCCCGGCAACCTCCCCCGGGTGCTCCCTAAGAGTATGGGCGCCGTAGTCCGTACGGATTCCTGGAAAGTTCCCGTGATAATGCGCGAAATACAGCGCCTGGGCTCGATACCCGAGCCCGAGATGTGGGATTCGTTCAACATGGGCATAGGCATGATAGCAGTAGTGCGGAAAGAAGCCGTAAAAACCGGCCTTAGTGCGCTGAAAGGCTCCGTCGTCATCGGTGAAGTAGTAAAAGGCAAGAACGAAGTCGTTATAAAATGATTATGAGCCAGTTTGCCGCATCAAAGACCAAACATGGATAGACAGGATGCACAGGATTTTATTTCGCTTTCTTTATCCTGTTTATCCTGCCCATCCATGTGAATAATTTAACCAGGAGATAAACATGAAAAATATAGTCGTTTTCGCTTCGGGCGGCGGCACGAACCTGCAGGCTTTGAGCGACGCCGCCAAACAAGGCCGCATAAACGGGAAAATAGCGCTGGTGATCTCCAGCAGGAAGGATTCGGGGGCGCTGGAGCGGGCTAAAAACGAGGGGATCCCTTCCGAAGCGGCCGAACCAAAAGATTTTACGCCGAAAGCCCTTGACGAATACTTCGCAGCCTTATGCCGCAGCCACAAGGCCGACCTGGTCTGCCTCGCCGGTTTTATGCTTAAGCTCGGGCCTAAAATGCTTTCGGATTTCAAAGACAGGATAATCAACGTACACCCCGCGCTGCTGCCCGGCTTCGGCGGGAAAGGCTTTTACGGGATGAAGGTGCACGAGGCTGTCATAGAGGCCGGGGCCAGGGTGAGCGGCGCCACCGTCCATTTCGTGGACGAGAACTACGACCGCGGCCCGATAATAATACAACAGCCGGTCTCCGTCCTCCCCGGCGATACCCCCGAAGACCTGGCTAAAAGGGTGAACGCTGCCGAGCTCGCCATCTACCCGAAGGCCGCGGCTATGTTCTGCGCCGGCCTGCTGAAGATCACGGGCCGCAAGGTGGAGATCTCCGGCCCGCCGCCCGAGACCGGAAAAGTGCGCCGCGCGCTTATCTCCGTTTCAGACAAGAGCGGCGCGGTGGAATTCGCAAAAGGGCTGTCAGCGGAGGGGGTTGAAGTCGTGTCGACCTCCGGCACCTATAAACTCCTGAAGGAAGCAGGCGTGCCCGTGCGCGCTCTTGAAACGCTCACCGGTTTCCCCGAGATGCTGGACGGCCGGGTTAAGACGCTGCACCCGGCGGTGCACGGCGGCATACTTTACCTCAGGGACAACCCCGTGCACGCCGAGACAGTCTTTAAATTCGGCATAGAGCCCATAGACATGGTGGTGGTCAACCTTTACCCTTTTTCCGAGACGGCTAAAAAGGCCGCGCCGTGGTCCGAAGAACTGATCGAGAACATCGACATAGGCGGCGTGGCCCTGCTGCGCGCGGCAGCCAAGAATTATAGTTCGGTCGCGGTGCTGACCTCCCCGGCCGACTACAACCAGGTTCTGGCCGCCATCTGTGCTGGAGCAGGCTCCATCCCTCTCTGGCTGAAAAAAGAATTGGCCGTCAAAGCTTTCGCCCATACCGCCGCCTACGACGGGGCCATAGCCGGCGAACTTGCAAAAACAGGGGCCGCCGGCTTTCCGGACAGCCTTGAGGTTCCGCTTAAGAAAATACACAGCCTGCGCTACGGCGAGAACCCGCACCAGGCCTGCGCGCTTTATTCCCGGAAGGACAAGCTTCCTTTCGCGCAGCTGCAGGGCAAGGAGCTTTCCTACAACAATATCCTGGACGCGTACGGCACTTACCAGGCCGTGAGGGAATTTCAAAAGCCGGCCGCCGTCATCTTCAAGCATGTCACGCCCTGCGGGCTGGGCACCGGCGTCGACATAGCGGAGGCTTTCGAGAGGGCCTGGAGCACCGACCCCCAGTCCGCCTTCGGCGGGATAATAGCCCTCAACCGGAAGCTCGACGGGCGCATCGCCGATTTCCTGGCTAAAAAATTCGTGGAAGTTATCTGCGCGCCGGAGTACGACGAAAGGGCGCTGGAAGTCTTCGCTAAAAAGCCGAACCTCCGCCTGCTGAAATGGGACAGCTTCCCGGCGGATAACATCGTGCTGCGCTCCGTCGGCGACGAGGTGCTGGTGAGCGCGGACGACAAGCTGCTGCTCGGCGACAAATGGGAGGTGCCCACGAAGCGCAAGCCGACCGCGGAAGAAGAGGAGGCGCTGCGTTTCGCCTGGACGGCCGCCAAGTACGTGCGCTCGAACGCTATCGTTCTGGCCGATACCTGCCGCACGGTCGGCATAGGCGCGGGACAGATGTCGCGCGTGGACTCTGTCTTCATGGCAGGCCACAAACTGGAGGCCTTTTTAAAGGATAATCCCAGGCCGGGCACGCTGGTCATGGCCTCCGACGCCTTTTTCCCATTCCCCGACGCGCTCGAGGAAGGGGTGAGGCTGGGCGCTACGGCCGTGATACAGCCCGGCGGGTCAGTCAAGGATAAGGAAGTTGTGGAGGCCGCCGACAGGCTGGGCATAGCCATGGTGCTGACCGGCGTGAGGCATTTCAGGCACTAACGCTCATCTGCTCATTTTCCCGCTCTCTCACTTTCTTTAACGGCGGGGAAATAGATGGTGAAGACAGCGCCACCCTTCGCGTGGTTGGCGGCGAAGATCTGGCCCCCGTTCTGGGTTACGATGCCGTAAACCGTGGAAAGTCCGAGCCCGGTTCCCTTGCCTTTGGGCTTGGTGGTGAAGAAGGGCTCGAACATGCGCGGTAGCACCTCTTTCGGTATCCCGGGCCCGGTGTCTGAAATTTCAAAGACAGCGTATGGGCCGCGCGGCAGCGAATGGGGGATCCCTTCCGGCCCGGCGTTATATGTCTTTATCATTATCCCGCCTGAGCCGCCCATCGCGTCCCTGGCGTTGGCGGCCAGGTTCATAACCGCCTGCTTTAAGTTTTCAGGCTCTATTTTTACCCGGGCAAGGTTTTCAGCCAGCGAGTAGGCCACGGCGACGCCTTTCCCAAGCAGGCTGTCCAGCAGTATCTTAAGCTCGGCTAACGGTTCGTTAAGCGTGGTCAGCACGGGGCAGGCTTCGTGCTTCCTGGCGAAAACCATCAGCTGTTTTATAAGGTGCGCGGACTCCTTCGAGGAGCGGAGTATTTCGGAGGTCAGCTTGGCTCCCACCGAGCCGGGCTTGAGTTCCTCCTCGATAAGTTCCATGGAGCCGATTATTATGGTCAGCAGGTTGTTAAAGTCGTGCGAGATTTGCCCGGCCAGGAGCCCGAGGGATTCCATTTTCTGGCTCTGGTTAAGCTGGGCCTCAAGCTGGGTTTCGCGGGCTATGTCGTGGCGCAGCGCCAGGAAATGTGTTATCTTTCCCGCGGTGTCCTTTACCGGGCAGATCTGCTGCTCGTCGGTATAGGTGGTCCCGTCCTTGCGGCGGTTGATGATGCGGCCTTTCCAGTTCCGCCCGGTTTTGATGAGGTTCCACATCTCGCGGTAGAATTCGGGGGGGTGCTCGCCGCTTTTAAGTATTCTGGCGTTTTTACCGAGAACTTCCGGGCGGGAGTAGCCGGTAAGCTCTTCGAAAGCCGGGTTCACGTAGATAATGGAGCCCTCGCTGTCGGTGATGAAGAAAGTTTCGCGGGCCTGCTCTATTGATTCCAGCAATATGCCGCTAATCTCGGGCTTGATCTCCATAATGATATTGTAGCAAAACGCGGTTTTACTTGCCCGGCGGTTTTGTGTTAGAATTAATTGCAAGACCCCGGTGAAGTGTTCTTGCGAACGCGGATGCGGGGTATTTTTCTGTATTGAGGAGACCATATGGCGGCGCAGCGCAATATAAACGCGGTAAGCCCCCTGGACGGCAGATATGCCGGCAAACTGGGAAGTCTGAACCGGGCCTTCGGCGAAGGCGCGCTGGCCCGCTATCGCGCGCTGGTGGAATGCCGCTACCTGGAAAAGCTCTGCGCCACTCCCGGCGTGGCGATAAGGGGCCTCAACCCCTCCGAGAAAGCCCTCCTTGAGAAACTGCCCCTTCTTTCCGACAGGGACATTCTTGAAATAATAGCCATAGAGGAAACCGGCTCGGGCCGGGTCCCGCCCACGAAGCACGACGTGAAAGCGGTAGAATATTTCATTAAAGAGAAGCTGCGCCGCTCCTCGCTGCGGGACATTACGGAGTTCGTGCATTTTGCCCTTACCTCGGAGGACATCAACAACATCTCCTACGCGCTGATGCTCCGGGACAGCCTGAAAGCGGAGATAATTCCCGCGCTGGAGGAAATACTGGCGGCTTTGGACGCCCTGGCCCTGAAACACGCCGCGGCCCCGCTGCTGGCCCGCACTCACGGCCAGCCCGCCGTTCCCACCACCTTCGGCAAGGAGTTCCGCGTATTCCACGCGCGGCTTCTCCGGCAGGTGAGGCAGCTTAAGGCCGCCCGCATCTGCGCCAAGCTCAACGGGGCCTCCGGCAATTACAACGCCCACGCGGCAGCTTTCCCCGGCGCGGACTGGCCTAAATTCTCAAAAGAATTCATAGAAAGCTTCAACTCCAGCTCCGAAGCGGGGTTCACCCCGCACTTTGGCCCGGGCTCGGGAAAAAGTGCGGGGTATACCCCGAACTTTGACCCGGGCACGGGAAAAAGTGCGGGGCCCGCGCTGGAATACAATCCCTTCACCACCCAGATAGAGCCGCACGACAGCTACGCCGAGCTGTTCGATAATCTGCGCCGCGCAAATACCATCCTCCTGGCTTTCTGCCAGGATATGTGGCGGTATATCTCCGCGGGGCTGGTAGCCCAGAAGGCGGTGGCCGGCGAGGTCGGCTCCTCGACCATGCCGCAGAAGGTGAACCCGATACATTTCGAGAACGCGGAGGGAAACCTGGGCCTGGCCAACGCGCTGCTGGGCTTCTTCTCCGCCAAGCTGCCCGTTTCCAGGCTGCAGAGGGACCTTTCCGACTCCACCGTCGAGCGCAATTTCGGGGCGGCGCTGGGGCACGGGCTGGCGGCTTACAGGTCCGTGCTTACAGGCCTCTCCCGCGCCGCCGTGGACGAAGCCGCGGCCCGCGCGGAGCTGGAGCTGCACCCGGAGGTGCTGGCCGAAGGCATACAGACCATATTAAGGCGGGAAGGGGAAACCGGCCCCTACGAGCTGCTCAGCAAGTTCACGCGGGGACGCGCCGTTACCGCGGCGGGGCTGAGGAAATTTATAGACGGGCTTAAGCTCAAGCCGGCAATAAAGGCGGAACTGAAGCGGCTCTCGCCCCTTAACTACACGGGGCTTTCGGAAAAGATCGCGAAGCGCAAGGAGTTTTAAAATGCCTGTTGATATCGTTGTAGGCGGCCAGGGCGGCGACGAGGGGACGGGGAAGATAGCGGCTTACCTGGCGGTAAAAAATAAGTACGACTACTCCATAAGGGTGGGAGGGCCCAACGCAGGGCACACTATATTCTTTGAAGACAAAATCTACAAGCTTAAAACCATGCCCGGAGCCTTCGTGTGTAAGCGGACCAAACTGGTGCTGGGCGCCGGCACTTACATCATAACTGACTGGCTGCAGGAGGAAATAAAGCTCACCGGCGCGGAAAACCGCCTGATAATAGACCCGCACGCCGTTATCATAGAGCCGCGCCATACGGCGGCCGAGCGCGCCGACGCCCGCATGATGGGCAAAATAGGCAGCGTGGGTACGGGCCTGGGCGCCGCCGTGCGCGACCGTGTCGACCGCAAAAAACTGCGCTTCGCCAAGGACGAGCCCCGCCTGAAGAAGTACATCAAGGATGTTCCGGAAATTTTAAATAAAGCCCTGGCGAAAGGTTCCCGGCTGCTGCTCGAGGGCACCCAGGGGATGAAGCTTTCCAACCTGCACGGCGAGTACCCGTTCGTTACCTCGCGCGACACCACCGCCTCCACCTTTATGGGCGAAGCCGGCCTGGGGCCGAAATACGCCGGCGAGGTGTACGCTATATTCAAACCCTATGTCACGCGCGTGGGGCCCGGGATGGTGGCCAACGAGATAAAAGACAAGAAGGTCCTTTCCAAGTACCACACCGCGGGCCGCGAGGTGGGCAGCGTCAGCGGCCGCCTGCGCCGGGTGGGAGGGTTCGACATGGACGTGGCGCGCCTGGCCGTAAGCATAAATTCCGCCACCAGGCTGGCGATAACCCACATCGACCTGCTCGAAGGCGCTGACGTTTCGCGCGGGATAAAGAGCTTCAGCGGCCAGGCTAAAAAATTCCTTGCCACGCTGGAAAAGGTCTGCGCCGTCTACCCTTACCCGAAAGTGGAGCTTATCTCCTACGGCCCGGGCCTCTTCGACGTGCTGGAACTCTAAGGAGTTCTTGGCCTCTTGTCAGAAATGGTATATCCTTTTCTAACACAATAAGCCCTATGAACTCCATTCAAATCCCCTATTGTCTCCGACGTATACAATATTTCTTCCCCAGCATTCTTCCCTGGCACCCTTGACTTTGCTTGTTTTGTGATGTATTCTGTATAAGTAGCAGTTGTGCTACTTATATGAAATGGTTTGAGATAGAATCCAAGTTGCGCGAAGGCGGTTTTCGGCTCTTTACCGCCAGGGAATTCCGCCAGGTAACCGGTTTTGGGGACGTGGCGGCTAAATTCCTGCTTATCCGCTACACCCGCCGGGGACTGCTGCGCCGCCTTAAACGCGGACTTTACGCCTTAAAAGCCCGGATGCCGTCAAAATGGGGTATAGCCAACCGGCTTTATACACCTTCCTATATTTCACTGGCCTCGGCTCTCTCTTATTACGGCTTTATTCCGGAATCCATTTACGCCGTTACCTCAGTAACTGCAAAAAGTACCCGCGAATTTGAGGCTGACGGGACAACTTATATATACCGCACAATAAAACGCGGCGCTTTCGGCGGGTATAAGGGTGTGGAGATAAACGGTGAAACCGTGCTGCTGGCTGAAAAGGAGAAAGCTCTGGCGGATTATCTTTATTTTGTGTTCCTTAAAAAAGAGACGCCCAATAGCCGCCTGAGTCTCCGGGGCGCGGATGTGCGCCTGCTTGAGGCCCGCCTTAAAGATTTCGGCAACAAAAAACTTCTGGACTGGTACCGGTATGATTTCAAAATCGCTGATAGAGGAATTGAGCGTTAAGTGGCAGACGCAGGAGTTCAATATTGCGCGCGAATACGCGCAGCATGTGCTGCTCTCCTCCCTGTATGGGGCCGATGAGGATATAAAGCTGGCGTTTAAAGGCGGCACCGCCCTGCGGCTGCTGCGCCAAAGCCCCAGGTTCTCTGAGGATCTGGACTTTACAGGCTGGGCGAAGGCTTTTCATTCCGGACGATACGTGGAACTGGCGGTAAAAGAGGCTTCCAAAGCCGGTCTGGAGTTTAAGACGCTTGAATCAAATGAGACGAGCGGCGGCTGGTTCGCGCTGGTGGAGACCAGGGTTCACGAGTGGCCTATCCGGGTTGAATGGAATATCTCGCTCCGTGCGGGGGGGGCGCCGCTTTCTGAAACGGTTCTGATAG
>JAUSCK010000028.1 GCA_030651035.1 Elusimicrobiota bacterium
TTACGTAAGCTCCGGCCTGCGGGAAGGCCCGCCGAACCCATACCCTCGCCACCCTGAAAGCTCGTTGCTAACGGAGGGGGAGACCGCAGGGGCAGGATAAGAAAAACCGTCGTTGAGCCCGCCGCTTGCATAAGCGCGGCGGGCGAATACCGAGTGAGGGCACGGTGTGCCCGAACGCGTTTTTCGTTCCTGCCCCTGCGGTAGGCCCCCGAACTTTTCCCGAAGCGGTCAAAGTTCGGGGCAAGCCCCGACTTCGCATCTCGCGGTCCCCAAATCCCCTCTTTCCTCCCGGAAATTCCTTAAGGTCTTAATTAATTTATATAATTAAAGCCGGTGGTTTAGTCAGGCCACGTGAATTTCCTTACATTTATATTAATGCAACCAAGTTTTATACATCTCCATAACCACTCCGAGTACTCGCTGCTTGACGGCATGCTGCGCATCACCGACGGCCACGGCAATCCCTCCGAATTCCTCAAAGGCCTCGCCGCCCGTCCCGGCAACGCCCTCGCCATAACCGACCACGGCAATATGTACGGCGCCATGGAGTACTATTTCACCGCCACTGCCATAGGCCTCAAGCCCATCATCGGTTGCGAATGCTATGTCACCCGCGGCTCCCGCAAAGACCGCGACAAGAGCCAGGGCCGCCGCGAGAACGGCCATATGACCGTCCTCGCCAAGAACGCCGTCGGCTACCACAACCTCATCAAGATGGTCTCCGCCGCCTACCTCGAAGGCTTTTACCACGACCCCCGCATAGATTCGGAACTCCTCGCCAAATACGGCGAAGGCCTCATCTGCCTCTCCGGCTGCCTCAAGTCCCACATAGCCCGCAACTGCGCCGAGAACCGCCTCGACGAAGCCGCCAAGATGGCCATGGAGTACCAGGATATACTCGGCAAAGGCAACTTCTACCTCGAGCTGATGGACCACGGCATCCCCGAAGAAATAGCCGCCATGGCCGGCCTCATAGAGATCGCCAAGCGCACCGGCATCCCGCTGGTAGCCACCAACGACTGCCACTACCAGAAAAAAGAGGACTGGGAAGCCCACGACGCCCACGTCTGCATCTCCACCGGCAAGACGCTGGACGATCCCGACCGGATGAAGCAGACCCAGCACGAGCTTTACTACAAATCCCCAGAGGAGATGATAAAACTCTTTTCCCACACTCCCGAGGCCATAAAGAACACCCTGCATATCGCCTCCATGTGCGACCTCAAGCTGGAAACAGGAAAGCTCCACCTGCCCGCTTTCGACGTGCCTGCTGAATTCAAGGCCAGGCACCCCGAAGAACCGGATTTCGCTTATCTCAAGGAACTCTGCGAGGCCGGGCTCAAGCTGAAAGTCCCCAACGCCGGAGAAGAGTACCGCAAGCGCCTCGAGTTCGAGCTCGGCGTCATCAGGAGTATGGGTTTCGCCAGCTACTTCCTGATAGTCATGGATTTCATAAACCACGGCCGCAGCATCGGCGTGCCCGTGGGACCGGGCCGCGGCTCCGGCGCCGGCGCCCTGGTCGCCTTCACGCTGGATATCACCAGGGTGGACCCGCTGCCCAACGGCCTGCTCTTCGAGCGCTTCCTGAACCCGGGCCGCAAGAGCATGCCCGACCTCGACATCGACTTTTCCGACGACGGCCGCGAGAGGGTGGTGCAGTACGTGCGCGAAAAGTACGGCTCGGCGCGCGTGGCCAATATCATCACCTACGGCACCATCAACGCCTAGAGCGCCATCCGCGACGTGGGCCGCGTGATGAATATCCCTCTTTCCGAGATAAACGCCATAGCCAAGCTGGTGCCGTCCGATCCCAAAGCCACGCTCTACAAGGCCCTCAACGAGGTCAACGAGCTGAAAGAATACCTCCGTGACCCCAAGATAAAGAAGCTGTTCGACATAGCGCTGAAGGTGGAAGGCCTCAGGCGGCACACCGGCGTGCACGCCGCCGGCGTCGTGATCTCCAAGGAGGAGATCACCAACTACGTGCCCCTCTCCAACCGCAACACCAAGGAAATAGTCACCACGCAGTACGACGGGAATATGCTGGGCACCCTCGGCATGCTCAAGGTGGACTTCCTGGGCCTGCGCACCCTTTCCGTCATCGAGACCGCCTGCGAGTTCCTGCGCGCCGCCGGCAAGAAGGATTTCGATATTTATTCCATCCCGATGGACGACAAGAGGACCTTCGCCCTGCTCTGCGAGGGGAAGACCACCGGCGTGTTCCAGCTGGAAAGCGACGGCATGAAGAAGCTGGTGAAGGGCCTCAAGCCTACCGTCTTCAGCGACATCGCCGCACTCGTCGCGCTTTACCGCCCGGGTCCCATCAACAGCGGCATGCTCGAAACCTTCGTTGAGCGCAAGCACGGCCGAAAGAAGATCACCTACGACCACCCGCTGTTGGAGCCCATCCTGAAGGACACCTACGGCACGATGGTCTACCAGGAACAGGTCATGGAGATAGCCAAGAGCCTGGCCAAGTTCACCCCGAGCGAGGCCGACGATTTCCGTAAAGCGATGGGCAAGAAGAAGCTTGACGTGATGGAGAAGATGCGCTCCAAGTTCGTAGACCAGGCCAAGTCCAAGAACGACATCCCCAACAAGCTTTCCACCAAGATCTTCGACCAGATGGCGCAGTTCGCCGAGTACGGCTTCAATAAGTCCCACTCCGTGGCCTACGCGCTGGTGGCCTACCAGACCGCCTGGCTGAAGGCCAACTACCCGGTGGAGTTCATGGCCGCCCTGCTTACCAGCGAGATAGGCAAGAGCGCCGTCAACTCCGAGGAGAAGGAGAACAAGCTGGTCACCTATATCGGCGAGGCCCAGGATATGGAGATAGGCATACAGGGGCCGAACGTCAACCGCTCCCACACGAAATTTTCGATAGAAGACCAGCAGGGCAAGCCGGCCATCCGTTTCGCGCTCACCGCAGTGAAGAACGTTGGCGAAGGCGTGGTAGAGGCCATGGTGGCAGAGCGGGAGCGGAACGGCCCGTTCCGCTCCTTCGAGGAATTTACCCTGCGCGCCGACTCCAAGCAGCTGAATAGGCGCGTGGTGGAATCCCTGGCCAAGGGCGGGGCCTTCGACGGCTTCTACCCGGCAGAAAAACCGGAAATCTCGCGCACTAAGGCTATGGCCGCGGTCGAGGCCTTCTGCGGCGGAAAGATCGCCGACATCAACCAGGCCATGCTCTTCGGAGAGGAGAAAAAAGCTTCCGCCGTGATGAGCGAGCACGCGCTGCTTAAGAACGAGCGCGAGGTGCTGGGCTTCTATTTCTCGGGGCACCCGCTGAACAGCTACCGCCGCCACCTCAGCATGGTTTCCAACGCTCAGGCGGAGAAGGTTCTCGCGGGGGGCTTCGCCGAGGGGGCCATGGTGCGCGTCGCCGGCATCGTGACCCAGTTCAAGAATATGCAGAGCAAGAAGACTGGGGAAACTTGGGCCAAATTCGAGGTGGAGGATCTGACTGGGAACGTAGAGATCTGCCTGTTCTCGAAGAAGTACAAGATGTACGGCTCCCAGCTCGGCCCGAACAAAATGGTAGTAGTCACCGGGAAAGTGAAGAAATCCGATTTCGGCGAGCAGAACTACGAGTTGATGGCGGAGGAGGCCTACGGGCTCTTCGACGCGATGAATAAATGGGCCCGCGGCCTGGTGGTGAACCTGCCCGAGGGTATACTTTTTGACGA
This sequence comes from Elusimicrobiota bacterium, assembly GCA_030651035.1. GTDB lineage: Bacteria > Elusimicrobiota > Elusimicrobia > Elusimicrobiales > UBA9959 > UBA9959. The sequence goes on from JAUSCK010000028.1 coordinate 3,687, forward strand.
GGGACAGCTGCATGAGCTGAAATCGGCGCTGGGCAAAAGCCACGGGATGTGCCCTGTTTATTTCCAGGTGAATGCCAAGGGGTGCGGCACCTACATGATAGAAACTACCGAGCGGGTGCTGCTGAGCGACAGCCTGCTGCACGAGATAGAAAAGCTGCTGGGGGACAAGACATGGAAAGTGGAAAGCGGATTCTGATAGCGGACGACGACCCGGATATAATAGACCTCCTCGAGTCGTATTTTAAAAAGGCGGGCTTTGACGTTACCGCCAAGGTGAACGGCAAGGACGCCCTGCAGGCCGCCGAGGCGGAGAAATTCGACCTGGTGCTGCTGGATGTGATGATGCCCTATATCGACGGCTATCACGTCGCCAGCGAAATTTCCTCGCGCCTGGGCTCGGAAGCCCCGAAGATCATAATCATAACCTCGCGCGACGTGGCCGCCGAAAAGGGGATAGCCCTGATGAGCGGCGCCTGCGAGGTTATTCAGAAGCCGTTTTCGCTGGATGAGCTGGACGCCAAGGTGAGGTCCGCTCTGAACCCGTAGGATCTGCCGGGCCGACCCGGAAAAACAAGAAGGAAGGTAAAATGAAGAAACTTAATTCTGTTTTGGCCCTGCTGCTGCTGGCCGCGGTTCCGGCCCTTGCCGGCAAGGATAAAGACAAGGGTGAGGCGGTCGTGCTTCCCGACGTGGAGATGATAGACGTGCCGACGGCCGGCATACTCGACTATTACGGCTTTATGCTTAAGACCCGCTTTTATTCCGGCGGCGGGGTGCTGGGCGGGCTGAATTTCGGAGTGCAGGAGCGCCTTAACCTGGGCGCCTCCATGTCGGTCGACCAGCTGGTGGGCTCCGGCTCCCCGATAAAAATGCGCCGCCCCGAGATACAGGTGAAGTTCCGCTTTTACGACGGCGGGTACTATATCCCGGCGGCGGCCGTCGGCTACGACGGGCAGGGGTACTACTATGACCCTGACGACAAGAAGTACCTGGAGAAGGGCAAAGGCCTTTACCTGACGGGCTCGAAGGAAATAGGGGCGCCCGGCCTGGCGCTGCACGCCGGCTTTAACGTGCCGGATTTCGACAGTAATTACCTTTTCGGCTTCCTCGGGCTTAACTATACCCTCGAGGACAAGATATCTTTCATGCTGGAATACGACAGCCTTTTCCACTCCGATTCCCCGTCCAGGTTTAACGCCGGAATGCGTCTCTATATAACGCCGTATTTCCAGCTGGACATGGCCGGGCGCGAGATAGGATGCAGCGGGAAATTCTCCAACGGCGACAAGCGCAAGGCTGAGCGCATCGTGCAGATGAGGTACAACACGAGCTTTTAAAGATCAAGATCGAAAATCGAAATCGAAGATCGAAAATCAAAGAGGAGAAGGATTTTATGAAAAAAAGAATCGGAATTTTGACCGGAGGCGGGGACTGCCCGGGGCTTAACCCGGCAATACGCGGCTGCGTCTACGCGGCCGAGAGATACGGCTATGAATGCGTGGGCCTTACCGACGGCTGGAAAGGCATTATCGAAGGCACCACCACCCCTCTGAGCCGCGAAATAACCGAATTCATCGTAATGAAGGGCGGTACGATGCTGGGAACCTCCCGCACTAATCCCTACAAAGTCGAGGGCGGCGTCCAAAAGTGCCTGGAGACTTTTAAGAAGCTGGACCTCCACGCCCTGGTCGCCATGGGCGGGGACGATACCCTGGGCGTGGCCACCAAGCTGTACCGGGACCATAAGCTCAACGTCGTGGGAGTGCCCAAGACCATGGACAACGACCTGAACAACACGGATTATACTTTCGGCTTCGACACCTCGGTGACGCGCGCGATGGAAGCCGCCCAGTCCCTGATGGACACGGGCGCCAGCCATCACCGCATCATGGTCCTGGAAGTCATGGGCCGGCACGCCGGCTGGGTGGCTCTTTACACGGCCATCGCCTCGGCGGCTGATTTTGTCTGCATCCCGGAGCGGGAAATAAACACCGTCGAGATGATCAAGAAGCTCAAGGAAGCCTACGCCAGGAAGCGTTTCGCGCTTGTCGTCACCAGCGAGGCGGCCGAGCTTCCAGCCGCGGGCGAAGATAATATAAAGCACCAGCTTGACCAGTTCGGCCACCGCATACTGAAGGACCGCGGCATGGGCGAGCACATAGCCTCTTTCATAGAGAAGAACACCGGCATAGAGACGCGCACCGCGGTGATCGGCCACATGCAGCGCGGCGGCGCTCCCACGCTGTTCGACAGGATGCTCGCCACGCGCGTGGGCTTGAAGGCGGCGGAACTGGTGCACGCCGGTCAGTTCGGCCAGATGAGCGCCCTTGTGGGCAACCAGATAGTGGGCGTGCCGCTTGAAAAAGCCACCGGCGAACTGAAAGTCGTTTCCAAAGAGTGGTTCGATATAATGGAAGTTCTTTTTTAAAAGAAGTCTGAGAGTCGAGAGTCATGAGTCGAGAGTCGCGGAATTTATTTTTCCCGGCCCCCGACTCCCGACTCCCGACTCCCGACCCCCGACTCTTAGTTTTTTAAAGGAGCATTTATGACTGAAAACACACAAGCTAAAGCGCCGGCCCAGTTCCAGCGCAAGACCATAATGATCAAGAAGCGCCTGCAGTACCATTACATGGCCCTGATATTGGCGAGCGTGCTGCTGGCTTTCATCGTCTTCGGCCTGGAGGCCCTTTGGACCGTTTCCAAAGTTGTTAACGAGAACCCGTACCTGATGCCGCTGCTCGATATAATAAAGGAAATGGCCCCGCTGTTCGCCATAAAGATAGCTACGTACATGGTGATAGTGGTGATCGTGTCGGCCGTTATTTCCCACCGCATGGCCGGGCCCATCTTTAAGTTCGAGAAGAGCTGCTCCACGGTGGCGGACGGGGACCTGACCCACAGGGTATACCTGCGCAAGGGCGACCAGCTTACCGACCTGCAGGACAGCTTTAACGAGATGACCGGAGCGGTCAACGAGGTCGTTAAGGAGTACGAGAAATTCCGCGCCGAGGCCGCCTCGGCCGGGCTTGGGGACAAGGCTGAAGCCCTCTCTAGAAAAATAGCGGAGATAATGCCCAAGTTCAAGATATGACCTTGATCGCAGCCGCGCTGGCGCTGGCGCTTTTCACCGGGCCCGCCGAAGCGCAGAAAAACGGCGACGCGCTAACCCTGGACGAAGTCGTTTCCATAGCGGTAAAAAACAGCCCCGCCGCCCTCGCGGCGGAGCAGAACATAATCATAGCCAGGCAGCGGGTGATGGAGGCCCGCTTCATGGCCCTGCCGCAGTTCACTCTTTCTGGCACGTTCAGCCAAGGCAGCCTCGAATCCCCGGCCCTGCTCGGCCCCGAGCTCGGCGACCGCTACGTTGAGCCCCGCGCGGGCGACAACTTTTACACGCTGCGCGCGCAGGCGCTGCAGCCGCTCTATACCGGCGGAAAAAACACCAATACGCTCAAGCTGGCCAAAACGTCCCACAACCAGGCCAAGGTCAATTTTGAAGCCGTCAGGGCCGACGCCGCCCTGGAGGCGAAGAAAGCTTTTTACACCCTGCTTTACCAGCGCCGCCTGGAGGAGTCCTCGAAGCATTGGCTGGGCCGCGCGCGGGAGCTTGATTCCTCCCTGCGAAAGGACGCTTTCGAGGAGCTGGAGGCGGCTATTCTTCTGTCCGGACTTTCTGACCGCGCCCAGCGGGCCGGCAGCGGGGTCGAGGCCGCGCTCGCCGGCCTGCTTAAGGCGCTTAACCGCGAACCCGGCCACCAGGTCGAAGCGGAGGGCAAGTTCGAGCCGCTCCCGGTGCGGACCGAGGCCAGCCGCAGCCTGGTCACCGCCATGGAGGCCCGCTCCGAGCTCAAGAGCGAACTTTACAAGGCGCAGATGGACGAGATCGCCGTGAACATGGCCATGATTCGCCGCAATCCCACCATTAACCTCGGGGCCAGTTACGACGTGAACGCCTACAAGTTCTCCTCCCTCGCCGACGATTCCGCAAGGGCCAACAACTGGCTGGCTTCCATCGCCATTCATTTTCCGCTCTCCTACGACGTCTGGACCCAGGTGCGGCAGCGCAAGGCCCAGCAGCGGCAGGGCGAACTGAAGCGCGCGGAACTCCAGGACACGATACGCTTTGAAATAATCTCCGCCCACAGGGAGGCGGTCTCCTGGCAGGCGGAAGCGGAAAAGCTCGGCGTAGTGGCGGCAAGAATGAGCGACTCCTACGAGACGGCCTCCCAGGGGGCGCGGCCGTCGATGGCGGCTTTACGCGTGCTGTGCTCCCTCTGCGAACTTGAGAAGAAGGCTGTAGACGCGGTTTATAACCAGCTGCTGGCCCGCATCAGGCTGGAGTGGGCGCAGGGCCGCGACTTCGCAAAGTGAGGGGAAGGGGATTTCACCGCAGAGACGCAGAGGTCGCGGAGTGGAATGAAAATAGAATCACACAAAGACACGAAGGCACAAAGAAATGCCAAAAAATTAATCTTTGTGGCTTTGTGCCTTTGTGTGAGAAAATCTTCTCTGCGACCTCCGCGCCTCAGCGGTGAATTCTGAAAGCAGCCATTTTTAACCATGCGTTTTTATATAAGAACATTAATCCTTGCGCTGGCTTTAATGCCGGGTTTTGTCTGCGCGCAGGAGAGTGACGACGACATACTGCGGGACGCCATGTGGACGCGCCTGGCCTCGTCAAAGCCGCCGGCCCGCCCCCCGGTGGGCCTCGCCCTTTCCGGCGGCGGCGCCCGCGGGTTCGCCCACACCGGCGTCCTCGAAGCGCTGGGCTACGCCGGCTTCCCGGTGGACTATGTTTCCGGCACCTCCATGGGGGCGGTAATAGGCTCCCTTTACGCTTCCGGCTCCCCGGTTACGGATATCTGGAAGCTGGGCCGGGACGCCAGGGAATTCAAGATCTCCAAGGATTTTAAAAGCATACAGCTGCTGAGCCTGCTCATCTTCAACAGGCTGATAACGCCGACATATATAAACCGTTTTCTCGAGACGAGCCTGGGATCGCTTACCTTCGCAAATCTTAAAACGCCTTTCGCCTGCTCCGCCATGGACCTGCGCACGGGCGAGAAGATAGTCTTTACCGAGGGCCCGCTCGCCATAGCGGTGCGGGCCAGCTCGAACCTCCCGGGTATTTTCGCCCCCGTGCAGTACCGCCACCGCTACCTGGTGGACGGCGGCGTGGTCGACTTTGTCCCCATAGGCGCTGCCAGGCAGCTGGGCGCGGAATGGGTGCTTGCCAGCGTAATAGAAAACACCTCCACCCGCCTGCCGGAAAACGTCCTTATGTCGCTGCTGCAGGTCATCGACATCCGGGGTTCGCTGCTTGCGCGGTCCGCGGAGAAAGAGGCCGGCTTCGTGATCAAGCCCGAGGTGGGGGACATGACCGTGGCCGATTTTGACAGGTGCGAGGAGGCGGGCGAGGCCGGGCTGGTAGAGGCCACCCGCCGCATGGACGCCGCGCGGGAGGCCCTGCTGATCCACTCCGCCCCCCGGCTGGTGGAGAAGCTATGAGGCTGATCCTCACCCTGCTGCTTTTTTCATCCGTTCCCGCGGAGGCTTTCCTTTTCGGCGGCGCTTCGGATAAAAAAGCGGCGGCCAGCCTGGAAATGATGCGCTCCGCCTTTGAAGCCGGCGATTGCGCCTCCGCCCTGGAACTTTCCGGCGCTTTCCTCAGGGAAAAGCCGCCCCCGGAGCTGCGCGAGGAGGCCTACGGCTATATGGGCCGCTGCTACGAATCGGCCGGCTCCACGGACAAGGCCATAAGCCTGTATAAGCTGGCCCTCGGACTCTACCCTGAAAACATACTTTTCGCCACAAGGCTGGCGCTGATCTATAACCAGGCCGGTTTCCCCGAGAACGCCGCCCCGCTTTTTCTCAAGGTGCTTTCAATTAAAAGCGACGATCTGGCGGCCAACCTCGGGCTGGCCAGGGCCTACGCGTCGCTCGGTTTTCTTTCCCGCGCCAAAGATTTTTATTCCCGCGCCGTCATACTGCAGGACTTCCTTGACCCCGCCGTCCTTGAAGAATACGAGCTCTGTATGCTGCGCAAGCGCGATTGGCCCGAGGCCCGTTTTATAGCGGGCAAAGGGGCGCAGGCGGCGCCGCTCTCCGCTTTCTGGCACCAGGCCAGGGCCAGGGTAAGCGCCGGGCAGGGAGACTATCGCAAGGCGCTGTCCGCCATGGAGGCAGCCATACTCCTGGAGCCTTCAAGGCGGCTGCGGCTTGAGCGGGCGCTTTATCTTCTGCTGGGCGGGCTGTCCCGCCGCGCGATAGACGCCGCGGACGCCGAACTGGCCGCCGACGGCAAAGACGCGCTGGCCGCCGCGGTAAAAGGCATGGCGCTTTACTCCCTGGGGCAGAAAGCAGAGGCGGCGCCTTATTTTATAACGGCCCGGTGCGGCGGCCCGTTTACGGCTAAAATAGCCGGGTCCTTCCTTCCGGCCGCCGGAGCGGAGGCTACATGCGAAAAATAAAATTCTGGAAAATGTCGGGCGCCGGCAACGATTTCGTTCTTCTGACCGGCGGGCGGCTCAGTACAGCGGCCCTTCAGAAACTGGCTTTAAAGCTGTGCGCACCGAAGCTGGCCGTGGGTGCGGACGGGCTGCTTTACGTAAATAAGGCCGGGGAAAACGCGGTAAGCATGCGCTATCTGAACTCCGACGGCTCCGAGGCCTTCTGCGGCAACGGCTCGCGCTGTTCGGCCTGGTGGGCTTACCGCAGCGGACTTATGAAGCGGAAGAAATTTTTTCTTAAGACCATAAGCGGCGAATTGCCGGTGGAAATAGTAGCGGGCGAAAGCGTCAGGATGCGCATGCCCGACGTGCCGGAAGTGCAGCTCGGCTTTAAAGGCAAATATCCGCCGGGCGTTAAAACCGTGCATTTCCTGGATACGGGCGTGCCCCACGCCGTCGTGCCGGTAAAGGGCCTTGCGGGAACCGACGTTCGCGGCCTGGGCCGGGCGCTCAGGCATAACAAGGCTTTCGGGCCGGCAGGGACCAACGCGGACTTCGTGGAAGCCGGGGACGGCTGCATCTCGGTGCGCACCTACGAGCGCTGCGTTGAAGACGAAACCCTTGCCTGCGGCACGGGCATAACGGCCAGCGCCGTGGCGCTGACCCTCGCGGGGAAGGTCAGCTCCCCGGTCGCGCTTATCTCGCGCAGCGGAGCGCAGTTCCGGGTCTGGCTGAAGCCGGCCGGGCGCGGCGCGTCCGATATTTATATACAAGGGCCGGCCAAGATAGTTTTTAAAGGAGAAATTAAATGCTGAAACTTAAAGGTTGTTTTACCGCTATCGTCACGCCGTTCAATAACGGCAGGGTGGATTTTAAGGCGCTGAAAAGAATAGTCAGCTTCCAGGTCGGGAACGGCATAAGCGGCCTTGTGCCGTGCGGTTCCACCGGAGAGGCCGCCACTCTCTCGCCGGAGGAATACCTGGCGGTTATTAAAACCGTTGTCGCGGCGGCCGGCGGGAAGGTCCCGGTGGTTCCCGGCGTCGGCACGAACTCTACTGCCAAGTCGGTCGAAATGGTCAGGAAAGTTTCAGCGCTGGGCGCGGACGGCCTCCTGGCCATAGTGCCCTACTATAACAAGCCCACCCAGGAGGGAATGACGGCGCATTTCTCGGCAATAGCCGGGGCCACCCGCCTGCCCATAATCCTTTACAATATTCCCGGCCGCACCGGCGTCAATATGCTGCCGGCCACCGTCCTGGGCCTGCGCAAAAAATTCCCGAATATTGCCGGGATCAAGGAGGCGTCGGGCAGCCTGGACCAGGTCAGCGAGATAATAAACGGCGGGGACGCGGATTTTGCCGTGATGAGCGGCGACGATTCCCTTACTCTGCCTATGCTGTCCGTCGGAGCAAGGGGCTGTATTTCGGTGGTCTCAAACATCGCCCCCGCCGAAGCCTCCCGGCTGTGCGGGCTCTTTCTCGAGGGGGATCCGGCCGGTGCGGCGCGCCTGCACCATAAACTGTTCCCGCTCATCAAGGCGCTGTTCGTCGAGACAAATCCCATCCCGGTTAAATATGCCGTTTCGCTGCTGGGGCTCTGCAAGCCCGAGCCGCGCCTGCCGCTTACGCCCCTGACCCAAAAGAACAGGGGCCCGCTCAAGAAGGCCCTTGCCGCCGCGGGCATTCACAGGTGCCGTTAAACGGTTTCAAACCCGCCCTTAAGGTCCTGGCCGCCGCCGGCCTGCTGGGCTGTTTCGCCTGGCTGGCTTTTCAGAGCGCGCTCAGGGAGTCGGCCACTTTCGACGAGTCTTTCAACATAAGCTCCGGTTACTCCGTCTGGAGCACCGGCCGCCGGCCTTTGAGCCAGCCCAACCCTCCGCTGCTGCTGAGGTGGCTGTCCGCGCCGCTGCTTGCGCAGCAGCTGCGGCCTTTCGACGAGGCCGCCTACCGGGCTGGGCCAAGGACCTACAGTTTCAGTTTCCTTTACTCCAACACCGCCGCGCCGGATATTCTCCTGAACCGCTGCAGGGCCGCCAATATTGTCCTCGGCTTGCTGCTGGCGCTGCTGACCGGGCTGTGGGCTTTCCGGCTTGCCGGAGCCGCCGCTGGCTTTTCAGCCCTTGCCGTCTTCGCCTTCATGCCGCCGCTGCTTGCCCACGCGCACCTGGCTACCGCGGACATAGGCAACGCCCTGCTTTGTACGGCTGCGTGTTACTTTTTATGGAGAGGCGCGCGCGCGCCGGGCCGGGGCGCCGCCGCTGCGGCCGGTTTTGCCTGCGGCCTGGCCATGGCCGGGAAATATACGGCGGGTATCATTGCGCCGCTCGGCCTTTTTTATCTTTATTCCTGGGGCGGGACCAGGCTTAAATGGTTCGCTTTTTGGGGAGCGGGAGCCGCGCTGGGGGTTTGGCTGGGCTGTTTCCCGGTTTCCCCGTTCGAATGGTTAATGACGGGCTTTTCCGTATTCAGGGAGCTTAAGGGCGGGCATGAAACTTACGTCCTGGGAAAAATGGGCACGTCGGGGAGCTGGTATTACTTCCCGCTGGCTTTTCTGATCAAGACCCCGCTGCCGGCCCTGCTGCTGGCGCTGGCCGGGTTTTACGGCTTTGACCGGCGCCGTCCCGGCGACAGCGAGCGGCTGCGTTATCTGATAGTTCCGGCGGCGTGCTGGATGCTGCTGGGAGTTTTTTCAAATACCCAGGTGGGAGTGCGGCATATACTGCCTGTTTACCCGCTTTTATGCGTCTGGGCCGGGCTGGCCTCGGCCGCGCTCTGGGCGGGCGGGCGGCTGGCGCACAGGGGCGCGGTCTGCCTGCTGTTCGCCTGGCTGGCGGCCGGCACGCTGCTGGCTTTCCCCGGTTATATCTCGTATTTCAACGAGGCCGCCGGAGGGGCGCGCGGCGGGCACCGGTACCTGCTGGACTCTAACCTGGACTGGGGACAGGGTTTAAAAGAGCTGGGGGCCTACGTTAAAGAACAGGGGGCGGGGCATATTTATCTCAGCTATTTTGGTTGCGGCGACCCTCACGCCTACGGAATTAAATACGCGCCCGTGCTGATGACCGTCTGCTCCAAACTGCCGGGCGACGGGCTGCCGCCGGAAGGGCAGGAAAAGAAACTCCTGGCGGTTTCGGTCAGCAACCGGCTGGGGGTCTATTACCAGCCGCACACGCTGTTCAGCTGGCTGGACAGCCGCCGGCCGGTCAGGATAATAAGTGACTCTATCTGGGTCTATGACGTGACCGGCGACCCGGCCGCGCAGAAACTTCTGGCCGATCCCCGCCTGACCCGGTAGCCGGGAACGGCGGTGTCAGGTCTTTGCTTTGCTGCCGCCGTACGCGGAACGGGCGCCTTATGAAAATACTGCTTATCCAACCCAATACCAGATACTGCTACAACGGGCTCGTCGTTGCGCATGTTCCTCACGGCCTGCTTTATGTAGCCGCGTCCCTCAGGCAGGCGGGCTTCGAACAAATCGGCGTTCTTGACGCCAGGATGGAGCGCCTGAACCGCAAAGAACTCTCCCGGCTCATTAAGGAATTTTCTCCGGATGTAGTGGGCATAACCGCCCTGAGCGTCGATGCGTCCGAGGCGCATGTGGTAGCGGCGCTGGCCAGAAAAAATGCCCCGGGCTGCAAGGTGGTCGTCGGCGGCCCTTACACCTCAAGCAACCCGGAAGCGATAGTCGGCGACCCGAACGTGGATTTCGCGGTCATAGGCGAAGGCGAAAGGACGGCCTGCGAACTGGTTTCCGCCCTGGAGCGGGGCGCTGATGTCTCCGGCATCGCCGGGCTGGCCTACAGGGGCCCCGGGGGGGCGGTATTTGGCCCGCCCAGAGAGATGATAGAGGAGGTGGACGATATCCCTCTTCCGGCCTGGGACCTGCTGGACATGGAGAGGTACTTCGGCCTCTGGTCAAGGCATTCCCTGAGCCCGTACCCCGGCTCCGGGAGGATACTCCCGCTGTTCACCTCGCGGGGCTGCCCGTACGGCTGCGTGTACTGCCATAACCTCTTCGGAAAAAAGGCCAGGTTAAGAAGCGCGGAGGAGGTGCTGCGGGAAATAGAGCTGCTGGTGAACAAATACGGCGTGGAAGAGATAGAGATCGTGGATGATATATTCAATATCGACCTGCCTCGCGCCAAGCTGATCTGCGACGAGATAGTGCGCCGCGGGATAAAGATCGGCATCTCCTTCCCGCAGGGCCTGCGGGCCGACAGGATGGACGAGGAACTCGTGGCGAAGCTGAGGAGGGCCGGGACCCGCCTGCTTTTCTACGCGGTGGAATCCGCGTCGCCCAGGGTGCAGAAGCAGATACGGAAAGACCTGGACCTTGAAAAAGCCGCCAGGATAATAAAGTTTACCGCGGAGCAGGGAATCCTGGTGGGCGGTTTTTTTATGCTCGGTTTTCCGGGAGAAACGAGAGAAGAAATGCAGGCGACGGCGCGGTTCGCCAGGGACCTGCCGTTCCATATAGCGACTTTTTTTTATGTGACGCCTTACCCGAATACGGAGCTTTATACGATGGCCGCCGGAAGTCTTAAGAAGGCGGGCAAAGGCGACTTCTTCAAATTCGCGGTGAACCTTTCGGCTGTTCCGGACCGGGAATTCCAGCGCATACGGGAGACGGCCTACGCCAGGTTTTATTACAGGCCCTGGCAGCTCTGGCGCATCTTCAGGGCGGTTCCCAACAGGCTGTACGTGGCGAAGCTGGTATTGCGCGCTTTTTTCCTGGGCGGCTGGGCATAACAGATATACTATAATTCTGCGGTATGAAGCCGGAAACCTCCCCATTGAAACAAGAAAAAGCGGGCCCCCCGCCTTACCTGAAAATATTTTTAAAGGTCGCGTTCCGCGTGCTGCTCCTGGGCCTTCTCCTGTTCCTGCCGGCGCGCAGTTTTCACTGGGCCGCCGGCTGGGTTTACCTTGTGCTTTACGCGGCCTGGTCGGCCCTGACCATAATCCTCCTGGCCCGCCGCTCCCCGGCGCTGCTGCTCCTGCGCGAAGCGGAGATCCAGGCAGCGTCCGAAAGCTGGGACAGAGCTTTAATGTTCCTTGGCGGGGTCCTCCTGGCGGTTCTGCTGCTCGTCTGCTCCGCCGAGGCGGCGCTCCCGGGCGTATCCGTTCCGCTTTCAGCGGCGGCTTTCCTGTGCATCTGCGCCGCCTACGGGCTGTTTACCTGGGCGCTCCTCTCCAACCGCTTCGCCGTCGGCGTAGCCGTGCTGCAGGCAGGCCAGGTCCCGGTCGACAAGGGGCCTTACTGCGCCGTCCGTCACCCTTTGTACCTGGCCGCTATCGTTATCTTCAGCTGTACCCCGGCCGCGCTGGGCTCGACCGGCGGCTTCGTCCCCGGCGGGCTTCTGGCCGCGGCTGTGGTGCTCAGGACGGCCCTGGAGGACCGCCTGCTTCTCAGGTCGCTGCCCGGCTACCGCGAGTACGCCTCCAGGGTGCCTTACAGGCTGCTGCCGGGATTCTGGTAAATGGCGGAGGGGGAAATTAGCCGCGGCGCTGTTCTAGCTTTTGCAGAACGACGCGTTTATTTTCGACAGCTGCGGGAAGCTGCGGGGATATAGCAAGCGCGCGGTCGTAATCTTTAAGGGCGGCGGAGTAATTCCCCTTCAAAAAATAAGCGATACCCCGGTGAAGGAACATCTGCGCCGAGCCCGGATTGTACAGGATGGCCGCGCTGCAGTCCGCTATAGCCCTGTCGAACTCCTTCATGTCCAATAAAGTCCTGGCCCGGTTGCCCAGCGCCTCCCAATCGTTCGGACGCAGCTCAAGGCACCGGTCGAAATCCTTTATAGCTTCCGGATAGCGCCCCGCCGCCCTGTGCGCGCCGGCCCGTATAGAATACGCCGCGGCTACCCGGGGATATTTTTTCAATACATCATCTGACATCGAAAAAGAGTCCTTCCAGACAGCGGCCCTTTTGAACGAAGCCGCCCCCAGGACGACGCAATGAACGGCGACAAGAGCTATTAACACCCGCCCGGAAGAAAATAGCCGGGGGCGGCCGCCTTTAACGTCCGCGGCGGAAGCCTCCGCGCGGCGCCGGACGAGGCCTTCATATACCCTCTGCACCAGGAAGCTGTAAAGGAAAAAAAGCCCGGCTGCCGGAACGTAGCTGTAGCGGTCGGCCGGGGGCACGACCAAAAGGGCGGGGAAGATCGTTATCAGGAAAAACCCCAGGCAAAAAACAACGGCTTTTGTCAGGGCTTCGTCCTTCTGCCCGCGCAAAATACGCCAGGCGCCGTAAAGAGCCGCCGCCGCGGCGAAAAACAGGAACAGCCAGCCCGCCGAAACGGCCGGCAGGGACAGCGGCGGATACATGGCCGAGAGGCTTGCCGGCAGCGCCAGCTTTCCCGCGTAGAACAGCAGGCTTTTCAGCCCCCCCGCGGCATAAATAAAAAGAAGATAAAAACCGGAGCCGGAGTTAAGCAGGAACCCGGAGGGAACCCAGGAAAGCAGAAATAGAGAAAATCCCGCCAGAACGAACGGAGCTTTTTCAAGAAGCAGCGTAGCGCTGAACGCGCGCCCCCGGTAATGATCCGCGAGCGGGAGCGCGAAGGCGAGCATCAGCGCAAAAGGCTTCGACAGGACGGCCAGGATAAAACAAAAAAGCGAGAGGATAAAAAACCGGTTCTTTCCCGTGTCGATGAATTTTAAATAGCTGCCCAGGGTCCAAAAAGAGAACAGCCCCCACAGCAGCTCTTTGCGCCCGGAGATCCAGGCCACGGATTCCACGTGCGCCGGGTGAACGCCGAACAGCAGCGCCCCCAGGAAAGCCGGCCACCGGCGCCAGCCGAGCATCGAGAACAGATAGAAGACCGATAGGCAGCAGGCAAGGTGGAGCGCGAGGCTTGTGATGTGATAAGGCAGCGGCGCGAGCCCGAAAAGAGAGAACTCCGCCTTATAGGTCAGGGTGACCAGGGGATGGTAATAGCCCGGCGAAAAAGCGAGCGCTTCAACCCAGGAGCCGCGGAGCGCCGGGTTCGACAGCACGTATTGCGGGTCGTCGTAGTTCACGAACCCGTTATTCAGCACCGGGAACAGCGCCGCAAGGACAAGAACGGACAGCGCCGCCGGGAGAAGGATCTTCTTTGGAAAAACAGGAACTTTCAGGTTAACGAACATAAAAGCTGCTTGATGGCACGGTTTTTAAGGCGGGTGCGGGCGACATGAATTATTATATCTATTCATGAACTCGGGTTAACTGGGCGCTGTCTCGCTGGGTGCGCGCGGTTATTTGGCCGGATTTATCTGCCACTGGGAGCGAAGCGCTTTCCTTTTGGCGGCATAGGAGTCATAGATCGCTTTCCTATCAGCCTGGAATTTGGCCATCAGCTCTTTAGTCGGCTTTCCCTTTGCCATCTCCGCCTTTTCGCCGGTGTTAAGGGCGTCAAGGTCCTTCCGCTGCTGCGCTTCTAACTCGGCCATTTCCCTGTCCCGCTGCGCGAGGCGGGCGCCAGAACCGGGGTTGAGGCGGTCCATCAGAGCATATCTTTCGGAGCGGTATTTATCGCGGATAGATTTTATCTGGGTCCCAAAAGCCTCCATCTCCGCCCTGGATTTATCGCTCAGGTTTTTGAGCTGGTCTTGCAGGGCTTTTACTTCTTCCTGTTGTTTTTGCCGGGCGGATTTAGAGTTCTCTTCCAGAACGCGTATTTCAGCTTTTTCTTTTTCGTTCAGGTCCTTCAGTGCTTGTCCATCCTGAGAGCCTGTTGCGGCGGTTCCCGTCAGGGTATTGGTAACAGCCCCTCCGGCAGGTGCGGAATCCTGCTGCGCAAAACCCAAAACCACACAAGACGCCAGCACCGCCATGGATACAAAATATTTTTTCATAATAATAGCCTCCCCCAAGCTGTTCACTGTAAAACAATATAGCAAATAAAATAACGGCGGGCGGATTGGATATCCGGGTGACAGCGGGATTATCATAGGCCACTGATTCCAACGGCGACGGGCTGGAAGACACGGGGGAAATTGCAGAGTACACTCTTCCTCCCGGTAGTTTTAAGTATTCTGCTGGCGGGACCAGTATCCTTGACGCTTTAGTGCTTTATCCCCCTCTGGAGCAGGCTGATGTGCAGTTCGTCCCGCCCGGGCTTAATGTGAAGCTGGTGTCCGGAAGCCTTGAAGTAACATTTTCCGAGGTTACCGCGGGCGGGCAGATATTCGTAAATAGGGCGACGCAATATCCGGAAGTTCCGGGCTACCGCATTGACAAAGATAATGCCTACGACCTTGTAATAAACGCGGCTTACCGCGATATAAAGGTCAAGGCGTGCATGAATACCGCAAACCTTTCGGAAAACCAGGTCGCCAACGCGGAACTGTATCACTATAGCGGGGTTTCAAACGCCTGGGAAAAAGTGACGACCGAACGCGGCGGCGGCTGTGTCGCCGGCATTTCGCAAAGCGCGTCCCCGTTCGTCGTGCTGGTTCCCGTTGACGATAAAACCGCCCCGGAAACCGGCATCGGGTTCAAACAAGGCGCGCAGAACGTAATTAATGGCCAGTTATATGTTTCAACCGATACCTACGTGAATTACTACGCAAGCGATTTCGCCATAAAAGGGGATATCACTGGCGTGGCGACGATATACAGCCTTATTAACATCGAGCCCACCCCCGGCTGCCTGACTTCCCCGTTTGACGGCGGCGCGCCAAAAGGCACGTGCGCCAATCCCCGGTATACAGCCCCTTTTAAACTTAATGAGGGTTTGTATGCCCTGCATTACTTCAGTTCCGACAAGTCCTCTAACTCGGAATATCCGAAAACGGCCCTAGTGTATGCCGATGGCACGCCGCCCTTCACCGAAATAGTTATCGGCACCACTACTATCACCGACGGCGGAATGAGCTATATTGATGAAAGCAGCTCCATAACAATCACCGCGTTTGACCCGCAGTCAAAAGGCGTGGCCTCAGGGAGAAAGGTTATATCTTATCTCGTGGATGTGACCCTGGAGTCCTGCGGGGAACTGGGGGAGATCGTCCCCACCGCCCCGGCCGGGAGTTGCCGGAATTATTTATATACCGCGCCGTTCTCCCTGCCTGTTGGTACGCATACCGTGTATTACAGCGCCATGGATAACGTGGGGAATGTGGCGGCGGTGAAGAGCTTCCGCGTGAACGTGGGCGCCAAGGACCCCATACCGCAAGAGTCCGCCAAGCGCGCGGCGGAATTCTATAAACGGTTTTCCCAAAGCCTGAAAAACACGCAGAGCGAAACCGGGGAGCTGCGGAAAAAATAAGCCTTGCATATCCCGGTTTCGTAGGCTATAAACTATGTGGGGCTGTAACTTGGATTACACTACACCGTCCAACACCGCATATATATTAAGGGAGCCTATATGAAGCGCTCATTTAAACTGTTTTCTTTATATCTTTTTGCCGTCCTGCTCTGGGGTTGTCTGCCCCATGAGAAACTGACCGGGCGGGTGATTGACACAACCGGGCCTGTGCCGGAAGCCGCTGTGCTTGGCATGGTGTGGATTGAGGACGCCGACAAAGCCAGGCCCGAGCTGGATGTTAATGGCCTTAAGTCTGAAGAAATAGACGCGGCTTTGGACAAAGACATGAAAGACCGCGGCCTGCCCGTAGCATATGCTAGGACTTTTGCCGATAAGGACGGCTGGTTCACCCTGGACAATTTTCACTTCAGCGCCGGAACAAACAAAGCCGTAAAAGCCATGAAACAGCCGAAAATAACCCGCGTGACGATGTGGGCCTTCCAGCGCGGATACCGCAAACAGGCAGTAACGATGTTCCCAAAGCCCGGTAAAAAAGAACTTCCCGATGCCACCATGCTTCTGGTCAAACCGGCAAACTGGGAAGACCTTTATGTCGAAAACACGGTGAACAGTCTTACGGAAAATTACATGCTAAAGGGCTATTCAAAGGAATTCGGCGCCACGAAGGCCGAAAAAAGCTGGATATTTGAATACACACGGGCCAATGAACAACAGGCGTATGATACCAGCGATATCAAGAGCGATAAGAAGCTGGAGGAACTGTGCGGCCATGATTACAGCGATATAATCGTATCCACTGCGGGCATACAGCGCAACCCCGATCATGAGAAATGCGGTGAGCTCTTAAAGCGCATAGGCGCCGTCCATGAGGTGAAAGAATTATGGATAGGGCATAGTAATACAAAACAAGACCCGCTGGCCGCAGCTAAAGAAGTGGTGAAACAGGCGTTAAACACTTTACCGACAGAAGCATCCGAGCCGAAAGAATATGAGGCCATGATACTTACCGGCCTTGAAGACGCTGGGAAAACACAAAGCAATGATGCAATGCGTAATGGATTAAGTGACCAGACATGGCAGGATGAAGCAAAACTGCTGTATGGTAAAGGTGATAAGGCGGCGGCATATAAAGCGCTGGGGTATGCCCTGTACTGGCAGTTGCCAGCAGAGATACAACAGGGAATATTAACAGCGCAATTGACATTAATAGCTGTTCCCGGCATTAAAGATACGGCAGCAGGGTTCTATCTGCTGATGACAAAGCCGCTGACGGCGCAACTGCCTGGAGGGGATGACGGCAATCACAAGGATAAGTCAAAAGCGGAAGTGAAGGAATCGACAGGAACCGGGAAAGATACGCCGCTTGCAAAACTTGACCGGGAACTTAAACAAACCAAGAGCACCGCTACGGCAGCTGTTTTAATCTACCGTATTGCAAACACTATTCCTGAAACAGACACCGACGTGGCCACTCTGGGGCAATTGATGGATAACTACCCTGCCCAAGGGCAGAAAGCTGCATTGAAGATAAAAGCCCCCAAACTTGTAAAAGCGGTAATAAAAGAGTTGGACAGACAGCACGGTCGGCTGCAAGCAGTCCGGGCCAAGGGGAAAAATGCCAAAACTGATAAAGATCAGCAGGACGGGTTTAATAGCTATACAAACAGTCAGGCGTTGATACAATCGCTTGGGAATCTGAGGAATACTGAGGCTATCCCGGTGTTAAGAACTTACTTGGAAGATGTGGATTTGGCCCAGCCTGCCTCTATAGCTTTGGGACAACTGGGTGATGATGCCTCCCTTAACACCATGCTTGGGTCCATAGAGAAAAACAAGAATGTTGATCTATCAGGATACGGAAACAAAGCCTTTGTAAAAATTATTCAAGAACTGGATAAACCCGGACTAAGTAATGAACGAAAAATGGCTTTAATAAATCAGATAAAAGGAAGCAGAAGCCCGGAACGCAAAAAAGCGTTAAAAGAACTGGCTTTACATCATACAGATGAGGATGTCAAAACCCGAAGCAGCCAGGCATTACTTAACGCTATGTTTATTAACCCGGAAGACGGGGACAGCGATTTCCTGTATGAATGGCTTCCTAAAGCTGTTAACGATTTGGACGCCGGCTGGGCATTAACCGCATTGCGGATACATTTCCCGGATAAAGATAGGCCATTGGAAAAACGGTTTATCCCGGTGTTGATTGAAATTTTAAGCAAGTCGGAGTATTTTAGCTCGCGAAGTGAAGCCGCGCAATTATTGGCGTCATGTAAAATCAAAGAAGCCCTGCCTTATCTTAAAAAATGCATTTCGGAAGATGAAGATTACGCAGTTAGAATGAACTGCATTGGCGCATATTACAAGCTAACCGGTGAAGTCCTGCCTATTTTTCATCCTGACGATATAAAAGAATTCGAAAAAGACCTTGCCAGACCGCACCTGATTGAGTTTTACGGAAAACGGCCGGATAGTGACCCTGATAAAAAATTTCACCTTTTAAGAATCAAGGCGCTTAAGGAATATAAGCGCAGTCAGGAACAGGTGAAAAAATGAAACGGCCAATAGTTTTAATATTCCTGGCATTACTGTTTTTCCCTGTCAGGGGCAATTCCTGGTGGTCCGCATGGACTTTGGAGGATTCCACGCACTATCATATAACCGAAAGTGCGGTTAATCTTTTAAATACCACTACGGGCTACCCCGATATCCGTCGGTTCGGGGATAAAATAATCAAGGCGACATCAGGCCCGCGTGACGATGCGAATGCGCATGGAAAAATAACTGATGCCGAGGTCGGACAGATCGGCAGGGACGACGCGGCTAATTTTAACGGCGGGGATTTTATCAAATGGTGGAATTATTCAGATCATAAATATAAAAAACGGAATTTCGTCGGCAGTGGCTATAATGCGTACTACTACATCGGTCTAATGGCACATCTTGTGGAGGATCAGGCGGTTCCCGCTCATTCTGCTAATATTTTTCATCTGGACCCTCCTGATGGTCTGGAAAAATATGCCGGTGCTGCTAGTCTGGGACCGACCGCAGTTTCCTCAAAAGAATTCGGAAAAGATCCGAGGGTTTATTATTACATGGTAGGGGATACCGGTAAAAGCATAATAAAGAATACGCAGGATAAACTGCCTTTCTGGACATCACCGAGCAATAATAACCAACAATTCTGGAAGGAAACGGATTTCCCTGAAATATATAAATACACTGGACAGGGATTCTGGCCGGAGACGGATCTCGGGTGGGGCCATTACGGCGGCGATGGCGGAATGGATATTTATCCCTTGGAAAACGACACTACCTACACAAAAGGAATATCGCAAAACCAGCTCAACGAAGCCGCTTCCTACACCGCGGGTATGCTTATGGCTGTATCACAGAGCCTTCCGCCCCTTATCTCGACGTTCTCAATAACCTCCGCAACCGTAAATGGCCCCGCAGGCGCCCAGATAAACTTCACCCTCCTGGAGAACCGCCTTCCCGCCGTGAAGATAGACCTTTTTGTCGTTGTCCCAGGAACAACCCAGCCCATAATAACCCATGGCTTGATACAACGGCTCCCTTACGACCAAAGCGATACCGGTGCGGAATACCATTATGATTCCCCGGCTGCTGTCACCTGGACGGCGAGGGATTCTTCCCTTTATCCCACGCTTTCATCCGACCTTTCGCTTCTGCCCCAGATGGCTTCTTTCCAGCTTGAGTGGTCCGGGGAGGTGGCGGGTGAACCGCTTGCACCCAGGACGGAGCCCTATACGCTGATTCTGCGCGTGACCGATCACGACGGCAACAGCACGGAATCCATGTGTACGTTTACCATTATGCCTGATGACTTCCCGCCCACTGTGCGCTGGTCCGAGCAGAGCCCGGATGGCGCGCCGATAGAACATCAGGTCACCGGCGCGAACACGCTTGAGACCGCTCCCTGGTTCCATCTTGGCTACTCCACTGATACGTATATAAGTTTCTGGTTTGACGACGCCGGGACCGGTGTCGGCAATTTCAGTATTTACCTGGCCACAGCTACGCCGGAAACACCGATGTTCAGCGCGTCTTTCCGCAACGGACAAAGCTTCCTCTTGAGCGACTTTACCCTTTCTGACGACGCCACCGGCTATATGCTGACCGCGGCGGACACACTTGGGAACACTACCACGGTATACTTCCACCTTGACCGCCACCCGCCCGAGATAAATTT
The DNA here is from genome assembly GCA_030651035.1 of Elusimicrobiota bacterium. Classification (GTDB taxonomy): domain Bacteria; phylum Elusimicrobiota; class Elusimicrobia; order Elusimicrobiales; family UBA9959; genus UBA9959. Next base: position 23,605 of record JAUSCK010000028.1, read on the forward strand.
CTCGACGATAGTCGTACACAAGCTTCCGGGGGTATATTCCCTGGATGTCTATGGTGAGGCCTCGGACGCCGTGGCGGGGCTTGCCGCGCCGGTAAAGATCACCGAGATGGGGTATGGTGATGCCGTGCCTGTAGCGCCGCAGCCCTGGCCGCCCGGCCCCAAGCTTGAGCATTTTGGTTTTACGAACCTACAGCCGACAGCCGCTCCTTTAATTGAGGGTACGACTGAATTTAAATTTTATACTTTTGATAAATCAGGCTTGCCTAATCTTAGCTATATACGTATGTCAAACGTGCGGGTCCCCCACGGCCTTGACGGTCCGGTAGCCTTTTCTTCAGGTTTGATCATCCCGATGATCCTTAAAGAGACGGCCTTTTCAGTGGGAGGTTATGCGTCACCATTGCCGGGTTGCCACTACCTGGATATCCCTTCGGGGATGCATGTCAAGGCGGTTGTTGAGGCGCGTAATCCCGACCCTGATGAAATTGCAAATCTAAACAACGTGCTGAGCGCTTTTTCAGATGTGCATGTCGAACAGGATTATTTACCCGTTACCCTGCCGTTCACTTTGTTCGACGTCTACTCGCCTACGGCTGAGACGCGGGTTTATGACGTAGTGCTACCACGGTTTGTGAAATTTACTGTTACATCGTATGGCAACTCAAATCCCGTAAAAATCAGTTGCGTTAACGATTTGGGGGAAGTTACGGTGAGCACTATTCCTCCTGATAATTTGAAATATTCCGTTGGCGGGAGCAGCATTCTTGACGCTTTAGTGCTTCATCCCCCTCTGGAGCAGGCTGACGTGCAATTCGTCCCGCCCGGGCTTAACGTGAAGCTGGTGTCCGGAAGCCTTGAGGTGACATTTTCCGAGGTTACCGCAGGCGGGCAGATATTCGTGAACAGGGCGACGCAATATCCGGAAGTTCCGGGCTACCGCATAGACAAAGATAACGCCTACGACCTTGTAATAAATGCGGCCTACCGCGATATAAAGGTCAAGGCGTGCATGAATACCGCAAACCTTTCGGAAAACCAGGTCGCCAACGCGGAACTGTATCACTATAGCGGGGTTTCAAACGCCTGGGAAAAAGTGACGAC
>JAUSCK010000004.1 GCA_030651035.1 Elusimicrobiota bacterium
GTGCTCCGCCCGGCGCTGGTAGCCAGGTCGAAGATAAGGAAAACCGAGGAAGTCCCCTGCATAAGGCCGGAGGGCGCGGCGTTCCAGGTGGAAACATTTACTATCGCGGGCGTCATCGTGGTTATATAGACCGAAGGCTGGCTGACATTCAGCACGTTATCGCGGGCGCTCACGCGTGCGTAATAGGTGGTCGCCTCGGTAAGCCCGCCGAAGACGTTTGCGGTCTGTGTTATGTAATCGCTGCTGGCCGTCAGCACGGAAAAGTTGGAAAGCTCGGAAAGTTCGTAGTTATAATCGCGGGTGCCTGACAGCGCGTCGGTCACCGCGCCGATATTGACCGTGACCGAATTAAGAGCGGCCAGGTAGGAGCTCACCGACGGCTGCGGCGGGGGCGTGGTATCCACCAGCACCGCGTAGGGGCCGTAGGTTCTGACGTTCCCGGCCAGGTCGGAGGCGTTGAACATCACCTGGTTGCGGGCCGCGCAGACGGAACCGTTACACACCAGGCTGCTTAGCGACTGCGCCAGAGTAAGGGCCCCGTTCACCGTAAGGGTCTGGGCGGCTTTCGTGCCGTCAGCCCCGCTAAGGGCAGCGCTTAAAGGCGACATTACGGCAACCTTGGCGTTGCTGGGGGCGGTCCCGGCGTACAACTTGCCGTTGTAAACAGCAAGCGACTGCACAATTGTTTCCCCCGCGATCACCACATTGCCGCCGTTCGCGGCGCTCCAGCCGGCGCCGTCAAAAACGACCGCCTGGCCGGTATTAGTGCCGGCGCACAGCCTGCCGTTGTAAACAGCAAGCGACTGCACTCCCGACACCCCCGCGGCTATCACGCTGCCGCCGTTCGCGACGCTCCAGGCGCTGCCGTCAAACACCGCCACTTTGCCGTTATTGGTGCCGGCGTATAACCTGCCGTTGTAAACCGTAAGGGAATATACCTTTGTCGCCCCGGAAACCACCGCGCTGCCGCCGTTCGCCGCGCTCCAGGCATTGCCGTCGAAGACCGCCGCCTTGCCGTTCGGGGAAGTTCCGGCGTATAGCCTGCCGTTGTAAACGGAAAGCGAATTAACCTCGGTTCCAGCCGCGACTACCGAGCTTCCGCCGTTAGCGGCGCTCCAAGCCGAGCCGTCGAACACCGCCACCTTCCCTCCGCCTCCTGTGCCGGCGTACAGCCTGCCGCCGTAAGCCGAAAGCGAATACACGGACGTCGCGCCCGTTATTACCGGGTTGCTCCCGTTGGCCGGGCTCCAGGTTGTCCCGTTATATACGGCCACTTTGCCGTTGGGGCCGGTGCCGGCGTATAAATTGCCGTTGTAAACGGCCAGGGAATTAATTTGCGTCTCGCCGGAGATCACCGGGTTTCCGCCGTTCGACGGGCTCCAGGAACTGCCGTCGAATACCGCCACTTTGCCGTTGCCCACGGTGCCGGCATACAGCCTGCCGTTATACACGGCGAACGCCGCAACCTGTGTCTCGCCCGCTATCAGCGGGCTGCCGGAGTTCGAGGCCGCCCAGCCGGCGCCCTCCGTCCAGTTCGTGCCGGCGTTCGTGGTATATTTCACGCTGAAGCCGGAGGTCAGGTCGCCCCAGTCATGGCCGTCGCCGCCGGAGAGCAAAGCCGAGGTCGATACCGCAAGGCCCAGCCCCAGGTCCTGCACCGCAACCTGCACCGTAACGCCCGCGTTCAGACCGATCCACTGAACCTCGCTCAGCCAGCCGCCGGTGGCGTTCTTTACCTGGAAGCCGGAAACGGAGGGAGAAGTAAGATCGGTCACGAAACTTGTGGAAGAAGAATACGGCCCGGTAACGCCGGCGCCCTGCGCGAACACGCGCCAGTACCAGGTGGTGGAATCAGCGAGCGTATTCGTGGACAGCTCCAGCGAGCCGTTCGCGGTCAAAGCCGAGGCGCTGCCGACAATCACCGGGGTGGAAAGCGCCACCTCGACGCTGGAGAAATCGCTGTTGTTGTCTATCTGCACGGAATAATAGGCGCCCGAACCCAGCCCCGCGGCCGCGAAAGTGCTTATGCCTACCCAGGCGAACCCGGGTTTGGCAAGATTTAAATACGAGCCGTTTACCGGGTAGCTGTTAGTGGAAATAAGCGTTGCGGGGTCCGGCGACACTGTGGCCAGCGTCGAGGAAGCCGGCAGCTGTCCCAGGGCGCCGAAGGAATAAGGGAACGCCAGGGAGGACGCCGAAGCCAGCCTCGCGCCAAGGGTTTTCCCCACCCCGGCCCCGGCGGAGATGGAATAAAGCGCGAAGAAGCGCCTGCCGGCTGAGTCTACTGTCTGCGGCGTCAGGGTCACGGTGGCCGTGCCCGAGACCACCACCGCGCTGCCCGCCAGCGAGTCCCCGGCACCGTAAACGCCGTCGCCGGTGTCGCGGTAGATATAAACCGCGGCTATATCCGCGTCCGGCAGAGTGCCGATCCTGGCCAGCTGGACCTGGTTCAGCGTTGTAGTGCGGCCGGGACTGGTTGCCAGGTCGAAGATAAGGAAAACCGCGGAAGTGCCCGGCAAAAGTGATGAAGGAGCGGCGTTCTGGGTGGAAACATTCACCGCGCCCGGAGTCATTGTGGAAATGTAGGCGGAAATGGCGCCGGTGTTAAGCGCGTTGTCGCGGGAGGTGACGCGCGCATAATAGGTCGTACCTTCCGTAAGGCCGGCAAAGGCCGCGTTGGTCTGTGCCAGATAGCCGGTGCTGGCAGTCAGCACCGCGAAGTTGGAAACTTCCGAAAGTTCGAAATTATAGCCCTGTATTCCGGAGAGGGGGTCAGTAACCACCCCGACACTTGCGGTAACGGAAGTAAAGTACGCCTGGTAAGCGCTCACCGTCGGCATCGGCGGCGGCGTGGTATCCACCAGCACCGCGTAGGGGCCGTAGGTTTTAACGTTCCCGGCCAGGTCGGAGGCGTTGAACACCACCTGGTTCCTGGCGGAGCAGACAAAACCGTTGCACTGCAGGTTGTTTAGCGACTGCGCCAGGTTAAGTGCCCCGTTTACGGTTAAGGTCTGCGCGGCCTTCGTGCCGTCGGAGCCGCTAAGAGTCGCGCTTAAAGGCGACATTACCGCCACCCTGCCGCCGGGATTGGTTCCGGCGTATAACTTGCCGTTATAGGCGCTGAGCGACATCAACTGCGTCTCTCCCGCGATTATCGCGCTGCTGCTTTTAGCGGCGCTCCAGGTTGTCCCGTCGAACACGGCCACCTTGCCGCCGGGATTGGTTCCCGCGTATAGTTTGCCGTTATAAACAGCGAGAGCCATCACCTGCGTATCGCCCGCGATCACCGGACTGCCGCCGTTAGAGGCGCTCCAGGCCGTCCCGTCGAATACGGCCACCTTGCCGCCGGAAGCGGTTCCCGCGTACAACTTGCCGTTGTAAACTGTAAGCGCCGTCACCTGTACCTCGCCCGCGATTACCGGATTGCCGCCGTTGAGCACGCTCCAGGCGTTTCCGTCAAATACGGCCGCCTTGCCGCCGGAAGCGGTTCCCGCGTATAGCTTGCCGTTGTAAACTGTAAGCGACAGGACAGTAGTCTCACCCGCAATTATCGCGTTGCCGCCGTTAGCCGCGCTCCAGCTGCTGCCGTCAAAAACCGCCACCTTGCCGCCGGGATAAGTTCCCGCGTATAGCTTGCCGTTGTAAACGGCGAACGAATACACGGAGGTCTCACCCGCGATCAGGGCGTTGTCTCCGTTAGCTATGCTCCAGGTAGTTCCATCAAATACGGCCGCCTTGCCGTCGTTCCCGGTTCCCGCGTATAATTTCCCGTTGTAAACGGCCAGCGCCTCCACCCGTACGGCTCCCGCGACAACCGGCAGGCCGCCGTTGGCCGTACCCCAGTTCGCACCGTCGAACACCGACACTTTACCGTTAGACCCGCCGCCGTAAAGCCTCCCGTTGTAAACCGCGAACGAGCGGACTTCCGTCTCGCCCGCTATCACCGGGTTTCCGCTATTTGACGCCGCCCAGCCGGCGCTCTCCACCCAGTTCGTGCCGGCGTTCGTGGTATATTTTACGCTGAAGCCGGAGGTAAGGTCGCCCCAGTCGTGGCCGTCGCTGCCGCCCCACAGGGCCGAAGTTGAAACCGCAAGGCCCAACACCGTGTCCTGAACTGTGGCCTGCACCGTAACCCCCACGTTCAAACCTGTCCACTGGCCTTCGCCCAGCCAGCCGCCGGTAGAGTTCTTTACCAGGAAGCCGGAAGCGGAGGGCGAGGTGACATCGGTCACAAAACTTGAGGTGGAGGAATACGGGCCTGACAAAACGCCGGCCTGAGTGAACACCCGCCAATACCAGGTGGTCCCGTCAGCCAGCGTTTGCGCGGACAGCGCTACGGCGCCGTTCGCGGTTAAGGCCGCGGTGCTGCCGATTATAACCGGTGTGGAAAGCGTTACCTCGACGCTTAAGAAATCGCTGTTGTTGTCTATCTGCACCGAGTAATTGGCCCCTGAACCAAGCGCCGCAGCCGCCGGAGTGCTTACTCCCACCCAGGTGAAAACGGTTTTAGCGATGTTGACATATGAGCCGTTCGCGGGATAGCCCGGCGTGGAAATAAGGATCGAGGGGATAGAAACATCCAGGTCGGCGCTGGCCGCGCTTAAGGCGGCGCCGTAGCCGGGAAACAGGTCCGCGGCAAAAGGCGATACCGGGGCTGCTGTCAGTAACAGCCCCGCTATTACGCCCATCGCCGCAAACCGCCTGAAGATGTTCATATTACCGATTAGCAGCCACTTTCACCTGCTGCCTGATCTATGATTCCCGACTCCCGCCCGATTTTCGATTCTCTTTTTCTACGGCGTCCTGGCAGCGCGGGAGCCCACATAGTTGCTACGAGCAGTGTAAGCCCAACTAGCGAGGCTACGGTCGGACACACGTCCGTACGACGCATAGTCGTTCCAGCAACCGCCGCGAATACCTGCAGTAGCTGCGCCCGGCACCGGCCAGCTTGCAGGCAGGTTAAGCGTGCCATCGCCATTTAACGGCACACTCGCCCACGAACAGTTTATAGTCAGTTCCCATACATTGCCTGCCAGGTCAGCTATTCCCCACGGCGATGCTCCGGTTTCTGCTGCTGTCCTGTATACATCTCCGCTCATGTAGCGCCCCACATCTAGCACTTTCGCACAACCCGCTGTATTGTTGTAATTCATGAATCTCCGTATGCAGGTTCCGCCTTCGTTCGGAGGGGCATAAGTTGTTAAATCAGGCGCGGTGTCGCCCCACGGGTATGTCCGGCTGTCGCCGCCTATATCCCGCCCGGCTTTCTCCCACTCCATTTCTGTAGGCGGCCTCAGGCCGGCCCAGCTCAAATAGCCCCAGGCATCCGCATACGACACGTAGTTCTTGGCGGCGTTCGGGTCTACTGCCGCATATTTATTCGGATACGAACCCACGTTCGTCATGTTGTGGCCATATGCCACGTCGCTGCTGTAAAGAGCAGCCGCAGTACTGGACCACACCGTGTTAAGGAAATCGGCGTACTGGCCCTGCGTTATCTCGTAGCGCCCCATGTAAAAGCTGTTGTAGCCGTTGGGCCAGCCGGCGGGCGCGCCGGCGGGTAGGTCATCGGTTAAATTTGAATCCACGGTTTTAGGACCGGCGATATTATTGGAGGTTGTTCCGCCGAGATTGCCTACATTGTAAACGAAACTTCCCGATGGCACGCGCACCATGGAGACGGCGAAAACCTTTACGCGCACTTTTGCCAGCACTACCGCGTCCGCGCCGAAATTCCAGATAAGCGTATTCCCGGCCGTCCAGTAAGCGGAATTCGCCGTATGGTTAAGGAAAACGCCCTTATTATCGCTTGCCGCCGTAAGCGCGGCGCCCGCGCCCGCGCTGCCGCCGGTAAGCGTGGCGTGGTTCCAGGAGCCGTCGGCCCCTGCCTGTGTGGAAAATTTGACAAATACCCAGTCCGCGGTATTGTACGCCCCGCCGCCGGACGAGGTGCCGGTCGTCACATTGTTCTCGGCTATCGTAAAATTAATTATCACCGTGCCCGTGCTTGTGGCGCCGGACAGGGTTACACCGCTTATTTCCAGATGATTTGCCGGGTTTTGAACGGCAAAATTCCCGGTGGTGAAACTGGACGTGCTGGACCACGCGCCGTAACCGCCGCCGGCGGGCTTTGCGCGCGCGCGCCAGTAATACAGCGTGCCGGCGCCGAGCTTCGCGCTGTTCGAATAGAACGCGAACGTGCCCGTGCTGACCGCAGTATAGGCGTCGCTCGAAACCGAGATGGCAGCATCCTGCCCGCTGAACGCCCCCTGCCCCACGAACGACTGCGCGGAGGCCTGGCTAAAGCTGAGCAGGGGCGCCCCCCCTTGGGAATCCATGCCGGGAGCAGTATCCACCTGGAAATGATACTGCACGGAGGTTCCGAGGTTAAGATTTGCCGCGCCTAAAGTGGGACTTTGAGAGACGCCGACCGCGTTATTTTCGGGGAAAAGCCTGGCGGAAAACGGCCGGAGCGGTATATAAAGTTCAGCGCTGACCTCGCTCAGGACGCCGCCGTAGCCGGGGAACAGATCCGCGGCAAAAGACGAAGCCGGGGCCGCCGTAAGCGTCAGCCCCGTCAGAATGCTTAATGCCGCAACCCGCTTGAACATATTCATTTGCCGATTACCGGCCGCTTTATGACGTATTCATCCACGATCCCAGATTTTCGACTCCCGACTCCTGATTCCTGATCCTTGATCTACGGCCCCCTGACGGCGCGCGCACCTATATCGGTGTAGTAGTGGTTGTAGATAAAGGACGGCCATGGGCGGCCGGAGACGGCGAAGTTCCAGCCATTGGAGGAAGAAGAGTTAAACCAAGCCCCGCCGCGAATACCATTTGCCGTTGAGCCGAAACTGGACACGCCCGGGGGCAGATTCCAGCCGGCGGCCCAGTTGGCAGGCCAGGTTACGGTGCCGTTGCCGTTTGAAGGCACGCTGGAGTAACTGCAGTTAAATACGTACTCCGCCAAGCTGCCCGAGAGATCGGCGATCCCCCACGGTGAAACCCCGGTTTCCTCAGGCGTACGGTAAACATCGCCGCTCATATACCGCCCCGCAGCCAGCACTTGCCCTACTGTATCGCCGTTGTAATCGAAATTAAGGTATTTGCGAGGGAAAGTGCCGCCCTCATTGGGGGGGGTATAGGTATTTGTACCAAGGAATACTGTATCCCCCCAGGGGAACCTGCGCGTATCGCCGTTTATGTCGCGCCCCGCTTTCTCGAACTCCATTTCCGTGGGCGGGCGCACTCCCGCCCAGCTCAAGTAAGGCCAGGCGTGCGAGAACGGCAGGACGGCTTTGGGATTGTTCGGGGTATAAGTGTAATAACGCGAACCGTACGGGTTGGTAGAGAATTGAACTATATTCTGCCCGGAAACGCCTCCGCCGGTATAGTTCCTATTGGCCGCCTCGGCGGACCCTAAGGTGTTCAGGTATTCCACATATTGGCCCTGCGTCACCTCGTAGCGGCCCATGTAAAAACTGTTGTAGCCGTTCGGCCAGCCAGCCGGCGCGCCGGTGGGCAGGCTTCCCGCGTTCGCTACTGTTGCCTGGAAATCGCCGCCGTAGCCGTTCCACGTGCCGTAGCTTATACTGTTCGCATTGTACTCAAAGCTGCCGGTCGGGATACGCACCATGGAAATGGTGAAAATTTTTACCGTCACCGTACTATCGAACAGGCCGTCCGCCCCCGCGTCCCAGGTCAGGGTGACCCCCGCCGTCCAATAGGCCGAGTTGGCGGTATGGTTCAGGAAAACGCCCCTCTTGTCGGTCGCGGCGGTAAGCGCGGCGCCCGCGCCCACGGTGCCGCCGGTAAGAGTGGCATGGTTCCAGGAGTCGCCCACCCCGGCCTGCGTGGAGTACTTCACAAATACCCAATCCGCCGTATTATACGCGCCATTGCCCAGCGAGGTTCCGGTCGTCACGTTGTTTTCGGCTATATTAAACCCTATCGTGGCCAGGCCATCGCTTGTTACGCTTAAGATATTCACCCCGGTTATCGCCGCATGGTTAGCCCGGCTCTGCGCGGCGAACCGCGCCGTGGTGAAGCTTGCGGTTGAGGACCACGTCCCCCAGCCGCCGCCTAAAGGCTTTGCGCTCGCCCGCCAATAATACAGTGTGTCCGGGCTCAACTTCGCATTGTTGGAATAAAACGCGAATGTCGCTGTGCTTATGCCTGTATACGCGTCGCTTGAAACCGAAACGGTCGCATCCTGTCCGCTGAACGCGCCGCCCCCCGCGAACGACTGCGCCGATTCCTGGCTGAAACTGAACAGCGGATTCCCCGCGGCGGAGTCCATGGTCGGCAAAGTGTCCACCTGAAAAAGGTACTGCGTGGTGGCGCCCGCGACAAGCGCCGCCGCGCCTAAGGTGGGGCTCTGTGAAACGCCGGTCGCGCCGGCCGCGGGCAGCAGCAATATGGCGCCGTACACCCCTTGTCCGGAGATAGTGGCGCTCATGACGGAGCCGCGGCCGGGGAACAGGTCGGCGGCGCCGGTTTCGGCGGAAGCAAAGAGAAAGGCAAGGATAAAAACAGAAGCCAGCCGGCACCCGAAAAAGGCGCCCGGGGTTTTCTGCACCGTCTTTGCCGCTTCCACTTTCTTCATATTTTTCCCGCCGCTTTCCGACTCCGGCTTCTGCCCGCCCTTTGTAAAGGGGCTGGTTATTATTATTGCGTCCTGCAGGCGCGCGCGCCCACATTGCCGTCACGGCCTGGTAATACAAGACCTGTGACGCCTTGGCGGTCGGACACGCGTAATACGTCCCAACCGTAGCCCCAGCTGCCGCCGCGCCCGCCGTAACCGCCAACAGAAGGCGAGGGCCACCCTACCGGCCAGGATACCGTGCCGTTGCCATTGGAAGGGACGCTGGCATAAGAGCAGTCCACAACAATTTCCATCGCATTACCCCCCAGATCAGCTATGCCCCAGGGTGAAGCGCCTGCTTCCGCCGCAGTTCTGTATACATCCCCGCTCATATACCGCCCGACATCCAGCACCTTTAAGCACCCCGCTGTGTTGTTGTAATTTATGTATTTGTTTATGCAGGTTCCGCCTTCATTTGGCGGGGTGTAGGTCGCGGTGCCCGGAGCGGTGTTGCCCCACGGGTAGGTCCGGGTGTCGCCGCCTATGTCACGCCCGGCTTTCTCAAACTCCATTTCAGTGGGCGGGCGCAGCCCGGCCCAGCTCAGGTAGCTCCAAGCATCGGATGGCGATAGGTAGTTCTTAGCCGCGTTCGGGCCAACAGCCGCGTAGCGCGAGCCGTAAGGGTTTCCGGAGGTGTAAGTGATGTTATGCCCGTTTGCCACGCTGTTATAGTGAAGATCGGCCGCCTGGCTGACCCCTAAAGTATTAAGGAAATCCGCGTACTGACCCTGCGTGAGCTCATAACGCCCGATATAAAAGCTGTTGTAGCCGTTAGGCCAATTCGCGGCCGCGCCGGCCGGCCTTTGGGAAGCATCGGAAACCGTGGACTGCGCACCGGCGCCATAGTTGTTAACTCCGCTGCCGCTTATCGCACCCGCGTTGTAGACAAAACTGCCGGTCGGCACATGCACCATGGAGATGGCGAAAACTTTTACCAGCACCGGGGTTAAGCCGATCCCGTCAGCCGTGGAATTCCAGGTGACGGTGGCCCCGGCGGTCCAGTAGGCGTAATTTGCCGTATGGTCAAAGAAAACGCCCCGATAGTCGCTTACCGCCGAAAGCGCTGCGCCGGCGCCCACGCTGCCGCCTGTCAGCGTGGCATGGTTCCACGAGCCTTCCGCTCCGGACATCGTGGAAAACTTGACGAAGATCCAGTCCGCCGTATTATACGCCCCGAGGCCCGCCGAGGTGGCGGTCGTCACATTGTTCTCGGCTATGGTAAATCCTATGCTGACCGCGCCCGGGGCCCCGGAGATGCCTCCGCCGCTTATCGCAAGGTGGTTTGCGGGGTTTTGAACGGCGAAGCGCCCCGTGGTAAAACTGGCCGTGGCGGACCAGTCGCCGTACGCGGTGCCGGGCGGAAAAGGTTTGACCCTCACGCGCCAGTAATACTGCGTATCGGGGTCAAGTTTGGAAGTGTTCGAATAAAAAGCGAAGGTGGCGGTGCTTACCGACGAATAAGCGTCGTTCGCAACCAAAACGGTGGTGTTCTGCCCGCTGAACGCCCCCTGCCCCACGAACGACTGCGCCGCGGTCTGGTCAAAGCTGAACAGCGGCGCGGTCCAGACATCCGCCGTGTTCATCTGGAATTGGTACTGCGCCGAAGCGCCGGGCGTAAGCTCCGCCGCGCTCAGCGCCGGGCTCTGTGAAACGCCCGCCGCGCCGTCCGCAGGGGAAAGCAGGGAAGGGGCGGCGGACAATGCCGAGGATAAAACTATCAGCATCGCCGCAGCCGCAGCCTTATTGAGAAGTGTGTTCATTTTTACAATCCCGCAACATACCCGCGCTTAAAATATTATAATAGACGCTTGTTAAGTAATCCCGAATAAATTATGAACTTTTTGTTTCGCGGGAAAGACGGTTATGAAATCCAACTTACCTTTATGGATTCCATAGTATCATTATAGTTTTGCTGAAATTCCCGCAAAAGTCAATAGATACCAGGCTACACCAGGAAAATCGAAAGTGATTTTTTTCCGCGCCAAACCGCTGTGGCAAAATTCCCGTCGGTGGCGGCCCCAAAGATAGCGGACCGGCCTAAACACATATTTTAATAATTCCTGCGACAGACACCATGAACTATCAAAGTTCTCTTAAAATATCCTCTATTTTCTTACCTTCCTGCAACCCTTTGGAAATGACGTCTTTCAAATTCTTTTTGGCTTCGACTTGTGTGGCCTCTCGCGTGGCCTTTTCAACCGCAGTGGTCACCTCCCTGGTCACAGACGCGGTTATCAACCGCTGGTATTCGTTTGCCTGAAACGAACCCACCCGGCCATCTGGCGTATAGATCATGATGGACGGTTTGCCAAGCCGCTCGCCTTTGGGCGGCCGCTTTAGCCGCGGCAATTCCTTCTGGAAACTCCCGGGATGTTTCCATGCGCAGCAGTTCTCCGCGTTGTACAGCTGCAATACGAAGTTCAGCCGCGCGCGGATGGCGTTAAGGTTCCGCCCGGCCAACGCGTCCAGGTTCCACCGTTTGGTCAAAACCCAGAATCCCTGATTCTCCACCGACCAGCGCCGGCGATAATACGTCCGGATCTGTTGCACGGATTGCTCATCAGCCGGATCCACGGGAAGGCTGGTCACATAGCGGAACCGCGGACGCTCCGGCAACCGCCGCCCTTTCAGGTCATATTCTTCTGCTATTACCACCTGGCAGGGTCCGTGATCCTTATTTTCCCCGTCGTAAAGCGGCAAGTCGGAAAAACAGGCCATCCGCACCAGCATAGGCCCCAGACGGCTGTGCTGCTCCCCCGCCTCATGCCACTTTGTGCTCTCAAGCCGCGCCAGCCCGTCGGCCTCCCTGGCCACATCAACCTCGTCGTCCCGCGTCCGGGTAACGTAATCAACCCCTTCCGAACGCTTAAGCTCGCCTAAAAATTCGGCGCCCCAATATCCGCGGTCCATCACTAAAACATCCATCCAGTCCCCAAGCCGTCCGAACTGCTCGCGCAGGCCCTTGAAGATTTCCTTCAGCATCGCCTTCTCGCTGCGCGCCAGCCCGCCCAGCGCCCAACCCACAACCCGCTCATGCCCCTCGTCGATATTCAGCACTACCACTAGTTTATAACCCACCCCCTCACCGCGCTTCTCCGAACCTTCGTAATTCTCTTTCTGGCCATAGGGGATTGTGATATCCGTTCCGTCCACCGCGTAAACCCCGCCGCGGTACCAGCGCTTCGCTCTCAACAGCCGCACATGCTCCCACCAGCTGCCCTGCGCCGACTCCGCGCTGATCCGGCTTAAATGATTCGATAATGTCTCCGGATCAACACGCAGGCGCCCATCCGAGCGCGCCGCCTCGATCTGCTCGGCCTGAAACCCCACCAGCCGAAGCAGCGCTTCATCGCCCAGAATCTTCCCGCTTTGCGCTATGCGCTCAACCCCGGCCAATTCACGCAACGCGCAAAGGCCATTCAGCAGCCTTGGCGGATAACCGTTCTCTTTTTTTAGCAGGTCGGCTTTAGTCTCCGTCAGCACCGACCAGAAACCTTCCACCATCAGGAAACCGATAATCAGATCGTTGTCTCCGAACGCACTGTTATGCCCTTCGTGACGCAGCCCCTCTTCCAGTTGCCGCGTTACCGCCGCCTTATCCTCGCGCCACAATTGCCAGGTTTTCATCGTCCGCCGCCAAGGTCGATCTTCACGCAGCGACCTTCACCTATCCGGCGCAACAGGCGCTCAACTTCTTTGTTGCCCCGCACCCACTCCGCCAGCGCCTGGCTGAATTCCTTCCAGGCGTCGGTTTGCCTGCGGATCATCTCCACATCGGCCTTGCGCACGTAGCGGTGCCGGCTAGTGCCAGCCGCATTGGGGATGGATAGGTAATAGGCTGCGGGAGCGTTCTTGCGAAAGTGCCGCTCAAGAAGGCTGGCCTGCAGCATGGGCACAAACCCCATAGCTGTGCGCTCCAAACTGAAGCGCCGACCGGTAAGAAGACGGATTTTTTGCCGCAATGCCGCGAGTTGAAGTTTTGTCATATAACACTATATTATAATATATAGTGTTATTATGCAAGCAAAAAAAAA
>JAUSCK010000040.1 GCA_030651035.1 Elusimicrobiota bacterium
GGTCCGTCGGGTATACCATGCTGACGGTTTTATTTATCCTGTCCGTGGCCGTATATATAGTGATCGACCGCCGGGAAAAGGGACGGGACGAGCCGGAGGATGAAAAAACCTGCGCTGAAGGGCAGCCGGCGCGCTCGGAGATTTCTCCTATAGCGGAGAATAAACCGAAAATACTCCAGATCGACGACAACCTGGAGAATATGAAGGGAGTAAAAGCGCTGTTCGAGCGCGCTTTCCCGGGCGCCTCGGTCTTTATGGCGGCAGGCGGCGCGGAAGGCATAGCGCTTGCGCTGGCGGAAGCTCCCGACCTGATACTGCTCAATATACTAATGCCGGAGATGGACGGGCTTGAGGTTTGCAGGCGGCTGAAGGCGGATGACCGCCTGAAAGCCATCCCGGTATTATTCATGACGACCGATAAAACCGACAAGGAAAGCCGCGCAAAAGCTTTAGAGGCCGGGGGCTACGGCTTCCTGCGCAAACCGGTCGAGATGGAGAAACTGGCGGAGCAGGTCCGGGCTATATCAAAGCTCAAGGAAAAAAAGCGGCAGGAGGGAGATGCCGGAAACGCCGCCGACACATCCGGGAACTGGAAAACATATTTTAATCCTTACATCATAATACTGGCAAGCGTTTTTCCTATAGTCGTTTCGCTGCTTGCCGGCAGTATTGCGGGCCTTTTCGGAGAAACCTTGAACGCGGATTACGCCCCGAACATCCCCGTGATCGGCGGCCTGCTGCACGCCATGGGCGGGTTCGGCCTGGCGGGCGTCGTAACTATCCCCGCGGGGGCCGCAGCTTTGCTCGCCTATTATGTTTTGCGCTTAACCGGGCGGCTGAAAAAATAATGGGGGAAGCCGGGAAAGGCAGGAGTCTTTTGCTTGTGGCCGATAGTTAGGTAAAATTGGGGTAACGGTGCTGGTCCGGGGAAGGGCAGCGTGATCGGAAGCTGCGGCAGGCTGATTATTCGGAGGGCGAAAATGGCCACTATACTTATGATAGACGACGACGCGGATTTCAGCGGCCTTGCGTCCGTACATTTCACGAAGCTGGGCTACACGGTGGCGCTGGCGCAGAACGGGAAAGAAGGCCTCGCGAAGGCCATCGCCCTCAAGCCGGATCTCATCTTCCTGGATATAGTGATGCCGGAGATGAACGGGATAGAGGTGCTGCGCGAACTGCAGGCCGCGGATGAAACCGCCGATGTCCCGGTCATCGTCATGAGCGGGAAATATTTTGACAGCGGGATGATCGAGATCTTCACGCAGGAGAGGAACTGCCGGGCGTTCCTCGGCAAGCCGGTAGCTCTAGCCCAGCTGCAGGAAAAAGTGGAAGCCCTGCTCAAAAAATGAAACTTCAACACTAGCCTTTTGCTTTCACCTGTTTTCGGAGAGGATAACCAATAAAAAACCCCCCCACTTTTATATGGGGGGGTTTAAAACCGTTAAAGGATTTTAGATTACCACTTGTTGCCGCCGCCGTAGCCGCCGCGATCGCCGCCGCCGCCGCGTCCGCCGCGATCACCGCCGCGTCCGCCGCCGCCGCCGGTGCGGGCTTCCATCGGGCGAGCTTCGTTAATGGTCAGCTTGCGGCCGCCGAAATCGGAGCCGTTCAGCTTCTCCATGGCAGCCACTGCTTCCGCGTCATTGGCCATCTCGACGAAGCCGAAACCGCGCGACTGGCCGGTATCCCTGTCGGTGATAAGCTTGGCGCTGGTAACCGCACCGTACGTAGTGAACAGGGTGTTCATTTCCGCTTCGGTGGTTGTGAAGGGCAGGCCGCCCACGTATATTCTCTTGCTCATTGTATTATTCTCCTAGCAACTATAATTACCTGACTCAACTCTCTCTGCTCTATCTTTTCCGGTTGTTGCTTGGTAGAATAGGCTTCAAAAACTTGAGTTCTGGTTTGACTACCCTTATAGTATAACATAATTCCGGGGGCAAAAGGGGAAAAAGGGGAACGGGAGGAAAAATGGCGCCGGGGCTTTTTTACCGGGAGGCTTCGAAGGCTTTTTTTATCTTCGCTCTCAGCGTCACAAATTCGAAGGGTTTTGCTACGAAATCCACGGCGCCGAACAGCAGGGCGTCTTTTACCGCGGCGGGGTCGCTCTTGCCGCTCACGGCTATGACGGGAACATGCGCGGTGCTCGGCATGGAGTGGATATGGGTCATCAGCACCAGGCCGCTTATGCCCGGCATCATAATATCCATCAGGATCACGTCGGGGATATCCGCGAGAACGGCCGAGTCCAGGAATTCCTTGGCCTGCTTGGGATTGCTGAAGGTCTTTACCTCGTAGACGGCGGAAAGCACGGCCTCGTACGTTTCGAGGATGGACTCGTCATCGTCAATCGCGATAACCCTTAAACGGATCTCTTCAGCCATGTTGATATTCTAACAAAAAAACCGCGCTCCGCATCACCCCGCGTAAGAAAACCCGGCGGAAGAAGCGGCGGCAGGAGTTTTTTTGTTATTTCAGGAAGCGGCGCAGGGAGCGCATATCGGCTACGAAATCGGGCTGCCCAAGCAGCTGCTTATAAAGCGTTCCGGACAGGAGTTTGCCGGCCTCCACATCGGTAGGGTGGTGGACCCCCGCCAGCACCCTGTTAAGCGCGGCCTCGTCGGCCCTGGCCATAAATTCCGCCTTGCGGGAAGGCGCCAGGTCGCCCAGTATCAGCGCGAAAAGCCTGGCCATGGCGGCGTGGCCGCTGGGGTAGGAGAGGCCCGCCGTTTTGGGGATGCAGGGAACGATCCCGGCGTCGCGCAGGAACGGTCGCTGGCGCTGGTAAACATTTTTCAGATAGGTGTTGGCGGCCACGGAATCCTCAGCCGCGTTTTTAAAGAACGCGGTGACCTCGGCCGCCTGCGGCGCCGTGAAGGGGGTGATCTTCCCGAAGAAAACCTCGTAAGAGTGATACATCTCGGACTTCGCACGCGCGCAATCCGCGCCCGTGCGCCTGGACTGCCAGGAGAACAGCGTCACAAAATCAGCCTTGTCCTCGCGGGAGCCGGCAAGCGGCGCCGCCGGGACCGCGGTCAGGTCCAGCCCGGAAAGTTCCAGGTAGTGGCCGGAAGCGGCCGGGCGCGAAACCGCGGCTGCAAGGGCCGGCGCCGGAGCCGGCGGTAAAACGGAAGAAAGCGCCGCCCTGTCGGGAAGCGTGGTGGAAAAAATTCCGGCCGTCCCGGCAAAACATTGGACAAGGGGGAGCGCGAGCAGCGATAATATGAATATAGACCGGCGGTATACCGAATTTGGCATAAGTAAAGTCTAACACGCGCCGGCGGAATTTAAAAGGGCGAAAGGCCTATACCCTTTGCCCAAAAGGGAAAAGGGCCCGCCGGCGGCTATATTCCCCCGGGGATGGCGATGCCGCGGGTGTCGCAAAAGGCGCGCATATCGGCAGGCATCGGGGCGGAGAACACGCGCTCGACCCCCGCCTTTCTCATATCGATCCCGGAGCAATGCAGGGCCTGGCGGGGCAGGAGCAGTTTCTCCGCCAGGTCGGGTGTCCAGCCGCGGGCGAGGAAATCCAGGAAGCAGCGCTCGTCGGGCCCGTAGATCTTGTCGCCGACGAGGCATTTCCCCAGCCATTGAGCGTGGGCCCTGATCTGGTGCTTGCGGCCGGTTTCTGTAACTACGCGGACCAGCGTAAAGCCGCCGCCGCGGGAAAGCGGGGTAAAGTGCGTTACGGCGGACTGGCCGCCCGGCCGCACGGCTGATTTCGCCAGGACCGGGCTGCTTTCATCGCCGCCAAGCGGCTGGTCGACCGTCACAGGCTCGGAAAACTCACCCGTCATGATGGCCAGGTAGGCCTTGCCCACCCGGCGCAGCCGCAGCGCCTTTTGCAGGCGGCCTGCCACGGCGGAAGTTTTCGCAAGCACCACCACGCCGCTCGTCTCGCGGTCGAGGCGGAAGACCAGGTGCGACACAGCAAGCCCGGAGTGCTCGCGCACCGCGCCGACCAGGCTGGACCAGGGGCCCGCCTTGGACGGGTGGCAGACTACGCCGCCGGGTTTGTCGATGACGAGCACATCCTCGTCGTCATGGATTATCCAGCTTTTCAGTTCGTCCGGCGCGATCATGCGCACGTGCGCCGGCGTGAGCCGGCGCGGCCAGGCGCCGCTCAGGCGCGGATCGGGACCGGGGCCGCCGGGCTCACCCATGGCGCGGCCCTTCCCCGGAAATGCGGGGGCGGGCGGCGGTTATTGCCGCCGGCGCGCCGGGAAGTTTTGACGTTATCGTAAACATAAGAACCGTTGTCGTTCACCCGCTGAGATCAGTGAATAGCGAAGCCCTGCCGTTATAATAACAATTCCTGACTAAGGCGCGGTGTGCGTTGAACGGCAAAAAATAGCGGGTATTTTCCCGGATCCCGGCAAAAGCGGGGAAAGGAGCGGGATTTTTATTCCGGGCTGAAAACAGGGGAGCATTTTCTAATCGTAAGATGAGCATGAGATCTCTCGTCGGTGCTCCGTCGTAAACTTTTTAACCAAGCCTCCATTTCTGAATGTTTGTGCGCCTTTCGGCAGCACCTCTCTAAACAGTTTAGTCTTCGCATCCTGC
>JAUSCK010000047.1 GCA_030651035.1 Elusimicrobiota bacterium
CCTGATGTTGGGCCATAAACACGGGGATAAGCTTGTTTATGTCAAATTCGCCCGCGGCTAAGGGCCTACCGCGAACTATATCTATTTCCTTACGGAGCTGGCTCGACATTTCTTCAGTAATAACATCCTTTTCAAGTAAGCCTTTGTGAATTTCTTCTAGTTTTTCTTCGGATATGGCTGTCTTAGGCATTCTTTGTGAAATTAAATTTAGCAGCTTCTCTATGTGGAGACATTTTAAGCGGGGACCAACTGCTGAGGCACATTTGCCGGAAAACTTATAAAAAATAGATGGCAATACTAGCGGGGCCTTCTCATAGGCCGGATTGGGTGAAGCCAGAAGCTTAGTGAAAGTAATAGCTTCCCCTGATCTAACTTTAGCGTTCAACCATATTTGCGCACCAGTCGGAGGTTCCCCGACTTGAAAATCGCACTCTTCCTTTCGCAGGTCTTGCCCGAAGCAAGAAGAAATCACCCACTGCTCCAAATCCTTATGAAACACACCCCGAAAGAGTTGTTCGAGTTGGAGTGGCCACGTTTCCCGAGAAGCAACTGGATTTCGCAATTGCTCCGCCACCAACCACACTAACTCATGGTTAATTGTATTCTGTTTTCTTTTCATACAATATCCGATTTACTGAGAGCAATCCCCTGTTTATATTTATCATCACTGCAACATCTTCATGGCTGAACACTCGCCATCATGGCGCGGGTCACTTTACACTTGCTTCCCAGCCAGCCGTTGTAGAGCACGGCGTCGGGCATCAGGACCAGGTACGGCCAACCCTTGGGACTCTCCGAGCCTATTTCCAGACTGGAGAGGTAAACGCGCGTTCCGGACGGAGAATGCGTGAACGCCCATTCGGTCTTGTCTCGGAGAAACTCGCGCTGTTCACTTAACAAGGAAAATCCGTGTTTCTTAAGCAGTCGCTGCATAGGCGGCACCAACACATGATTTTTATTGCTGTATGCGACAGCATCGCGGTCCGCTGCCGCCCAATTTATATCTCTTGCGAAACGGAACAGCTCCCGCACATAAATGTCTTTAGCGCCAAGTTTAACTCCCCACTTAACATACTTAATAAGGTCGCCGGCCGTAGAGATACCACCGCGCTGAAGCGTCAGATTGAGCCGGAAGGGCAGGCCGCAAGCCTCAAGATGCTTAACAATTTCCTCGGTTCGCGGTTTGCCGGGCAAACCTAGCAGAGCGTTGTTTATCTCGTTATCGTAATGGTGCACTGACAGGTTTACGCACCCAAGCCCGGCCTTAGTTAAAGTTTCCACGGCGCTGTCACTCGAACCTTTGGATAATCTCCGCAGAAGCAAAGAACCGTTGGTGTAGAGCGCCTTAACCTGCAGGTCTTTATACTGCTTTAGCTCCGCCAATACTGCCTTAACTCTGGAAAACTCCAGCAGCGACTCGCCGCCGGTAATAACGACACGGCGGCCGCCATTAGCGTAGAACCAGCCGAAAGAATCGCGCAAAGCGCGCAGAAACTTTGCGTCCTTGCCGCATGGCGGCTTGAAAGTCGCCTCCTGGACGCAAAAAGCGCAGCGGGCATTGCAGACGGAGGTTACCATGACGTCGAATTGCGAAGACATCAGGCCCTGTTTTTTAGTTTGCTTCATAATCAAGGCACCGTCCTGCAACTTAATCGCGCGCCTTTACCGTCCGGCCTTTCTCCCTGCGCATAAGCATGAGCGGCACACTACACTCGCCCTCGCCGTCAAGGAGAATGGTGCCCATAGCGCCGTTGAACGGCGATAGGGCAATCACGCCCGGCTTATCGGGTTTGCCCATCGGCTTGGCCTTCAAAGCCGCCTCGGCGAGCATGAGGACTGAATCGTAGGCGAAACCCGCCACCATGTAGGGATCGTTCTTGAACTGGGCGCGGTACTGCTTCCGGAACTTCTCTGAAGATTTGTTCCCGGACGCCATCAGTTCCAGTGCGGTTCCGTTAAAAGTAATACCGTCCGCAGACTGGCCCAATTCGGCCAGGATGGTCGGGTTGGCGAAGCCTATCTCGGTGAAAATGGGCAGGTCCCCTTTAAGTTCGCGCAGCTGCTTGAACACCGTGACAAAAGCCGGGCCATAGCCCGTCACGAAGACAGCTTCCGGCTTGGCCGCCAACACGCGCTCGATAGCTGGCCTGGCGTCTGCCTGCTGCAGACCGAAAGGTTCCGACGCGGCCAAGACTTTGCCGGCGTCCTTAACAATGGAGGCGAACACTTTCTGGTTGCTTTGCCCGAAATCGTCATTCACGTACAAAATCGCAACCCGCTGGAATTTTTTAGCCACATGCTTCGCGACGGACTCGACATAATCGCGCGAGGTAGGGTATACCCGGATCACATGTTTTGTCCCCTTAGGGAGGTCCGTCAGCGCGGTCGTGGTGACAATAGTAAGAATGCCCTGTTCTTCCAACACGGGCAACACGGCCTTGGCGACGGAGCTCATGGCCGCGATCACGGCGTCAGGCCGGGATTTAGCCAAAGCCGCCTGCAAGGCGCTGACGCCCTCTTGCGGCTGGTTCTTACTGTCGTGATATTCTACCTCGACGGTAACCGCACCGCGCGTGCGTTTCCCGGCTTCTACGCGCCCCATCTCGATGCCGTTCTGCAGAAATTCCCCCAAGGACTTGCCCGGCCCAGTCAGCGGCAGCAAGGCTAAGATGTGCAGGGTTGTTTTCTTGTTTTCAGCGGCTACAGCAAGGCCGAAACCACCGAAAACAACTAGCGCAGCCATAAGCAGTCCCGCGACAGCCTGCCGCGTTATTTTTTCATTCACAAATACCATAGAAACCTCCATGCCCTTTTCGGGCGCCCGATAATCTATATTACTAATTTTCCTTAATTACAGCAGAGACAATTCCGCCCACGGCAACCCACCTCTCAGCCCTTATTGCCCGCCAACCGCTTGACCGCGTCCGATACTTGCCCGACAAGCGCCACCCGCCCGTAAGCAAGCTGAATGGTTTTCAGCGCCGCGAGGTGAGAATCCTCGTCTACGCCCCCCGTGCCGTCTATAGTGAACACAACATGGTAGCCCCTGAAAAAGGCGTCCTGGGCTGTCGCCTGGCAACAGATATTGGTAGCCACCCCGGTAATTATCACATCGGCAACACGGTTGACGCGCAATAAAGTGTCTAAGGCGGTATCATAAAAAGCACTATAACGATATTTTGTGATCTGTATGTCTTCGTCAGCTATCGGCAGCCCAGGGTGGAGCCGCGCACCGGAAGTCCCGTTACAGAGGAATTTTGCGGGTTCGACGATCCCGCCCATAACCTTAAGGGAGTCTTTGTGTTTAAACGGCTCTATGCACAGGTGCCTGCTAAAAACTACCGGTAGTCCAACGGAGCGAAACGTCCGTATCAAGGCTGAAACACGCGGAATGACGGCCGCCCCGCCCCAAACAGGCATCTGGCCGCTTTCATTCAAAAACTCGTTCTGCATGTCTAAGACCAGAAGGGCCGGGGCGGAAAGCGCTAACCCTGTATCGCTATCAGATATGCTGAGGATTTTAGCCCACTCGGCTGTTTTTCTTCTTAACGAGGACTCTTTAAGGAACTTCATAAAAACCCTCCCCTGTAGAACATGTGCTCGCGGGAACAGTGATCAGAATGGCTTTCTCCGAGGCTAGGCGGCCCAATTCAGCGCTTATCCGCTCCGCCTCCCGCACATCCAGCGACATATAGGGTTCGTCGAATATCCCGACCATAAATGCAGGACCGTGAAGGATGCTCCAGAGGACGACTTTCTGACGCTCCCCTCCACTTAAGGAGGACATCTGTTTCTCCAACAATAGGTCGAAGCCCTCAGGCAGGCTTCGTACCTGCGCCAGGTCGAACATCTCCCTGACGGTCAGACTCTGAAATCCGTTTGCCCGCGCCAGCGCTATTCTAACACCTGCGCTGACCCTGTGCCATGGAGAGAACCTTTCTATATCTTTACCATTCAAGCGGATTTTGCCGCGCGCGACAGGAATGATCCCGGCGATAGCCTCTATAAGGGTGCTCGCTCCCCAGGCATTGGGGGCATGAAGATGATAGAGCCCAGGCTGACGCAGAGTGAACGATACCCCTTTAATTTCCCCCCCATCCTCCTGGTAATCTCCTACAATAAGGCGTCGCCCGCGATAGACAACCAGGTCCTCCACCTCTAGAAAGGGTGTAGCAACCTCTTTCCCGACAACTCTTCGACTTGTCAGGGTCGCCGTCCGGCCAAGTTGCTGTATGTCGCTTTCATTATCCGCATTGACGGGCGGCAAACCCGCCATGGAAGGTTGCTCAACCCTCAATTTACCCCCCTCCAATGTCCATAGCGTAGTTGCCAGGTCCATGATCTGTGAAATATTCCAGGAATGCTCTATGATCACCAGGGTGATATGTTCCCGCTGCGCAAGGACACGCAAAAGCTCGACTATCTTCTTTTTGTGCAGGGTGTCCACCCCGGCCAATGGCTCGTCGAGACAAATGACCTTGGCCCCAGCCCGCACAGCCCTGGCAATAGCCACGCACTTGGCATGGCCGACGGACAATTTTTCCGCCAACAACGCGCCTTCTTCCCCCAAACCGAGCAGTTCCAATTCCTCCTGAGATGAGGAGGCGACGGTACTTTCCTGCCGTTGAACGGCCGAGAACCGCCCCACGGCGAACCAGGGATTCTCGCCTACTTGTTCTGGGATAGCGGCTGCGATATTGTCGCGCAAGCTTAAGCTTGAGAACAAGCGGATGTCCTGCCAAGTCCGCCCGAAACCCTTGTTGAATATTAATTCCGGGGTAAATCTGTTGTTAAGTCCCAGTTTTTGCCACCAGCGAGACGGGAAGCGGAAAATCTTCCTGGCACCATTTACGCCCAATTCCAAAACACCGGCGTCAGGCTCCAGGTTCGCGGAAAGTATGTTTAGAAGTGTGCTCTTACCGCTTCCGTTAAAACCGCGCAGAATCACCACCTCTCCCTGCCGCAGTTCCAAATCCACTCCGTCGAGTACCAATTGGCTGCCGAACGCCTTGGACAAGCCAGAAGCGCGCAACAAAACCGCACCCTCCGGCCGCGAACCGCGCGTCCGAGCTGATGTGGCTATATCAAAAGCGGGCTCTTTATCCATAGTCAATCGACCCTGTATCTGCCGCATATTCCCTGCGGCCTGAAAAAAGTCATGAGTATCAAGAAAACTCCATAGAGCAGCAGCCGCATATCATCGGCCACAGCCGTCGGCATCTGAGCGAACCGGAGGACCTCCGGCAGCAGCAGCAGTAGTGCCGCTCCGGCGAAAGGGCCGTACAAATTCCCCATGCCTCCGATAATGGCCATACACAACCAGAGGACAGAAAAATCCAGCGCGGCAACGCTCGGGTTGACATAGCCTAGATAAGCCGCATACAGAGAACCTGCCAGGGCGGCCAGGCCGCAGGAAAAAGCGAAAGCATAAACCTTCGCCATTTTTACGCCCTTCCCCAGGCCACGCAAAGCGAGTTCATCATCGCGCATAGCCAGCAATATCCTGCCGAATGGCGACGCAAGCAGTAGCCGGCATAGAACCGCCGCACCGCCCATCAGGGCAAGCGCTAAAATTGCAAAATTGCCGCGAGTATGCACCGGGTTGGCAATAGAGGAAATCCCCAATGGGCCGTTCGTAAGGTTGGCCCAGGTGCCCAGCTCGGCGCTTCCTACCGCCCAGTTTACACAAACCCCTAAAATAATCGCCTGGACGGCGAGCGAAAACATGACAAAGACATCGCCCTTGAACCGCCACGCGGCCACGGACAGAACCAGGCTGGCTAACGCCGATATTATTATCCCCAAAAGGATGGCCGGGACAAAATGCCACCCGAGTAGAACTGAAGCCAAAGCATATGAATACGCCCCGATTGCGAAATATCCAGAAGAGGCAAGGGTCAGTCTGCCACAATAGCCGACCATCACGTTAAGGCTCATGGCTAGTATCGCGTAGATACAGAAATAAATAGTCAGGTGCAGCAGGTAATTCATTACACCGCCTCCAGCCGGCGCTTTGCGCTAAAAACTTCCTGCAGCCAGAGCACCCCGATCAGTATCAGAAAAGTCACCGGGTCTTGCCACTGGGCGGAGAACACGAAGCCAGCCTGCGCCCTGACTATCCCTATGACGATCCCCATACCGACCGCGCCGAACAATGACCAGCGCGCACCGACCATCGCGGCTGCCAGCGCGATTAGAACAGCGTCAAGACCGGAATAGGGATGAAAACCGAGATCCGAAGCGAACATAATTGCGCTGGCAGCCGCGAAGGCGCCCGAAATAGCAAAAGCCAGCAGACGGAGCGCGCGGATATCACGCCCCGCCAAGGCTAATTCACGGGGGTTATCGGCCAAGGCGCGGAACTGTGTTCCAAGCCTGCTGTGCTGCACCCATAGATAGAAGCCGGTCAATATAAGGATAGCGGCTATCGCCCCGGTAAATTGCGCGAATGAAAGCCTTACGCCGCCAACTTCTGTCATCACATCAGCTCCCAGACGGAAGGCTTTCTTTTGTGTGCCCCAGATCAGGCAGACGATCTGGATAAGGACTATGTAATAACCAAGGGAGCACACAAAATGCCCATCCGTAGCTGTCTTCCGCTGTTCGAGCGGGCCATGCAGCACAGCCTCGGCCAGCACGGATAAGATAATCCCGCTGAAAATGCCGCAACCGAAAGAAGCGATTACGCCGAAGCCAGCCATCATGCAGGCCCAGACCACATAGGGGACGAAGGTAAATATACCGCCGAGCGCTATATAGAAAACCCTGGTCGGCAAGTATACGACGGCAAAGGCCACGGCCAGCAACGCCGTGCCCAGACCGGAAACAAAACCATCTGCGAAAATAGCAACCATGGGGTATCCGTGCGTTAATTATAGATAACTTTGCTACGCCCTTAGCAACTGAAGTTGCTGATACTAATAGGATACAAAACAAAGATGAAAATGGAGAGAAAGAAAAGTGAAAAATTGGTGAAAAGCGGTAAAAGCCGCTGCAGAGCCACGAGCGCCTACGATTGATGGCGCCGCACAAACCCGCAAACGGCCGCGACAAGCAGCTTTAATGACTTAACGTTAGAGCCCCTTGTGAGATTATGGTCTGTGCCAGGAAGAAAGAGCTTTTCCATCTGGTGCGGCTGCAGCAACTTCAATCCGCTCTCTGTCTTTTGAATATCCTCGTGCCTGAATACAGCGCTTTCCGGCGGGACCGGCGGGCCATACGCTATCAAAACAGGGCATTTTATCTGTCCGATGGCCGAATCCAGATGAACCAGCGTCTTGATGAAGTTTCCCGCCAACGGCATGGATTGCCCGGCTCGTTCCACAAAAACAGTGACATCGCTATCCGTGTAATGGAGAGGGGATTCCCATAATGCCAAAATGGCACTGCGGTCTGTTCGCGCCGCCAGATGTCCGGCGATAGCGCCCCCTGCACAACTTCCGAATAAAATAATGCATGGGGGGTTGAGCTTGGCGACGAGAGCCTGTAATGCGATTTGAGCCTCCCTGAGAAAATTCCGCATACAATACTCACCAGGGAGGCCGTCCTGCCCCGAAGTGGCAAAAACATACACGCTATATCCCTTTAGCCAGAACATGGCCGCCATGGCGTCAAAACCTTTCATTTCTGGCCTCTTTGTGCCCGTGCCTCCAGGCAACAGGAATACTAAAGGTGCGGAAGCATTTTCCCACAGGTCTTTTTTGTTATAGCTCTCATTCATTATTCCTCCACACACCTCATAGCTGGTCCTGCCAAATATGGGTTTTCAAAGAATAGCACATTTTTAATTTTACTTCTCGCTGCTGGCAGTCGGGACTTCACCGATTTTTCATCTTGGTTTCACTCACTTCTTCCACTTCGTGGGATATAGTATGCGTGTAGGATAAACCACAAAAGCAAAACGCACGCTGCGGCAGCAAATAGCGATGCGCACCAAACACGAGGGGAGACATATGACGAACATCTTAACGGCGGGGTCGGGGTTGATGGAATTGGCGGCGGCGCGCATCGCGGGATGCGGCTTTAAGCCCACACCGGGCGCGGCGGTGTATGCCGGGTTCGGGTTGGCCGGCAAGGCGGGGCTGAGCGTGGGAACGCCTTTTGACGTGATGGGGATGGTGGTGGCGGCGGAAGCAGCCCGGAGGCACATACTCGGGTCGCGGCTCATATTCCTTGTGGCTGATACCCACGCCCTGCGCACCGGAGACTATTCGAAGGAAAAGGTACGCCAGGCGGCGCTGCGGTCCCGCACCATCGTGAAACGCGCGGCGGAGCTTATAGGGGTGCCGGAGGTCGTTATCCTCCTGGCTTCGGAACTGGAAAACGAGCCGGATTACCGCAAGGCGGTTGAACAGGCTGTCGGGAACCATGCCACTGGAGAGAATGAATACTTTCTCCGCGAGGCGGCCGACATAGCGTTCCTCAGCAGGCACGCCGGTGTCGCGGTGAAAGTCGGCTGGACGCTGGCGGACAACCCGGCGAAAGCCGGCCGGTTCGACGAGCAGTCTTTTGACGCCTTTACCTGCAGGACCTTTCCTGAGGTAGAGCAGCATGTCACCTTCCTGTATACGAAAGCCGGCCGCACCCTGGACAGGGCCAAACCCAAGGCGGCACCCTACCTGGCTTTCGATACGGGGTCCAGGGTGATCATCCACCATGGCGAAGATGCCCGGGGCAAGGTTGAAGCCTGCCCGGATCAGTCAACGCGCGAAGCGGTGGTAGCGCACCTGGGAACCATTGTCGGCACATGGGAGATGCTGGCCGGGGCGGTATACGGGGAACAAGTCCTTGAGAAAGTCACCGACCTCATCCCCAAGCTGGCGATAGGGATGGCATAAGGATAAAGGAGAATACTTTAATGAACACCCCATCTGAAGCGGAAAACGAGATGCGGCGGCGGTTTGAAGAGCGGGCCCGCGTGATAGCGGCGTCCGCCAGCAAGCCCGTAGCACGGACCGTGGGGCTAGAGGCGGAGTACCCCACGGTTTCAACCCATGACGGGCGCCTTGTAGAGCAGAGCGTACGCGACGCCATCATTGCGGGCGCACCGGACATGCTTACATGTGAAATGGGCGCGGCGCAGCTTGAATTACGGACGGATCCCGTAGACCTCGACAAGGAAGGGTTAGCGGGGATTGAAGCCGCCTATAATAAGATAGAACAGCAAGCCGCCGGTTTGGCCGCCAGGCAGGGGGCGGGGCTGGTAAGGATCGGGTCATACCCCGCCTGCCGCATAGATCAGATATCAAGAACCAAGAAAGAAAAATATACCTGTGTTCCCGGCTTCCATGACTCGCTGCGCGGACCCTATGGCGCCACCTCGGCCGGGCTTCTGGATCCTGCCTGCGAGCCCAAAGCCGATATAATCGCCTTAATGAATTCCGTACAGTTCAACCTCGCGGTCGCCGGGCCGCAAGAGGCGGTTGATCTCCTCAACCTCTCCATGTCTATAGTCCCGGTCATTTCGGCTTTGACCGGTAACGCGAACTTTCTCCAGTGGAAGAATACAGGCTACGAGGATATTCGCATGGTTGTATGGGAGCGCTCGCACGATAGCAGAACCCTGGCGGAAGTCCTTGCCGGGCAGCCGCTCCGCATCGGAAATCCCCACCGGTATTTCAGCAGCTTCGAGGACTACCTGGCCTTCGCCAGCAGCTTCCCGTTCATTTTGAATAAGCCG
>JAUSCK010000062.1 GCA_030651035.1 Elusimicrobiota bacterium
GCCGCCGTTTTGAGCGCCTTCGACCGGCGCGGGACCGCCGCCGACGGGGCTCCGGCGATCATTTTGGCCTCTGCGAATCTGCTCACCATCACTTTATGCGCAAAACAGAGAACTATGAAGGGGGCTTACGGAATTGTTGGCACTTTGGCCCGGGCACGGGAAAAAGTGCGGGGATTTGCTATACTTTTGCCTATGAAAACAACTGCGCTGGCGGCGGCTTTGCTCCTGTTTTCCGGCGGCCTGCGGGCCGCGGGAATAAAAGACGAGATAAGCAGGATCGCCGGCTCACCGGGAGTAAAGAACGCGTCCTGGGGGCTCAGCGTCAAAGACGCCGCGACGGGGAAAATTGTCGCCGAACGCAACCCCCGGCTGAACCTTGTGCCTGCCAGCATACTTAAAGTTTTTGTGACGGCCGCCGCCCTGGACAGGCTGGGCCCGGAAAAAACTTTTCCCACCCGGCTTTATCATGACGGGACTATCGTGAACGGCTTCCTGAACGGGAACCTCTACATTAAAGGCGCGGGGGACGCTTCGCTGGGCTCCCAGCTGGTGAAAGGCGCCGAGCCGCTCGAGGAGGTCTTCAGGGTCTGGGCCGCGGCCATAAGGGCTAAAGGGATAAACGTCATCAACGGCGCCGTGGTGGGGGATGATTCCGCTTTCGAAAGTGTGCAGCCTGGCTCCTGGGCCTGGGAGGATATAGGCAACTATTACGCGGCCCAGCCTTCGGCCCTTACCGTGAACGACGGGCTATATAAACTGTATTTCAAGCCTTCCGGGAAAGAGGGCGGAGAGGCCGCCGTGCTGCGCACCGAGCCGTACATCGACGGCCTCAAGTTCGAGAACCATATGAAGACCGGCCCGGCGGGCTCGGGCGACAACGGCTACATCTTCGCTTTCCCCGGGCAGTACCAGGCGGTGCTGCGCGGCTCGATACCGCAGGGTTCCGCGGAATTCGCCATCAAAGGCGCCCTGCCTGACCCCGCTTTCTTTGCCGCGCAGAGCTTCGGCTACTACCTGACTAAAGCCGGCATCAACTCAAATAAAAAACCTTACAAAGGCCCGCTGCCTCCCGGCCCCGGCGCCGTCCTGCTGGCGGAGACGGCGTCGGCCCCGCTTAAAAACGTCGTGCGCGTCACCAACAAGCGCAGTTTCAACCTGTATGCCGAACTGCTGCTCAGGCAGCTCGGCCAGCAGCGCGGGGCCGGCACAGCGGAGGCGGGGCTTTCCGCTATCAAGGCCTACCTGGCCGAGAACGGGATGGATACGGCGGAGCTGGACTTTGTGGACGCCTGCGGTCTTTCAACCCGCGATACGGCCAAGGCTGAAAATTTTACGGATATGCTGAGGGCCGTCCATAAGAAAAAATATTACCATGATTTCTACGATTCACTGGTCTACCCGGGCGATCCCGACGCCACCGGCCATGTGCGGAACCTGGGGAAGGGCACCCCGCTGGAAAAGAATTTAAGGATAAAGTCCGGCTCGCTGAACGGCGTGCGCTCCTATACCGGCTACCTGAAGACAAAAAAGGGCAGGACGCTGGTTTTTACCTCGATACTGAACGGGTATTCCGCCGCGCCCGCTTCCATAGACAGCATGCACGGACAGTTGCTGCTGGAACTATACAACGGCAACTAGAACCTTTCATTGACTCCCCTGCATAGGCCTTTCAGGTAAGCCCTGCCGGGCCTAAAAGCGTCCCCTTGTTGGGCCTTAAGGCTCTTATCCCTGCGCGGTTTTCGGCCTATACTATAAACAGGAAACCGTCGGCAAGGCGGAACTTAGGGAGGAAACTGATGAATAATAAACTTATTGCGGCGCTAGTCTGTTTCGGCATGACCGGAATCGCCGGCGCGGCCGACGTAGATTTCGACAAAGGCGTAGATGTGTCAAAGGCTATAGAGCAGGCCGCCACGCTCGACTACCCTTACCCGGGCCAGCCCGGCTTCGGTAACCACCAGCCCGGCCAGTGGGATAATAACAACTTCTATAATTACCCCGGACCCTACCAGGGCCACGTTAGGTATACCCGCGATTGCCATACTTTCAACTTCGGTCCCTCCGGCGGTTCGCTGCAGTCAGAGGCCGTCAGGCTTGAAAGCGTGGAGTATGTGCAGGAGTGCCACTATGTGCCTGATCCTCCCCAGCCTCATAACCCCGGCCAGCCCGGCGGTCATCCCGGCGGCCCTGGTCACCACCCCAAAGAAGCAGCGGCAACCAAAGGCATGCAGTGCTATGAGCGCCCCCACGACGTGTTCCGCCGCACCGCTCAGATCAACATAGCTCCGCGCCAGCTGCTGCCCTGGGAAAGAGACTCCTTCGAGGTCTGCATCGACGGCCCCCGCATGGACATCCGCACCCGCTCAGCCGCTTACGGATATAATATCAGCGAAATAGGCCAGTACGATGTCCGCTACGAGCTTACCCCTACGTACAAGATAGCTACCGCCCCGGACCATAACGGCCTGGCGGCCGGCGAGTTCTCATACGCCGACGGCAAGTTCACCTTGAAGGTTTCGGAAAAGTGGGCGCAGGAATACGCCGGCGAGAAGGTGGCTATAAAGGTTGAGCTTTACAAGGACGGCTTCCTGTTCTTCAACACCTTTAAAGGCGACAAGGAATTCACCTTCGACACGGCCAACGGCTATGAGATGGTGTTTGCCGAGAGCGAACTGAACACCTCCAAGGCCATGATGACCCCTGAGGATAACACCCGCGGCCCCAAGAAGTTCTACGCGAAGTGGGGCTTCAAGCGTATTGGCAATATCTCCACCGGCGAGTTTGTGAAGAAGGACGCGACCGCGAAGATACCGGTGTAATCGATCCGCAGGCAAGAACAACGAAAGAGGGGCCGGCTTTATAAGCCGGCCCCTCTTGTTGTGCGTCCCGGAAGATCTTTCTGTCTACTCGTACCGAAGTGCTTCGATGGGGTCCAGCATGGCGGCGCGCAGGGCCGGCCAGAAGCCGAACCCGACTCCGATGATCGTGGAAAAACCGAAAGCGAAAGAGATAGTGCCCGCGCCCAGCGTCGGGGGCACCTTTATGAAGAAGTATGCCAGCCAGCCCAGGCCGTAGCCCAGCCCTACCCCAAGCCCGCCGCCTATAAGGCAAAGGACCACGGCCTCTATCAGGAACTGGCTCAGGATGTCCGAGTTCCGCGCGCCCAGCGCCTTGCGCAGGCCTATCTCGCGCGTGCGCTCGGTAACGCTGACCAGCATGATGTTCATTATGCCTATCCCGCCGACCAGCAGCGAGATGCCGGCTATGCTGTAGACCACCAGCGAAAGTTTGCCCATGGTGCTTTTGAACATCTCTATCTGCGCCTCGAAGGTCTTTACGTCGAAATCGTCGTCGGCGCCCTCCCTTGCCCCGCGTTCAGAGCGCAGGGCGAGTATCACCTGCCGCCTGGTTTCCGGCGCGTCGGCGGGAGTGGGCGCGGTTACCTCTATGTAGTTCAGGCGGCTGGAGCCGAAGACGCGCTTGGCCGCGGTGTTGAGCGGGATATAAGCCGTAGGCTGGCCCCCGAAGATCTGCTCGGCCTTGTGGTCCTCGGCAACCCCTACTACCGCGAAGTTTATCCCGTTTATCCTGATGTCGTTGTTGACGCAGTCCACGGAGTCAAAAAGCTTTTTCGCGAGGGTCTGGTTTATTACCACGACGCGCGCCTTGTTGAGGTTTTCGGTTTTTGTGAAAAAACGCCCGGTCAGTTTGCGGTTCTCGAAGAATTTATCGCGGGGCTGCTGCTCCTCCAGCGTATAGCCCTCGCGGCTCTGCACGCTCGAATCAACGTGCTTGTCCCCGGCGGAGATCTTCAGGTCCCGCGTGAGGACGGGGGTCACCTTTTCGGCCAGCGGGACTTTTGTCTTTATGGTCTCAACGTCCCCCATCGTGAAGCGGCGGCGCGGCCTGTTATGCTTCCAGCTCGGGGTTACCCAGACCTTCTTGGCGTCGTCCTCGCTGGCGCCGCTGAGCAGGCTCTTCATAAAGCCCTCGCTTATCGTCATCAGCGAAATTATAGCGCCCACGCCTATAAAGATGCCCAGGATGGTCAGCGCGCTGCGCATCTTGTGGCTCCAGATGGCTTTGAAGGCCACCTTCAGCTGCTCCAGGAACTCGGAGGGGGAAAAGCTGTGGCGCGCGGGGGGGAGGTCGGTCCTGGCAGCCTCGGGCGCCTGCCCGGCGCGCTTGCGGCTCTCGTCGGAAACTATCAGACCGTCCTTCATGCGGATCACGCGGTCGGTCATGGCCGAAACCTCGTCGTCATGCGTTACTATCACGACGGTGAGGCCGCGGGCGTTCAGGTCTTTTATGACCTGCATCACTTCCTGGCGGCTTACGGCGTCCAGGTTCCCGGTGGGCTCGTCCGCCATCACCACGAGCGGGTCGTTGACCAGGGCCCGCGCTATGGCCACGCGCTGGCACTGCCCGCCGGAAAGCTCGTTGGACTTGTGTTTGACCCGGTCGGAGAGGCCCACCAGCGACAGGCATTCGAGGGCTTTATGCGAATTAGTGCCGAGGCCGGTATAGACCATGGGGAGCAGCACGTTGTCCTTGGCGGTGGTGCGCTTTAAAAGGTGGAAGGACTGGAAGATAAAGCCGATCATGCGGCTGCGGATGGCGGCCAGGCGGCCCTCGCCCAGGCTCGCCGTCGGATGGCCCGCGAAGTAGTATTCTCCTTCGTCGACCCGGTCCAGGAAGCCCATGATATGCAGCAGCGTGGATTTGCCCGAGCCCGACGGCCCTACCAGCGACACCAGCTCGCCGGCGTTTATCTGCAGGGAGACCTCTTTGAGGGCCTCCACGCGGAAAGAGCCGGTGATATAGGTCTTTGAGACCTTCCTGATGTCTATGAGCGGTGCCATTAGTGGGAGACGTTAAAGCCGGAGCTTTCCTTGGCGATACCGGTGGAATAATAGACCGTGTCCGTGTCGGAGAGTCCCGAGAGCACCTCTATGGCGCTTTCGTTGGTCGCGCCGACGGCGATCTTTTTCTCGGTCAGCTTGCCGGCCGGGGAATCCTTAACGGATACCAGGGCGTCGCCGTCGCGGTACTTGACCGATTTCTTCGGGATGGTCATGA
Organism: Elusimicrobiota bacterium; assembly: GCA_030651035.1. GTDB lineage: Bacteria > Elusimicrobiota > Elusimicrobia > Elusimicrobiales > UBA9959 > UBA9959. The sequence goes on from JAUSCK010000062.1 coordinate 5,080, forward strand.
CGTTGCTCTTGCTGCCGGTTATTACCAGCACGTCGGCCGTCATGCCGGAGCGCATCACCGCTATGCTGCCGACGGGCAGGATCTTGACTTCGTAAACTATAACCCCGTCCTTCAGCGAGGATTCGTGGGAGATGGCCAGCACGCGGCCCTCATGCCTGTCCTTCGGGAAGGCGTCCAGGTAGAAGTCGGCCCTCTGGCCTTCCTTTACCGAGCCTATATCTGTTTCGTCCACGAAAGTCTTTACTATTAGCCGGTCGGAGATAACGGCCAGCTCCTTGGCCGCGCTGACAGATTGGCCCGGCTCGACCGAGCGTTTTACCACCATGCCGGCGATCGGCGCCACCACGGGGGCGAGGTTGTAGGCCTCCTCCACCATCTTCTTCTCTCCCGGTGTGGACTCCTTCATCTTCAGCGAATCCAGCAGGGCTGTGCGCTCGCTGGAGCTGATCCAGGCCATGATCTGGCCTTTGTCTACCACCTGGCCCTCCGTAAAAAGCACTTCCTCGGCGCGGCCGCTGACGGACGGCGTGACCAGCACCCGGTTTTCCGGCTCTACGTTGCCGGCCGCCTGGGTTTTCATCACCAGCACGCCGCGCACGGGCTTTACGGGTGAAAGCTCGGCTATGCGCTTCGCCTCGCTTTTTGCCCTGGCGCTTTTTACCAGGAGCCAGCCGCCGCCTATAATAAACATGACTATGATCGGAACAATAAATTTCTTGGTCTTATAAAAAGGTCTCTTCATTGTCATTCTCCAAGGGCCTGTGTAAAGGCCGCGTGGCTTGTGATAAGGCCGCGGCTCGCCGCCAGGTACTGGTTCTGTTCGCTTATGAGCTGCTCTTCCACGTTGCGCCACTCAAAATAGGAGGCCTGGCCGGCGAGGTACTGTTTGCGCACCAGCCAGCCGCGGGCTTCGGCCGCGTCCAGCGAGCTCTTCGCCACGTCCATATAAGCGCGTGTTTCGCGCCAGGAGAGGAAGGCGTCCTCGGCGTTCAGATAAACCTCGTCCGCGGCGTTCTTCAGGTCCTCTTCGGAGGAGCGGAGCGCGGTTTTCGCGGCGGATAGATCGGAGGACAGGCGCCCGCCGGAGAAGAGGGGGAGGCTGAGGTTCGCGCCCAGCGACCAGCTGTTAAGGGAGACCGGCCAGTCCGACCCGCCCCAGCGGTAGCTGCCGGAGGCGGAGGCGTTGGGCAGTCTGGCTCCCGTGGCGCCGGCCACGGAGGCGCCGGCCGAGTCCAGCGCGGCGCGGGCCGAGCGCAGGGAATAGTGGTTTTCAAGGCGCTGGTTGAAGATTAAAAAATCCTCAGGCGGCTCGGGCGGCTGCGCCAAAGCCAGTTCCGGGGCGGGGGACTGGGCGGGCCGGGCGAGCAGCCGGTTGAGCTTGCGCTCCAGCAGGCGCAGGTTCTTCCTGTATCTCTCGTGCTGCCACTGGGCGGTTTTAAGGGCGGCCTCGGTCTCGAGGAGGGCGGCCTTGTTCTCGCGGCCGGCCTGGTACTTCAGGCGTATCAGCTCAAGGTTCTCGTTGCGGCGCTTTAAAGTCTCTTCGGAGAGCTTTATGGTCTCGCGCGCGTTCAGGATATCCGCGAAAGCGGACTTGAGCTGGTAGCGCAGCGCCGAGGCCGCCCGGTCGTAGGCGGCTTCGGACGCGCGAAGGGACGCTTTAGCGGAGCGGAGCGCGACGGGCACGGAGGGGGAGAACAGCGGCTGGGAGCCTGAAAAGCCGTAGCCGTAGGAATCGCCGGCGGGCCGGCCCTGCGCCCCGGAACGATCATAAGAGGCGCTGGCTGAAAAACTGGGGTAAAACCCCGTGCGGGCCGCGGTTACCCTTAAGCGCGCGACTTCCAGGTCCAGCGCGGCGGAGACCGCCTGCGGGTTCGCGGCCAGCATGGCTTTCTCGGCTTCTTCAAAAGTGAGCGCGCCGGCTGCGTTTGAAACGGCTGAAAAAAAGACCATCACAGTTAAAGCATGAAGCATGCGCATAATTTTATTTTACTATAATTCCCGACCCCCGACTCCCAATCCCCGACTCCCAATCCCTGATCCCCGATCCCCGATACCCGATTCCCGATTTTCGATTTTCGATTTCCCCTACCCGTAGCTATGCATACCGCTGAGCAGGAAATTAACTCCGAAGTAGGTGAAAAGCACCAGCGCGAAACAAGCCATCAGCAGTATCGCGAATTTGCTGCCGCGCCAGCCTTCTTTGTGCAGGTGCAGCGCCGCGGCATAGGCCAGCCAGGTCAGCAGCGACCAGGTTTCCTTGGGGTCCCAGCTCCACCAGGCTCCCCAGGCGGTGTTGGCCCAGACGGAGCCGGTAATTATCCCCAGCGTGAGAAGGGCGAAGCCCGCCTTGGCCAGGCGCAGCAGCAGCTCCTCATCCTCGGGGGCTCTTTTCCTGGCCAGGGCGGCGGCGGCGGCGACGGCGGCCAGCGCGAAGGCCGCGTAGGCGGCCATGGACGAAAGGACATGCAGTATCAGCCAGTCCGAGCGCAGCGCGGGCATAAGGGGCCGCGCGGTCCTGTCCAGCAGGCCCGCTGCGCCGAAGATCACGGGCGAGATGAATGCTGCGGGCCACAGCGCCTCCGGCACGGGGAACCTGCGGTAAAAATAAAAGGTGAGGGGGAAAAGGAACCAGAGCATGGTAAGCAGGGATTCGTACTGGTTCGAGAGCGGCGGCCGCCCGAGCTTTGCCCAGAGCAGCCCCAGGCCCGCGCTGAGCGCCAGCCAGCAGGCGGCCAGCAGAAAAGGCACGGCTTTCTGCGGCGCTTTCATTTTCAGCAGGTATGCCGCGGCGGAGGCCGCCAGCGCCGCCAGGGCCAGGGCGAAAGCCGCGTTTATAAAAAAGGTCATCGCTTCAGCCATAAAAATATCCCCGTAAGCAGGGCCGCGAACCCGGCGTAAACGGCCCAGAGGCCCCGGTCCCGCTTCACGGTCAGCAGGCTGTAGCCGGCTTCGGCCGGGTCGTAGCTGCTCTGGTAGACGGTGTAGCCGCCCGTTTTCAGCGGTTTGTTCACCGAGATCTCGGCGCTGAAGGCGGCTCCGCCGGCGGGGTGCACCAGCACCGCGCTGGTGAAATTCTTTATGTAGGCGTTCTCAAGCCCGTAAGAAACGCTGAAGGGCAGCTCCCCGCGGTGCGACGCCGGAAGATTGGCGAAGAACCACAGTTTCTTCTTTTTCCCGGCCAGCGCGATTTCTACCTGCGCCGCCGGATTATGCCAGTAGGGGGATTTGTCGAACACTTCGTTCTTCGCGTTCAGGCCGAAGTCGCGCGCCAGCTTCAGCACCTTTAGCTCCGCTTTCCTCTCCGGCAGGGTTATGACCGAGCCTTCCCTGACCGGGAACTCCCTGCCGCCGGCCCGGTCCCTTATCGTTATTTTCCCGGAAGGCACGCCGTAGTATTCCAGCCGGAAGTCTTCCAGCCTGATCGAAAAAGGCAGCTGGTATACGGCGTTGCCGGAATAAACCCGGTCCGATCCCGTCCCGACGCGCAGCGGCAGCTCGCCCTCGAAGCGCAGGGCGCGGCTGGCGAAGGCGCCGAGTATTACCAGCACGAGCCCGGCGTGGATGAGCAGGGAGGCGGCGGAGGCCGTCCGGAGGCGCCGGGCTGAACAGGCCGCGATGTTGGCGGCCAGCAGCGCGCCCAGCGCCGCGAACCAGGGTGAGCCGTAGACAGAAGGGCCCGCGCTGAAGACGGTCTGGTAAATGAAAGTAACGCCGAGCGCCAGGCAGAGCGCGAAGAACAGGTTAAGGGAGGACAATATTTTAAGCATCAGCCCAGAATGCTTTTAAGGAAGCCGCGCGCTTTCTTTATCCGGGCGGCGGCCTTCTCTTTTGAAACCCCGAGGCGCGCCATAACTATGGCGGTTTTTACGTCGTTGCCGGTGAGGTCGAGCAGGCGGCGTGCTTCCTGCCGGCTGACCCCGCCCACCGTGGCGGCGATACGCTCGGCGCGCAGCGCCAGCTTCCGGGAGGTGGTCTTCACGTCCACCATCCAGTTGCGGTAGACCTTGCCGGAAATAACCATGGACGCGGTGGAGAGCATGTTGAGGGCCAGCTTGGTGGCCGTGCCGGATTTCATGCGGGTGGAGCCGGACACCGGCTCCGGGCCCACGTCGAGCGATACGCGGATGGAGGCCTCCCTGGCCTTCTCGCGCGGGTTGCAGGTGACCAGCACCGTCACGGCCCCGGCCTTTTTTCCGGCGGCCAGGCCGCCCTGCACATAAGGAGTGATCCCGCTGGCGGCTATGCCTATCACGGTGTCGCCGCGCCGGGCCAGGCGTGAAATTTCTTTTCTGCCGTCCTCAAAAACGTCTTCCGCGCCTTCTTTCGAGTGGAATACGGCCGGCTGGCCGCCGGCCATCAGCGCGGTGAAGATCTCCGGCGCCACCCCGTAGGTGGGGGGGATCTCAGCGGCTTCCAGCACGCCCAGCCTGCCGCTTGTCCCTGCGCCGATAAAATATATCCTGCGCCCGGCCAGGTAGCTTCTGGAGACCGCCCTCGCAGCCTTTTCTATCTGCGGTATGGCGGCGGCTACGGCCCGCGGCACCAGGCTGTCCTCGTAGTTGAGCTTTTCAAGCACGCGCCGCAGCGGCACCCGGTCCAGGTCGCGGGTGCGCGGGTTGTTCTGCTCGGTGGGAAGCTCCGAATACCTTATAAAAGCGTCTCTGTTCTTCATTATCATTCCCTGAAATAATCGGGCATCTCTCCCGGCTCCTCGGCCGGGATTTCCGCCTGCGCGGTGGTTCCCTGCTCAAGCCCGGCCGCGGCGGCGGTGGAAAACTCCACTATGTCGGGAAGGCGCGGGTTTTTTATCCAGTCCAGCACCCTGCGCACATTGTACTTGTTCACCAGCCCCGGCCCGAAGCCCTTGGCCTCTACTATGACCAGAACGTTCTCTTTGCCGGAGGATATTTTTGCGGTGCCGTTCAGTATCTGGAATTCCGTGTATTGGCGGGCCCTGTCCGCGCCAGCGATGAGCAGAAGCGGCCTTCTGCCGTAGGCGCGCAGCGGGTTTACCGATAAGACATCGTTTATATTAAAGACCGGCGAGATAGCTATGACCATCCCGATCTCCGGGTGGATGGCTGCCGCCTTTATCGCCAGGTTGGCTCCCAGCACCGAGCCCGCCAGCACCGTGCTTTCCGCCGCGACCGAACGCGTGGAGAGGAAGACCAGCGCGGCCTCGACGTCGCGCAGCATCCTGTTGTATTCATTGTCCTGGCCGTCCAGGCTGAAGGCCCGCCAGGTGGTGGTTGAGCCGTCCGGCATCACGAAGCTGTTGCCGTGCCCGCGCATATCCATGGCCAGGTAGCCGAAGCCGTAGCGCTTCATGGGCTTGAACCAGGGCTCCCATTCTCTCATGTCGCTCTTCTGGGTATGGATAAGCACTACGGTGGGGGCGCCCGCGGCGGCCTCCAGGTAGCGCGCGCCCAGGTTCCAGCCGTCCTCCGTGGCAAGGGTGACGCGCTGCTCCTCCCGCTCTTCCTGCGCGGCGGCGGCCGCCGGGAAGACCGCGGCGCAAAGCGCGAATACGGCCGCCGCGGCGGTGATCGAAACTTCAGCCTTCATTCTTCGGCCTTTATCATTAATTGCCCTGCCATATCGTCAAACCGCTGAGCCGCATGTTCATGTTTGAACCAGCGCGGGCCCGGTTTTAAGTATGGTTTATTCTACATCTTTGAGGCCGCGCCTGAAAGTGCGCTGAAGCGCCGCCGAAGCTGGCCCTTGTTTTCTTCGCGCTCTTTCTTGTAAAATAAATGATTAATGTATGCGGACTAGCGGCGGTCCCGATTCTGCACCGGGTTGGATAACAGGAGACTTATGGCCAAAGTGCTTGTAGTTGATGATGAAAAAGATGTGGTGTACCTGATAAAAGTGCTGCTGGAGCGCGAAAAGCTGGAAGTGCTGGAGGCCTATAACGGCCTTGAGGCTTATAACAAGCTTACCGCCAAGGAGCCCCTCAGGATCCTGCCCGACGCCATAGTCCTGGACATAATGATGCCGGAGATGGACGGCTATACCCTGCAGTCGAAGCTGCAGGAAATAGACGAGCTCAGCAACATTCCCATCGTTATCCTCACGGCCAAGGGACAGATGAAAGACCTGTTCGAGCTGGCTTCGAACATCTTCGCCTTCGTTGAAAAACCCTTTGAGCCCAAGAACCTCGTAAAAATAGTGAAGGACGCCATAGCTTCAAAAAAATGACTACTCCCCCTAATTCCGGCATCAGCGAAATAGTCGCCAACAACTACGCCAAGATAAAAACAATACGGGAAAAGGGCATAGACCCTTTCCCGCACCGTTTCAAGCTCACGCATAAGATCGCGGAGGCGGCAAAGTGCCCCGCGGACACCCCGGTGATAATAGCCGGGCGCATCATGCTCATGCGCGTCATGGGCAAGGCCACCTTCGCCCACCTGAAGGACGGCACCGGCAGGCTGCAGATCTACGTGAAGAAGGACGCCGTGGGCGAGGAGGCCTACGAGCTGTTCAGGAAGCAGATGCACGTGGGCGATTTTCTGGGCGTGGAAGGGAAGCTTTTCGTGACGCACACCGGCGAGCTGACCGTCGGCGCCGGGAAGCTCACCGTCCTGGCCAAATCCGTGCGCCCGCTGCCCGAAAAATTCCACGGCCTTACCGACGCGGAAGCCCGCTACCGCGAGCGCTACCTGGACCTTATCTCCAACGAGGAATCCAGGAATATCTTCATCCGGCGCGCGCAGATAGTGGCGGCCATTCGCGGCGTGCTCAATTCCGACGGCTACCTGGAGGTAGAGACGCCCATCCTCTGCTCCCAGGCCGGGGGCGCCTCGGCGCGGCCCTTCATAACCTTCCACAACGCCTACAAGAACGAGCTGTACATGCGCATCGCCCTCGAGCTTCCCCTGAAGAAGATCATCATCGGCGGCTTCGACGGCGCCTACGAGATAGGCCGCGTATTCCGCAACGAGGGCGTGGATACCCGGCATAACCCGGAATTTACCATGCTGGAGGCCTACAAGGCCTACTCCGACTACAACGGCATGGCCGAGCTGGTGGAGAGCGTTTTCGAGAAATGCATTTCCGTAATAGGCGCGGACACGGTGAACTACAACGGCGTAAAGATAAACCTGAAGCCGCCCTTCCGCCGCCTGTCCCTGCCCGACGAATGGAAGGAGAAGACCGGCGAGGACATCCACGAGGTCCTGCAGGGCAAGGCCTTCAACAGGGAAAACCTCAAAAAGCTGGCGGCTAAGCTGCATATACAGCACGCCGGCGACACCACTTCCGCCAAGATCTTCGACCGCATCATGGACGAAAAGATCCTGGCGTCGCTGGAGCAGCCTACCTTTGTCATGGATTACCCCACGGCCATAACGCCGCTGGCCAAATGCAAGGCCGGGGATGAGTCGCTGGTGGAGCGCTTTGAGTTTTTCGCCGGCACCGAGGAAATAGCCAACGCCTACTCCGAGCTGAACGACCCGGAGGACCAGAAGAGCCGCCTGGTGGAGCAGCTGCGCCAGCAGGAAGAGGAGAACAATGGCGAGGCTGATATCCTGGACAAGGATTTTATCGAGGCCATGGAATACGGTATGCCCCCGATGGGCGGCATAGGCATAGGGATAGACCGCCTGACCATGCTTCTTTCCGGCAAGCCGTCCATCCGCGAAGTGATACTGTTCCCCTTGCTGCGCCCTGCCGATAGCGAAGCTGCCAAGTAGGGGGGGAGGCTTTGTGGGGGCCGGGTTAGCAAAACCCTCTCGGAGCCCGACGCTTGCGTAAGCGCGGAGGGCGAGAGCGGGAAGCGCGCGCACGGTGTGCGCGACGCTGTTTTTGCGTTCCGGTCCCCGCAAAGCCTTAACTTCGGAAAAAGAACATGTCCACAGAATTCTTTATCGCACGGCGCTACCTGCTGGCAAAGCGGAAGGGCCTCTTCGCCATGGTGACCACCTTTATAGGCGTGGCCGGAGTGGCGCTCGGGGTAGCCGCGCTCATAGTCACGCTGGCCATCATGGACGGCTTTCAGTCCGACATCAAGAAAAAGATCATCGACGCCCAGGCGCATATCACCATCTACGGCCGCATGCAGCCGCGCGACCTGGAGGTCGTGCGCTCCGCGCTGGAGCGCGACGGGCGCCTGGCGGCCGAGTCTCCTTTCGTGCTGGGGCAGGCCATACTTACCTTCGGCAACCGCTCCTCCGGCGTGGTGGTGAAGGGCTTTGATACCGCCGCGGAATTTAATATTAACAACCTCAAGGATTCGCTGACGCGCGGCTCCTGGTGGGAGGAAAAGCCGGCCAAGGGCGCGCCGCCGGCGCTTGTCCTCGGCGAGGAACTGGCAAAGAACCTCGGGCTCTGGCTCGGCGACGAGGCCGTGCTGGTTTCCCCGCAGGGCGCCTCCACCGGCATGGGCATCCTGCCCAAGATGAGGAAGTTCAAAGTGGCCGGCCTGGTGCGCACCGGCTATTATGAATTCGACAACACCATGGCCTACTGCTCCAAGGCCGCGGCCGGGGATTTTTTCAGCCTCGGCGGCGGGGCCAACGGCGTCGGCGTGCGGCTGAAAGATCTAAAGGCCGCGCCCGCGGCCGCGGCGGACCTGCGCAAGGCGCTGGGCTTCGCCTACACGGTGAAAACCTACGCCGACATGAACCAGACCCTGTTCGCGGCGCTGAAGCTGGAAAAATTCGTGATGTCGCTGGTGCTGGCCCTGATAATACTGGTGGCCACTTTCAACATCGCCTCGAACCTGCTTATGATGAGCGTGGAGAAGCTGCGGGACATAGGCATCCTGCGCGCGCTGGGCGCGGGGCCGGGATTTATCAGGCGCGTCTTCTTCTGGGAGGGGAACCTGATAGCCATTACGGGGATAAGCCTGGGGGTGCTGCTCGGCGTCGGGGTTTCCGTCTTTATAGCGGTTTACCCGGTGGTGGAGCTGCCCGCGGATATTTATTATATTACGAAGGTGCCGGTCGAGCTTAAGCTGATCAACATCCTGGCTACGGCCGCGGTGAGCTATATCCTGTGCATGCTGAGCGCCGTTTACCCGGCGCTGCGGGCTTCAAAAGTGAGCCCGGTGGACGCCATCCGCTATGGGTAGGGGGTTCGGGCCGTTCATGGGATTACCCTCCGCCCCCTGGAAGAGGAAACCCTTGCGTCGGTTTCCCCCCAGCCGGGATAATTAGGCTGGGGCCCCCTTTCCGCAAAGGGGGCGGAGGGCAACCCCATGACCGGCCCTCCAGGGATTTGGGGGAAAGGAAAATTTCTGAATGGATAAGATCGTCGAGATCTCGGGGCTGGGGAAGGCCTATACGCAGGGGCACGAGCAGATAATCGTGCTCGAGGAGCTTGATTTTTCCATCTCCAGGGGCGAGTTCGTCTCCATCGTCGGGCCGTCGGGCTCCGGCAAATCCACCTTCCTGAACATCATCGGCCTGCTGGACGACGTCTACAGCGGCGAAATAAAGCTTTTCGGCAGGAAGCTCGAGGATCTGGACGAGTCCGAGAAGGCCGTGCTGCGCCTTAAAAATATCGGTTTTGTTTTCCAGTTCGATTCCCTCCTGCCGGAGTTCACCGTGCTTGAAAATATCGAGATGCCCGCCCGCCTGCTGGGGGGGGACGTGCCCGGCAGCGGCCTGGACCTGCTGAAGCGCTTCGGCCTTGAGGTCATCGCGGACAAGTTCCCGATGGATATCTCCGGCGGAGAAAAGCAGCGCGCGGCCATGCTGAGGGCGCTGCGCAACGGCCCTGCCCTGCTTATCGCCGACGAACCTACCGGGAACCTGGACCGGCACAATTCCGGGGTTATCCTCGACGACCTGAAGCGCGCCGCGGGCCTGGGCGCCGCGGTGCTGATGGTGACGCACAACGAGGAGGCCGCCCGCCGCGCCGACAGGGTCCTGCGCATGGGCGGGGGCAAGCTGTCGGGAGGCCCGGCAAATGCTGTGTGAAGAATGCCGCGAGAAGAACGCCGTGGTTTTCCTTAAACTGGCGGTAAACAACAAGGTCACTGAGATGAACCTGTGCCCGGCCTGCGCCGCAAAGAAGGGCATGGGGTTCGGCCTTGAGTCGGGGGCCTTCAATATCTCGGACATAGTCGGTAACATGAGCGGCTATTTCAAGGATTTCCTGCCGCCGGAGAAGAAGACCCTGCGCTGCGCGGCCTGCGGCCTCAAATATTCCGAGTTCAAGGAAAGCGGCCGGCTGGGCTGCCCCGAGTGCTACGCGGGCTTCGAGCCGCAGCTTACCGAGCTGATGTCCAGGATACACGGCTCCTCGCAGCACGCGGGGCGCGCCTGCCGCGGCGGCCCGGAGCTGAAACTTTCAAAGGCCGAAACCTGCCGGCGCCTTGATGAGCTGCGCGCCGCCCTGAAGGAAGCCGTGGCAAAAGAGGACTTCGAAGGCGCCGCCCGGCTGCGCGACGCCCTGAAGGAGCTGGATGGCTGACCTGATCAAAAGCTTCCGCCCCTGCGTGACCTGGGCCAACGCGCGCGGCGCCTGGCCCGACATGATCTTCTCCACGCGTGTGCGCTTTGCCCGCAACCTTGCGGGCTTCCCCTTTCCCAACCGCGCCGAGCCGCGCCAGCTGGCCGAGATACGCCGCCTGGCGCTGGCCGCCGCGAAGGAAACCGGCCTTTTCTCAAAGGGCCACTACCTGAAAATAGAGGCGCTGACGCCGCTCGAGAGGCGTTTCCTCGTCGAGCGGCACCACGTCTCCCACGCGCTGGCCTCGGCCGTGCTGCCCGCCGGGGCCGCGGTGGCTAACGACGAGGACCTCTCGGTGATGATAAACGAGGAGGACCACCTGCGCCTGCAGTGCCTCAACGCCGGCTTCGCCATAGAGGAGGCCTTTAAAGCCGCCGTGAAGCTGGACGAGGCCCTCGGGCGGGAGCTGCCTTTCGCCTGCGGCGCCAAATTCGGGTTCCTGACGGCCTGCCCCACCAACGCGGGTACCGGCATAAGGGTTTCCTGCCTGGCCCACCTGCCCGCGCTTTCCAGGCTGGGGCAGATGCCGCAGGTGCTTGAGAGCCTCTCGCACCTGGGCGTCACCGCGCGCGGGATCTACGGCGAGGGCACTTACGTGCTCGGCGATTTTTACCAGGTCTCGAACGCCACCTGCCTCGGCCGCAGCGAAGAGGAATTCTGCGGCAACATAGACCGCGTGATCCGCAACCTGATACGCCAGGAGATAGCCGCGCGTGAAACCCTGCTGAAAGGCCGCTTCAAGCTTAAAACGGAGGACGCGGTTTTCAGGGCGCTGGGCCTGCTGAAACACGCCCGCACGCTCTCCTACGAGGAATTCATGCAGAATATCTCGCTGGCCCGCATGGGGGCCGCCATGGGCTGGAACATGGGCCTGGATTTCAGCACCTTCAACCAGGTTACGCTGCTGATGCAGTCGGCGCACATACAGGCCGCCGCCGGGCGCGAGCTCAGCCCCGCCGAGCGCGACGCCTTCCGCGCGGAGTCCCTCCGCAAGAAGCTTGTATAGAATGCTAAGGGCTAAGACAGGGAGGGGGTGCTTGTTACTTGTGCTTTTGCAGTCCTTAATCCTTACATCCTTAATCCTTACATCCTTTCCCCCTTTGGCCCTTGACATTTTCCTGAAATCTGCTAAAAACTAGGTAAGGGCTTGCAACGAAATAATATGACCATCTGGAGGCCCAGATTTGAGCCGGATGTAAGGCGCGACGAACGAGCATACCGGTGGTCTGTGAGTGAGGAGCAACGCGGCAGCCGGTTCAAAGCTGGGCCTCCCCCGGGGGGGCTGAGCCGCTTTTGGGCTACGCCTTCGCGGCGTTCCGCTAACGTACATGTAGTACGTGTCGCTTCACGCCGCTTCGGCTCGCTCCAAAATCCGCTCAGCCAGATGGTCATATTATTTCGTTGCAAGCCCTAATGATGAAGAACAATTTCCTTGCCGCCTTTTTGCTTTTTACGGGCCTGACGTCATGTCAGTGCCTGCCCGTTTTTGCGTCCCAGAGCGCCGATTCCACGGTGATGATGCAGGGCTTCCATTGGACTTCCTGGAAGAAAGCCCCCTGGTGGGGGGAGATCAGGTCCAGGGCCGGGGAAATTTCAGGGGCCGGCATAGACCTGGTCTGGCTGCCGCCCTCCTCCGATTCCCTTTCTCCGGAGGGCTATATGCCCCGCAAGCTGGAGCTGCAGGATTCCAGCTACGGTACGGCCGCGCAGCTGAGCGCCGCCGTGAAGGCGCTGCACGCTTCCGGCGTCAGGGTTATAGGTGATATCGTTTTGAACCACCGCGTGGGAGTGAAGAACTGGGCGGATTTCGCCGCCCCGGCCTGGGGCGCGGACTCGGTCTGCTCCGACGACGAATGGGGCCAGGGAGCGGGAGCGCGCGACACGGGCAAAGGCTTTCACGCCGCGCGGGACATAGACCATACGAAGGGCTACATCCAGAATTTCGCTAAAAGCTGGCTTAACGGCCTGCGGGCCGGCGCCGGCTACGACGGCTGGCGCTACGATTACGCGCGCGGATTTTCCCCGGCCTACCTGCTGGCCTACAACAGGGCCAGCGCGCCCTCCTTCGCCGTGGCCGAGATCTGGGATGACTTCGACCTGAACAATACCGACGCGCACCGCCAGTCTTCCGTCGATTGGATCGATTCCGTGAACGGGGAGATCAAGGTTTTCGACTTCACCACCAAGGGCATACTGCAGGCCGCCGTAAGGGCCGGGGAATACTGGCGCCTTTGCGACGCCAACGGGCGTCCCTCCGGGCTTATCGGCTGGTGGCCGGCCAACGCCGTGACCTTCATCGACAACCACGACACCGGGCCGAGCCCCGCCGGGGGGAAGAAGAACGCCGGGTCGGGCTCGGGAGGCGAGGTCAAGCAGAACGCCTGGCCGTTCCCTTCGGACAAGCTCATGGCGGGCTACGCCTATATACTTACGCACCCGGGCATCCCCTGCGTGTACTGGCCGCATTTTTTTGACTGGGGCCTGAAGGCTCCTATTTCAGCCCTGATAAAGATCCGCCGCGAAGCCGGGATAACTTCTTCAAGCGCTGTCAGCATCGTCAGGGCCGAGCAGGGGCTTTACGCCGCCTTGATAGGCGGCAGGGCGGCCCTGAAGCTGGGAGATAAAGCGTGGGATCCCGGCGCAGGCTGGAAACTCGCGGCCGTAGGGCCGGGCTATGCGGTTTGGACGAAATAACGACCTATAGCAGCTGAAGGCCGGAAAGCAAAAGAAAGCGACAGTAAGGTAAGAGGGGACGAAAGCCGCGACAGCGCGGCCTTTTTTTCTGCCTTCTTTTGCCTTCCGCGGCTTTCTGTTGCTTTCTTTTGCTATATATATTTAAATATATCTTATGTATCAGAAGCACTGGAACCTGAAAAAACTGCCTTTTGAGAATACCCCCGACACGGAATTTTTCTTTGAATCCGAAAACCACGAGGAGGCCTTTTCGCGGCTTTCATACGTGGTGGACGAGAAGAAGGCCTGCGCGGTCATCACGGGTGCCTACGGCACCGGCAAGACGCTTATCCTCAAGGCCCTCGAGCGGAAATTCAAGAAAAAAGGGTATGTCTTCTCGTTCGTGCAGAACCCCCGCCTGGACGACCTGGGGCTGCTGAAGATAATCCTGCATAATTTTACCGGCTACAACGTGCCGAAGCAGAAGGAAGAGGTGCTGATGGGGATCGAGCGCTTCCTTCAGGACACCATGCATGACGGCAAGCACGTGGTAGTCGCCATAGACGAGGCCCAGCTGATAAACGACGAGAATGTCTTTGAGGAGCTGCGCCTGCTGCTGAATTTCCAGACCGAGACCCGCTTCCTGCTGACCCTGATACTGAGCGGCCAGCCGGAGCTTAAGGAAAAGCTGGACTCCAACAAGCAGTTCAGCCAGCGGGTGACGCTCAGCTACCAGCTGAAGCCCCTGGATTTCGAGGAGACCCGGAAATACGTCGCGCACCGTCTTGAAGTGGCGGGCCTCTCGGAGAACATCTTCGAGGAAAGAGCCCTGGAGCTGCTTTTCGAGCGCTCCGGCGGCATACCCCGCTGGATAAATAATATAGCCAACATGAGCATGCTGGCGGCTTTCTCCAAAGACGAGCGGACAATTACGGAAGCCCTGGTGAACGAAGGCGTGGAGAGCAGCAGGTGAGCAAAAACTTATGAAAATACTCGGCATCGGCGCGCATCCCGACGATCTTGAATTCGGCTGCGGCGGGACTTTATATAAACTGGCGGCCCGCGGCCATAAGATAAGCATGCTGGTCATGACCCGCGGCTCGGTCGGCGGCGACCCGCGGCTGCGCCTGGCGGAGCAGGAGCGCGCCGCCGCGATGCTGAAGGCTAAGCTCTACTGGGGCGGCTTCGAAGATACCGGCGTAGCCCTCACCCGCGAGCTGATACGCGCCGCGGAGGAGCGTATAGAGGCGGTAAAGCCGGATATCGTTCTGGTGAACCACGTCTCCGACACCCACCAGGACCACCGCAACGTGGCCCGCGCGGTGGAGACCGCCGCGCGCTATGTAAAGAACCTGCTGTTTTACGAAGTGCCTACGACCATCGATTTTAACCCGTGTATTTTTACGGACATAGGCGCGGTCATCACAAAAAAAGTTGCCCTGCTGAAGTGCCACGGCTCCCAGGTTTACAAGACCCGGGTCAAGAATCTCTCCATAGTGGAAAGCGCGAAGGCGGCGGCCATCTTCCGCGGCTACCAGGACAGGGTAAAATACGCCGAGGGTTTTATGGCCAGGCGCCTGCTGCTGGATTACTTTCTGGACCACAAATGATACGGCGACAGGGCGGTTTATTCCTCTCCTTCGCCGTCCTGGCGCTGCTGCTGGCGCTGCTGCCGCCGGGGGGCTTTTCGGCCTGGACCTGGACCGAAGGGCTGCGCTGGCTTTACCTTTTCCTCATAGCGCTGTCCGCCGTTTTCCTGCTGGCCCCCGCCAGCGCGTGGCTGGCCGTGAAGATCGGCGCCATGGATCTCCCCGACGCCCGCAAGGTGCACACCTCCCCTGTGCCGCGCCTGGGCGGCGTTGCCGTTTACCTGGCCTTTATGGCCGCCGTTATCCGCAACCAGCAGTTCTCCAGGGAAATTTACGGCATAATGCTGGGCGGGACCATAATTGTCCTGCTGGGTTTTTTTGACGACTGGAAAGGCCTATCCGCCCGAATCCGCCTTTTCTGGCAGCTGGCGGCGGCCCTGACAGTTACTTTTTTCGGCCTGCACCTCAGCCTGCCTACAAAGCTCCCTTTCGGCCTCGCTGTCTCCACGGTTCTTTCAGTGATCTGGCTTATCGGGATAATCAACGCTTTCAACTTCATGGACGGCATCGACGGCCTGGCCTCTGCCATGGGCGCCGTCTGCGCGCTGCTGTTCCTGGGGATAGGCTGGAAGTCGAACCAATACCCGCTTTCCTACATTTCAGCGGCGCTTGCCGGCGCCTGCATCGGTTTCCTGCGGATGAACTGGCATCCGGCTAAAGTTTTCCTGGGCGATTCCGGCTCCACCTTCATAGGTTTTATCCTCGGCTGCCTGGCGCTTTACGGCAGCTGGGCCACCGACAATCCCGCCGTCTCCCTTACCACGCCGCTGCTGATCCTCGGCATCCCCATTTTCGATATTATTTACACCACGATCTCGCGCGTGCGCAACGGCAGCGTCAGGAGCGTGAAAGAATGGCTGGAGTACACCGGCCGTGACCACTTCCACCACCGGCTGATGAAGCTCGGCATGAGCGTGAAGCAGGCCGTGGGCTTTATAGCGGTGCTCAATGTCTGCCTGGGGTTGGGCGCCTGGAACATCCGCCACACGGCCTCCACCACCGGCACCTGGCTGCTGCTGGCGCAGAGCGTGCTGATCTTCCTGCTGGTGACGGCGCTGATGATACTGGGCCGCGAGGTCACTCCTGGAAGAGATAAGGCAAAATGAAAGATTCTGTTATAAGAAAGTTTTCGGTAAGGGAGCTGGACGCGGAGCTGTTTACGCCCTTTACCATCTCCAGCGGCAGCCACCGCAGCCTTGAAAACGTTGTTTTCACCCTTGAGGCGGCGGGCGGGGTAAAAGGTTTCGGAGAGGCCGCCATAGCCACGCACATCACCGGCGAAACCCGCGCGCGCACTGTTAAGAGCCTGCGCCGGGCCGGCGGGCTCCTGGCCGGGCGCGACGCCGCTAATTACCTGGGCGCCATGTGCCTGCTCGAGGACGAATTGGACGGCAACAGGGCCGCCCTCGCCGCCGCGCAGATGGCCTTGCTGGACCTGGCGGCACGCCTGCAGGGGGTTTCGCTCTTCAGGTTCTTCGGCGGCAAAGAACCCCGCCTTAAGACCGACATCACCGTCGTGATAGGCGGCGCGGCAGCGGCTTATGACTTCACGCTGAAAATGCGGCGCGCCGGCTTCAGGATCTTCAAGGTGAAGACCGGCTCCGACACGGACGAGGATTTCAGGCGCCTTGAGGCGGTTAAAAAAGCGGCGCCCGGCTGCGCTATTTACCTCGACGCGAACTGCGCCTACGGCGCGCGGGAGGCGGAGAAATTCATTAAGGACCTGTCGCGCCGCGGGATACGCCCGGAGGTCCTTGAGCAGCCGGTGCCCAAGGACGATATCGGCGGGCTGGCCTATCTTTCAAGGCGCCTGCCCATGCCGGTCTGCGCCGACGAATCGGCCTATTCGCTGGATGACGTCTTCAACCTTATTCGCAGGAAAGCCGTGACCGCCGTGAACATAAAGCTGACCAAGCTGGGTTTCCTGCGGGCGCGCGAGGTCTGGGCGCTGGCCCGCGCTTCCGGCATAAAGCTTATGATGGGCGAGATGCTGGAAAGCGAACTGGCCTCGGCGGCGGCGGCGCATTTCGCCGGCGGGCTGGGCGGCTTCGACTTCATAGACCTGGATACGCCTTTCTTTATAAAGGACAGCGGCATGGGGGGCGCGTCCTTCCTTTCAAAGGACGGGATCTACTCGCTTGACCGCGTAAAAGCCGGGATAGGCGTTGTGCCGGCGGAGAAGAAATGAGGCTGCTGCTTTCGGTCCTGCTGCTTTGCTGCGCGCTGCCCGCGGGAGCCCAGAACCTGCCGGACCTCCCCGACCTGGGCGACCTGCCCGAGCCGACGCGCTACCTGGCCGGCTATGTTTCAGGCGGGTACGGCTGGTCGCTGCCTTTCGGGGGGCACTGGGGTGACAGGGACGCCGGTTTTAAGCCTTCCCCGGCTTTCAGCCTGGCGGCCTCGAGAAGGTTCGACGAAACGCTGAGCTACGGGGTGGAGTCTTTTTACGGCTGGAGCCATAAGCACCGCGTGTCACGCGGCCTGGAGTTGAAGCTTTTTTCCCTCACCCCTTTTCTCAAGGCCTCCGCCCCGGCGGGGGATAAGGTCTACTACGGCATACTGGGCGCCGGTGTTTACCAGTGGAAGCAGCCGGCTTATACCTCGGGCGGACTCCGGCACGGTTCTGATTCCGGCTCAAGCGGCGGAATTAACCTGGGCGGAGGTGTTTCGTACTCGTTCTTGTGGGAAACCAGGGCCTGTCTGGACCTGCGCTGGCACCATATCTTCAATATGAAGGGGGCCAGCCTGAGCCTGAATTCCGTCGACAGCTTCAACATAATGTTCGTAGTTACCTACGGGGTGTGGAAGGATAAAAAGAAGCCTTGACAAGTCAAGGCCTGTCTGCTATAATATACTCGGACGTCAGCCATAGGCGACCTCCAACTGAGAACTCCCCGAAGAAAGGGGAAGCGAAAACCCGCCAAAAGCGGGTTTTCGCATTTGAGCGTCCCGCCGGCCTTTCAGTCCTCCCTTCATTTTAGTTATAATTTATCTATATTATAAGGCGGGTGTCACCTTGGCCCGCAGACCCTTAAGGAGGCTTTATGGGAAAATTTGTGGAATGCGTGCCGAATTTCAGCGAAGGCCGCGACCTCTCTAAAATAAACGCGATAGTGGACGCCGCCAGATCGGTTCCCGGCGTGCTGGTGCTGGACGTCGAAAAAGACGCCGACCACAACCGCACCGTGCTCACCTTTATCGCCCCGGTGGAAACCGCCGCGGACGCCATGTTCGCCGTCACGAAGAAAGCCGCGCAGCTTATCGACCTCAACCACCACAAAGGGGAGCACCCCCGCATGGGAGCCACCGATGTAGCGCCCTTTATCCCGATAATGGACTCCACCATCGAGGACTGCGTGAAGCTGGCCGAAATAGCCGGCGAGCGCATCGGCCGCGAGCTGAATATCCCCGTCTATCTTTATGACCGCGCCGCCAAGTTCGAACACCGCCGCGACCTGGCCAAGGTGCGCAAGGGGCAGTTCGAGGGCCTGCGCGAGGATATCGGCAAGAACCCCGAGCGCGTTCCCGACTTCGGCCCCAATCATATCCATCCCACCGCCGGGGCCATGGCCGTGGGGGCCCGCAACCAGATAGTTAATTTCAACGTGAACCTGGCCACCACCGACATGGAATTCGCCAAGGGCCTGGCCAAAAAAATACGCACCTCCGGCGGCGGCCTGCCCGCCCTGCGCGCCAAGGAGATCTTCCTGGAATCGAAGGGCCAGGTGCAGCTGTCCACAGTGCTGACCGACTACCGCACCACCTCCCTAAAGCGCGTGATGGACGAGCTGGCTAAAGAGCTCGTGCCTAAAAATATCGCTATTACCGGCACGGAGCTCATCGGCCTCACCACCCAGGATGCCCTCACGGATTACGCCGTGGAAGCGCTGCAGGTTAAGGATTTTAAAAAGGACGAGCAGGTGCTGGAAACCAAGTTGCTGAAGCTGCTCAGCTCCTGGCAGGGGGCGGCCAACCTTTTCGTGGACGCGCTGGCCACCACGGACCCCACCCCGGGAGGCGGCTCAGCCGCCGGTGTGAACGGGGCCATGGGCTGCGCCCTTGGCCAGATGGCTATAGGCATCACGCTCCGCGGCAAGAAGCTCGACGAGGCCAAGAGGCCCGCGCTGCGCTCCCTGCTCGAGAGCCTGGGCGGCCACAAAGCCGCGCTGCAGGGCTGCGTCGCCGAGGACGCGGCCTCCTTCGACGGCTTCATGGAGGCCATGAAGATCCCCAAGGACAACCCGGAGCGCAAGGTGAAGATGCAGGCGGCGCTGAAGCACGCCGCCGAGGTGCCGCTGAAGACCGCGCGCCTGTCTTCGGAGGCCCTGGCCGGGCTTAGCGTCTGCGGCGGCTCCGTCTCCGCGCATGTGGCGTCGGACT
>JAUSCK010000085.1 GCA_030651035.1 Elusimicrobiota bacterium
CATAATAATATTCAGTTCTGATCCGTGCGTGGAAATCACCGCCTATGAACAATGCCAAGCCAACACCTTCATTCTGAAAGGTCTGGCCGCATTAGAGAATCTGCCCGGAACTATAGAGAAAATACTGCGCCCCATTTTTCCAGTACAAGCGGGCAGTTAATCTGTTAGAATGGGGGAAGGGTAGGGAATGCCTTGTGCGTTCACCGTCAGTTACTGCTAATCTCCATCCCGAGCTCCCCGCGAAAAAATCGCGGGGAACATGCCTGCGTCAGGTTGCGCACGCCCTACAACGAGTCAGCAGCCAAAGCCGTTTAATGAAGGGCAACAATGACCTCGTCCGGCCACATAAGAAAAGAGAATACCGCCCCGGACCTGGACCACAAGTCTTTGCCCGAGGCGTATGGCACCACCGAGGCCATCCTTCTTCCCAGGGACCCAAACTGGATGTTCATCTATTGGGAAATAACCGGGGATTCTAAAAAAGAAGCCTGCCGCCTCCACGGCGCGTTTATCTTTCAGAAAGGCCGCCAGGTTATCCGCGTCCACCAGGCGGCCGCCAACGCCTGCGCCGATAAATATTTCGACATTCCCGTCATGCACGACGCAAAGAATTGGTACGTCAACGTGCAGGAAAGCGGCGGGGCCTACTACTGCGAAGTGGGCCTGGTGCTGCCCGACGACACCTTTATAAGCCTTGTTAAAACCAACACCGTAAACCTGCCCGCCGGCCATGTCTCCGACGTAACAGATGAAAAGTGGATGGCCGTCACCGCGGACTTCGACAAGCTGCTGCAACTCTCCGGGGTGGAATACATCGGCAAGGGTTCGGGCGAAGTGGCCAAATCGCTCGCCCAGCGCTGGGAAATGCTGCGCTCCGTATTCTCCCGCGCCTCTTCCTGGGGCGTCGGCTCCATGTCCTCGCAGTCCCTGCATAAGCAGCCTGACCAAACCAGGAAGTTCTGGTTGGTCGCCGATTGCGAGCTGATCCTTTACGGGGCCACCGAGCCGGACGCCTTCGTCACTGTGTCCGGGCGTAAAGTGAACCTGAACCCGGACGGCACTTTCTCTATGCGCTTCGCATTCCCGGACGGCGGCATGGACCTGCCTGTAAAAGCCGTTTCAAAAGACGAAACCGATTCAAGAGAGATAGACATAAAAGTCACCAGGACAACCACCACTGATGGTAAATAACGAAAAAGACCACTCCGGCTTCGGGAACCCAGAGGAAAAACTGATACTCATTGTAGATGATGATGAATCAATATGGGACCTGCTTTATTATATAGTACGCAGGGAGGGCTTTAGAACAGAAAAAGCGTCCGACGGAAAAGAAGCCCTTGAAAAGGCCAGACTCCTGCACCCCGAATTGATACTTCTCGACCTGATGCTGCCGAAGTGCGGCGGTTTCGAAATTGTGCGCGAACTTCAGGACGGCGACACCTCTGACATCCCCGTAATATTGCTATCCAGCCGCCCCATG
Source organism: Elusimicrobiota bacterium (assembly GCA_030651035.1). Classification (GTDB taxonomy): domain Bacteria; phylum Elusimicrobiota; class Elusimicrobia; order Elusimicrobiales; family UBA9959; genus UBA9959. Next base: position 1,481 of record JAUSCK010000085.1, read on the forward strand.
GACCGCTCCACTCTTGAAGTATTGAAACAGGAACCGAATGTGAAGGATTTTCTGGAAAAGCCTGTGAAGACCCAGGTCCTTACCGCCCTCCTGCACTCGCTTCTTAAAACACGCCCAGGTCCGCCCGTTAAAGAGGATAAACAGGCACCCTGAATATGTCCCGGTACATCGTGTCCATTAAATTTCTTGATAAGTCCAGTGTACTTAAACAATTGGATATCTTTGATGCCATTAAAGAATTGGGGACTTTCAGTATTCAAGATCAGAGGGATCATGTCTACATTCTTCATTTTAAATCTGAGTTAACAAAAGACGGAATGGACGAACGGTTAAAAGAGCTTACAGGCCCGGCCGGATTGTTTAATTACACAGTTTGCGGATTTGATTAGACGTGAAATAGCAGAGAAAGGGAAGTTTAAAACATCGGACACTAAGGGGGCACAAAACATGGGAATAGCTAAGATGGTATGGTCAATGAATAAAAAGAAAACCGCGGCGCCTAAGATTGCGGACACGGTGAAGCCCAGCGAGGTCCGCGCCGTGCTGGATCATCCGCAACAGGGTGAAAAGATCACCGCGCCGCAATACACGTTCCGTATCGGCACGTTGGGCGCTATCGAGCGGGTGGAGATCTCGCTAAATGCCGGTCCCTGGCAGCCCTGCCGGAATTCGGTAGGCTACTGGTGGTACGACTGGGCGGATTACGCGGCCGGCCGCTACCAGGCCGCGGTCCGGGCACAAACGAAAGACGGCCAAACATTTACTTCCGAGCCGTGTAAATTCCAGGTGGCTCTTGGAACCGACGCAAAACAGCCAAAGATACCTAAAGTGAAATAGCAAGATAGGGCCAGCTATTTTGCTTCTGGGGGAGTATGTGGAATAGATACGCATTGATGTTATTTGTCTTGCTGTGGGCCGGGGTGTCCTCGGCGCGCGCTGCAGAAGCCAAGCCCGTGTATCAATGGGTTTCCGCCAACGAGTATTATTTTATCCTGCCCACCGGGCAGGATCTGTATTTACCAAGGAACGGGGACACCCTGAGCGTTAAACCCTGGGGTTTCGGCTTTAGGGCCGTCGGCCATGAAACGTTCACCAAGACCGGCGGCCTGCAGTTCCAGAGCATCAAGGTAGACAACCCGAG
>JAUSCK010000109.1 GCA_030651035.1 Elusimicrobiota bacterium
TTTATATGTCAACGGGCTGGTGGACCAGTGCGCTTCTTTCACGGGGCAGATCTCCACGGGCACGCTGCCGGTGTTCATAGGCAAGCTGTCAACGGTGCTGGCCAATGTAGAGTATTTCAAAGGCGCCATCGACGAAGTTTACATTTATAACCGCGCCTTGAACTTCAGCGAAATAAATTCGCTGAAAAATGACTGCGTGGACGGGACTTGCAGCGGGACAAGCGAGCCTGCGCTTCCTCCCGCGGTCAGTACGGTTGCCGCGGCGGGCGGCACGGAATATGATTCGGGGCTGTACCATATTCATAAATTTACCAGCGGCGGCACGTTTACTGTCACCAGAAGCGGCAATGTCGAAGCGCTTGTGGTCGCCGGCGGCGGCGGCGGCGGAACAAATGGAAGTGGAAACGATATTGCGGGTGGCGGCGGGGGCGCCGGAGGTTTGGTTTATAATACAGCTCTTATGGTTACGCCAGGAAATCATACCGTAACCGTCGGCGCGGGTGGAACAACCGCTCAAAACACAATTCCTGCCAACGGAGCTAACTCTGTATTTAGTTCATTGACCGCTGTTGGCGGCGGTCGAGGTTCTGGCTACGTTGCTGCCTATTATGCGGCCAATGTCGGCGGATCCGGCGGTGGTGGCAGCTATGCCAATAATGCTGGCGCGGCCGGAACATTTAATCAAGGATCCGCTGGCGGGTCGGCAACGAATATTCCTTCACCTGGAAGTTATGCTGCTGGTGGTGGCGGTGGTGCCGGAGGTGCTGGTCAAAATCAAAATAATGCGGGAAAAGGCGGAGATGGGGGGCCAGGATCGCTTTACATGATTTCCAGCGCGGGAACATATTATTCAGGCGGCGGCGGCGGAGGCGCCGGCTATCAGGCTCAAGCCTACAGTTTACCCGGAGCCGGCGGTATTGGCGGCGGAGGAGATGGATCTCGCTCAGCGAATGGAACAGCAGGAACAGCTAATACAGGAGGTGGAGGCGGGGGGGGTGGCAATACCGCGACATCACCATACTCAAATTCATGGGGTGGCGCAGGCGGCTCAGGCATCGTGATAGTCCGCTACTCAAAGGATCCCTCCTACTGGAACTCTGCTCCCTCTTTAGTAAGCGTAAGCCCCTCCACAGGCTCTCTAGACGGCGGATATACGATTGCCCTCGCCGGGTCCGGTTTTGCCGCGCCCGCCGATGTAAATATCGGGGGGGTTCCGGCGGAGGCGACTACTATCGACAGCAGCCATATTACTGTTGTTGTTCCGGCCCTGACACCCGGCGCCAAGGACATCATAGTTACAAATCCCGGCGGCCAGTCAAGCGCGCTTATCGGAACATTTACTGTAACTGATATCTCCGCTACGGGCGGCATGGTTTCCAATGCCGGCGGGTACCGCATTCATACCTTCCTCGCCAGCGGCACACTTACCGTCAATACCGGCGGGAGTGTTGAGTATCTGGTGGTTGCTGGAGGCGGTGGTGGTGGATCGTCAGGCGCGAATTACTGCGGTGGCGGCGGAGCCGGCGGTCTTTTACAAGGTACAGTTTCAGTTTCACCGAATGCGTACTCATTAGTGGTTGGAGGTGGCGGTGCTGCACAAACTAATGGAACAAATTCTACAGGGCTTGGACTCACAGCTATAGGCGGCGGCGCCGGAACATCCAGTTATGCAACTGCCGGTTCTGCAGGTGGTTCAGGTGGTGGCGGTGGGCCAATTAATGGCATTGGTGGAGCCGGCACAACCGGTCAAGGTTATGCCGGCGGTTGTGCGTCATCAGCTAATCAAGGGGGCAGTGACTCAAGCGGAGGCGGCGGTGGAGGCGCAGGTGGTGTCGCTTGCCATGCCGGTCCCCCTGGCCCTTTCACAAATTCTCCCGCTTGCGGTGGTCAAGGACTTTACTTAGGTATTAGCGGGATTTCACAGTGGTATGCTGCAGGTGGTATCGGCCCAGGTTACTATTCAGGCTGCAACACAAATGGTATCGGTGGCGGCAGGGATGGCACGGGCGCTTCCTGCAGCACTCATGTTGATGGTACTGCTAACACCGGATCAGGTGGCGCCGGCGGCAGAAGTGGACCCGGTGGAGCGGGCGGTTCTGGTATTATCATCATCCGCTACCGGGCATTTAGTGCTGTAACTCCTGTTTCCTGTAAGGCTATTCTTAATGCCGGCAATTCCACAGGCGATGGTCTTTATATGATAGACCCTGACGGCAATGACGGCAACCCTCCGTTCCAGGTCTATTGCGATATGACGACCGATAGCGGGGGCTGGATGTTGGCGGCTTCCTGGAATACAGCTCAGGAATGGACAAAAACCTCGGTTTCTGTTGCTACCGTATTCGGAACTACGGCCAAAGACGCGGTTTCTTCAAATTTCGGGAATGTATTGATAAACGACTACCGGATTTTGGCTTCGAACGCCGTCACGGCTACCGGCAGCAATGCATATGCCGACTGGTATTATCATTACGATATGCCGACCACTTGGAAAGAAGTCTGGGTCCCGTCTTCTAATACCGGCGGCCATGTCGGAAATAGCTATCAGTCTTCGACACCCAGACAGGCGTTAAAGCCGTTCAATTATTCCTACAACATTAAGTTCGGCTACCAAGTCGCTCAAACCTGGAACAATCTTGCCGATTGGGGATACACGGGTGCGGCAACCTCCGGTTGTCTGCCCAATTACTGGAATACTTTGACTGCGCCGGGCGGCTCTTTTGGCGTTTACGATACCAATTATTATAGCGGAAGCGACGGGGCTAGTTGTGCTTCTCCTGTATTGGATGGCAGTTTGGGCGTTTGTCCGGCTGATATACCCAACTGTGTTACCGGGCAGGATGTTGCAACCCAAAACGCTAAAATCGGTTATGATGATACGCTTGTTCATGCACGATATGGCGCTGCCGCTACAACTAACGTCGGGGATAATACCGGTGTTGATGCCACAACCAAACTTTGGTGGTTTGTCAGATAAGTCCTGATTCGGCCCGCCGCAAAAAACCGTGTTCGCATTGTGATCCGGACACTTAGTCCGGCTTCCGCAGTCTTTTTGGGAGCGCATACTGGAAATTTTGTAAAATTAAACCAGCAGCACTTTCGGGAGGGGTAAGATGAAAAAGAACATACTTATAGCTTTTCTGGCGGTGGCAGCCGCGGTCATAAGCGTGCACGCCGCAACGATGCGGGTCAACGGCCCGGCGGCCCAGAAGATGTGGGAAGCCCTGAACCTTATGGCGAAGCTGGAGGACCTGCCGCTGCACGTTATCGACGGGAACTCCGACACTATAGCGGTCCGCAGCCTTACCTGCGCCTCGGAAATGTACGACGCCTGCTCGCTTTTTGTGAAGGTGAACGGCGTGGAGAAGCTGATAGTGCATATGGACGCCGCGGGAAAGCTCATAGACGCCCTCTACGCGAACGGCATTTATCCCAGCGAGGACGACCCCAGCCTGTCCCAGTCGGCGGGCAGCGTCTCCTGCACTAAAACCAACGGTCTTTACGATTGCGTCATAACGGAGTGAACCCGGGCCTGAGGGAACGGCCGGACAGCTATGCAAGACCGTCCTAAAATTTTATTCCTGGCCGCGGCCGCGCTGTTTTGTTTTGCGCGGGCCCACGCCGCCGTTCTTACCGGGCTGGACGCTGCGGAGCAGAGCGATTTCGAACAGTTCGCCGGCAAGCGCGTCGGCCTAATAACCAACCAGACCGGCGTGGACGGCGCGGGCAAAAGCTCCGTCGACGCGCTGTTCGCCTCGCGCAAAGCGAAGCTTGTCGCCATCTTCAGCCCCGAGCACGGCTTCAGGGGCAGCGCGGAAGGCGGCGAGACCATTTCCAATTCCACCGACCCCGTTACCGGCCTGCCGATCTACAGCCTTTACGGGGCGGTGCACAGGCCTACCCCGGCGATGCTGGCCGGCCTCGACGTCCTGGTGTTCGACATACAGGATGTCGGCGCCCGGTTCTACACCTACCTCACCACCATGGCCCTCTGCATGGAGGAGGCGGCAAAACTCAGGATCCCTTTCGTGGTGCTGGACCGGCCCAACCCGATAACCGGTGCCGTGCTGGAGGGCCCGGTGCTCCCGAAAAATATACATGAGTTTACCGGCTACTTCCCGGTGCCGGTGCGCCACGGCATGACGGCCGGGGAAATGGCGCTGATGCATAAGGACCTGCACGGCCTGGCTATGGACCTGTCCGTGGTAAAACTGCAGGGCTGGAACAGGGCCGCCTACTACGAAGACACGGGCCTGGCCTGGGTGAATCCTTCCCCTAACATCCGCGACGTGGACGCCGCTATCATGTACCCGGGCATAGGCGGCTTTGAAGCCACCAATATGGCCGTGGGCCGCGGCACCGACTCGCCGTTCATGTGGTTCGGCGCGCCCTGGCTGGACGCCGAAAGGCTGGCCGGCGCCCTGAACGCCGCCGGCCTGGCCGGCGTGCGGTTTTACGCCGAGAGCAAGACCCCGGAGAGGGATATTTACGCCGGGCGGCTATGCCGCGGCATAAGGATGGAGATAACCGACCGGGCGGCGGTACGCCCCATGGACATCTTCGTGCGGGCCGTCTGCGCCCTGCGCGAGAAAGCGTATTACCGCGATTTCAGGTTCGACGAAAGCGCCCTGAGGCTGATAGCCGGGAACAACGTCTACAAAGCGGTGTTCGAGTCCAAAGAACCCCCGGAAAAGATCATCTCGGATTTCCACGCCCAGTGCCGCGAGTTCGACAATACCCGCCGCCGCTATCTTCTCTACTAGTCGAAAAGATTCAAAGCCGGTGCGGCTTAGGTGATAAACAGGAACCCTGTTCCCGGTAGAGCTTCACAGAGGAAGAATTGGAGGAGTAATGTCCGTATTGTTTTCGTTATTGACCGCAGGGATCTTGGTTCTGCCGGTCTCTGTTTTGACTGCGGAGGATAAGGTTTCCGGAGGCCGGGGCCTGCCGCTGAGTGAATGCTTTTGTGTTCAGTTCACCGGCGGGGCGTTGCCACCGTACTATTTGGGCAAGCTGACCCCTCCCTCGCCGGAATGCGCCGCGATGAAGTATGAGCCGAACGGCAAAGCCCCGTGGGAGAACGGGCTTTTATCCTGCGACGACCTGCAGAAGTGCGGCAAGGTTTCGGCGAAGTACGCCGGCAGGAAAAAAATACTGGAAACCAAAACTTCACAGGCCAAGGAAAACCTGAAGACGTGCTGCACCCAGGTAAAGGAAGAAAAAACTCCCGGGGCGCCATGCGACAACAAGTGCTCCAGCGACTGGGAAGGGATATTAAGGGTGCTGGCGGCGGAAACAGAAAAGCTGGACAAGGCGGAGCGGCAGGCCCTGAAACATTGCTTATCCAAGTCCCCTAAAGCCAAAGAAAAGAACAAAGGCAGCTTAGGCGCGGGAAACTAAGATAAACGGGCGTTAAGGTTCCAGGCGCATTTTTCAGGGCGGTTTTTCTGCGGAGAATACCGGCGGGCCAAAGGATATTACATGGAAAAACTAAAAGCGGCGGAATCGGTCGTTGTCCAGCAGAAGAAGGAATGGGGGGAGATCTTAACGGGTTTTGAGACGAAGAACAGGTACGCCGTTCTTGACGCTTCTGGCCAGCAGCTGTATTGGGCGGCCGAGGAGAGCTCTGTTATAGCGAGGCTGCTGCTTAAGGTGCTGCGGCCCTTCCGCATGCACATCCTGTCGGTGGAGGGGCTTCCCGTCATGAAGACCGTGCGGCCGTTCCGGTTCTACTTCCACGAGATGGACGTTTTCAATTCCGACGGCAAGCTCCTGGGGAACATCAGGCGCGAGTTCTCCATCCTGACGAAAAAGTTCACGGTCGCGGATCCGCAGGGAGCCGTGCTGTACAGCATCCTCGCGCCTGTCCTGCACCCCTGGACTTTCAAGATCTCGGAGGGCGGCGCCGAGACGGGGGAAATAGTGAAAAGGTGGAGCGGCCTGGCGAAGGAAGCTTTTACCGACTCCGATAATTTCAGCGTCATGTTCCCCAGGGGCGCGTCCGCGGACCAGAAAGCCGTGCTTCTCGGCGCCCTGTTCCTGATCGATATCGTTTACTTTGAAAAATAAAACTTATCGCCGGTATTTCAAGGGGGGGCTATGAGGGGATTGACCGTTTTATTGCTTGCCGCCTGGGCTGCGGGCGCGGCCGGCACGGCGCTGGCCGGGGAACTGCAATGCCGCACCTACTGGAAGAATTCGCTCTCCGGCATGAAAGCCTACACGGACTGCAGCGACGACCCGTACTATGTCCCGTCCGAGTCGGAAGGTATCTCCTGGTTTTACGGCTTCAGGCGCATGAACAAGTTCTGGGACGATAAAAGGGACGGCCTGCGCTACAACAGGGATTTTTTCCTCAAGACCGGCATGACCCCCGCCGAGGCGGACGGGCTGATGCGCGCAAGGGACGCCGGCGCCGCCGCGGCCGGCCAGATGGCGCCCGACAAGATAAACCTGGACCTGGCGGGACTGGCCTCCAGCGAGCTTTTTGTGTATTCCTCGACAGCAGCGCAAAAAGGCCTGGCCGGACAGTTTTACGACATCCTGATGGCCCAGCCCCAGATAGCCGCAAAGACCACGGACAAGGACAGGTCCGAACTCCGCGGGCGCCTGTCTAAGCTTTCGCCGGACCTGGCGCGCCTGCGCAATATCCTGGATTCGTTCGTCTCCGGAGAGACCCCGCGCCTCGGGATCGGCCTTGGCGCTTTCAGGGCCGCTAACCCGGGCGCGGAGGAAACTTCGCCCAACGTCTACACTGAATCAAAAGAGCAGGAAGCGGTACCGCTGAAGGTGACCCGCCGCTTTCTGGATGGAAAGCTTATCTCCGCTATGCTGTCTTTTGCCCCGCTGGCGAATTCCTGGGTGGAGCTGGAGCAGCTGCGGCTGCTGCTGAACCAGGGATACGGCTGGCCGCTTTCCTGCGCTGCCCGCGATCAGAACGAGATTTCCTGCAGGTGGGAAGACAAGGCGGGCAACACCGCGGCCATAGGAAGCCTCGCTGCCCCGGAAGGCGGCAGGGAGATCACTGTCACCCTCATCTCGATAAAAGCTATCACGGACCTGGTGGAAACGCCCGGCGCGGCAGAGGTCTCCGCCGAGTGACCGGTAATTGGATTTAAGTCTGAAAAATTGAAGGAGGAGGTTTATGAAACTCAACGGATATTTTGTTTTAGCGGCGGTCATCGGGGGAATGGTTTGCTCTGCTTCTGCCAAGGCGGGGGGGCAGCTTGGAGAGCTTTACCTGATAAACAGCGGAACGGAAGCCAAGATCCAGGCCCATGTGCTGAACAGCATGCTCGGCCCGGGAAAAGCGTTCGTTTTCCTGGAAATGAAGGCTGAGGTTAAAAGCACCTCCGACGAGGAGAGCAAGGGCGGCGTTGGAGAAGTGCACACTACGTCCCCGGAGAGGTCCGTAGAGAACGAGGCGGCGGCCATGGGCAAGGAAGAAGCTAAAAAGAACGGCAAGGATAAAAAAACGGCCTCGGAGCAGTCGGCCCGCCAGGTGAAGAAATCGGCCGAGAAGAAGGTTGTTTTTAAGTTCAAGGTGGAATCAATGAAGGCGCGCATACTGCACAGCGCTGCTGTTTCGCCTGAAAAACTGAAGGCCGTTAAAGAGGCGCTGCTGGCCCTTTATCCTGAAAATATAAAGGCGGAGGATATCGTGTTCGTGCCGGCTGTGTTCGACTCCGCTCCCGCCGCTGAAGCCGCATACGGTCAGGGGCAGGAAGACGATGATGAATGAATGATATGGAGATAAAGCCTGAAAACAAGCCCGTAGAAAGACCCTCTTATCAGTCCATGCGGGCGGCCGGCATTTTTCTCCTGGGTGTCGCCGTGCTGGCGGGCATGGCCACCTTTAAAGAAGGGCACATAATAGGCGCGGGGCTCGGCGCCAGCGGCGTCCTGTTCTGGCTGGCCGGCTTTGGCGGCGGCAGGGGATGGAGATTTTTCCCCGTAGCGCCGGTTACGGCGGCGACAATAGCATTGCTGCTTATGTGTTACAGCTGTTTCGGCTCGCTTGCGGCGCACTGAAAAACCGCAAGGAGTCTTAAAAAAAGGAGCCCCGCTTTACGGCGGAGCTTCTTTTTTTCCCCGGAGGCGGGATCACTTCGCGGCTGCGCGGTAGGCTATTTCCTGGGACCTGGAGGAGGAGTCGAGAATAAAACCGCGGATCTCGGGCATTTCGCCGCGGACGGTCCCGTTCAGGGAAGAGATGAAATATATCGCGGCGAAGGCGCTCTTTCCGGAGCCGTCCCGGGAGAAGAGGGAGCCTATGACGGTCCTGTCGGCGCCGTTCCTGGCGTACCCGGTGATAAATATTTTCTGCAGGCCGTCTTTGCTTTCCACCAGTATAGAGGATCTTCCGTCAAAGATGTCGGGGTTCCGCTGCGGAACTTCGATGCCGACCCTGCTTAAGCAGAATTGCGCGGGAAGCCCCAGTTTGTCGGCCTCCGGGTTGGCGTCCCTTGTCCAGCATTTATCCACCTGCAGGTAGCTTGACCGCATGGTTTCCTGGAGGAAAGCCGGGACCGGCGGGGAGACCTTCGGCGCGGCCGCGGCGGGGATCGCGGCTAAGGCCGCCGCTCCCGTTTTTTCAAGAGCGCTGAAATCCTGTGCGGAAACGTTCGCTGCTGAAACTATGACCGCGGTAACTATGGCTATAAATATGTTCATCGTTCCTCCGTTCTGTCTGTATATATTATGGCGGTTTTTCACCCGGAAGGCATGGGCCGAATTGCCTTGTTTTTTCTGTATTCAGGCCTACCGGGAAGTGGGCCGTTCGGCCGCGGGAGCCGTTTTCCTCAATGGTAAAGGCTCAGCGTGAAAGCATATAATAATCACGGGGAAATATAAACCGGATAACAGCCCTGGCGTTTCCCTGAGCCGCCAAATTACCGAGGTGCTATTATGCTGACTGCCCTGAGAGTAAAAATGACATTGATATTCTTTGCCCTGCTGCTTCCGGGCGCCCGGCCGGCCTTTGCCGCGGAGCAGCACTCACTTGCAGTGTACATCTCGAACGGCCAGTCGGCATATAAGCAGACGGTCCGGCTCGCGGAAGGCACGCAGCTCAACCATGTCGCCCCGGCGAAGGACAAGTGGCTGATCATTAACGGGCTGCTGAACCGTGACAGCGACGGGCAGGGCCTGCTGAGCCTGCAATACCAGCTGGAGCTCTCCGGCGGTCCCAATGGCCAGGGCCGGTCCATCCAGGTCCTGAGCGAGGCGGCGATAAGACCGGGAGACCAGCTGACGGTAGTAGAGTGCGGCCCCTGGACCGTGAAACTTGAGCTGGACTCCGTAAAGACCGCTGCGAAAAAGTCCCGCGGTACGGCGTGGAACCCGGGCGGCCTGCCAAATTACCGCCTTACAGCGAATGTGTCGGCCGGAAGCTCCAGGCAGCAGTGCAAACATGTTTCCAGGGCCGGGGTTCAATCTAACGTGGCGGACTCAATAACGGAAGGTGCTAAAAAATTCGGTTTTATCCTCAATAGTCTCCTCTCGCCGGCCGATGACGGGCGGAGCTTCAGCCTGCTGTACCAGCTTGAGCACGGGTCTAACGGCGCGGCCAGGCCTCTTCAGATACAAAGTGAAGAAACGCTGATACTGAATAAGAAGACTGTAATTCCGGGAGAGGGGTACAGGCTTGAATTACTCCTGGAAGGGAAAACGCCGCCAAAGCAAGCCGCGTCCGATAACGTCGTTAAAAGCGACCCTATAAATGAGCATGGCACGGTTCAATTTTTAAAGTAGGGGAAAAGGTGCGCCAGGTATTCTTTTTAGGGGGCGCGGAAAAGTGATTTCCGTTACAAGGGGAGGCAAATAATGGAAGGCTTGAATCCGGGGGATAAGGTGGTGGCGCTGGCGGCCGCGGCTGTCGCGGCGGCGGTAGTTTCGGGCATGGCCGCCGGGGGTATCGCCGGGTGGCTGGTAAAACATAAAGCGGCAGCGTCGGTCGCGGGCGTGATAGGCGGCGGCGTTCTTGGCGTTCTTGCGGGGATCCTCGTCGGCAGGATCATTTTCCCGGCCGCGGGCGGCGAGGTGATGATCGCCAAATGGGGGCCGGGTTCTCTTCCCCTTACCCTTAAGGGGAACATTGCCGCCGGCCTGGTCACTTCTTTCGCGCTCTGCGCGCTGACCGCCTTCTTCACCGGGACGGATATTAAAACCTTCTATGTCCCCTGCGTCTCCGTGGCGGCGGCGCTTTCCGTGATCCTTGCGCTGCTGGCCTCGCTGCTCTGAGCCGGGGGGGCGCAGTTTTTTGTTTTGGTAGAATATGGGCAGGCGGGAAGGAAATTGCGGGCTGCTGAAAGAGGACGGATCATGCCGGAGATGACATTTGGCGTATTAATATTCAGCGTTTTTTCCGCCATGGCTTTCTCCGGAGCGGCGCTGTGGCTCCTGGGAAGGAAAGCGCGGGCTTCGCGCCGGCGGACCGCTCCCTTCTCCCAGGCCTTCCTTGCCGGGTCCGTCACCTTCAGCCTGGTTTATATTATTAACAGGCTGGCCTTCCCGCTCCGCCCGAAGACAACCGCTGTTTTTAACCTGGCCCTGCTGGCCGGCATCCTGCTCTTCCGGGCGCTGAAAAAAAGACTCCGCCGCCGCCGCCGGCCAAAGGCCGCGAAAAAGCACCCCCTGCACGCCGAGGCCGCGGCTCTGGAACAGATGCTGAGCCAGGACCCGCTCAACGCTTTCTGCTTAGAAAAATTGAGCGAAATTTACGAGAAAATGGGCGAGAATGACAGGGCGCTGGAGGCGGCGCGCGAAGCATTTAAACTGGACCCGTCGATGAAAACCCGGTGGCGGGTCGACGAGCTGAAAAAAGAGATCAGCGAAAAAAAACGGCACAAGGGCGGCTTTAAGTGAGAAGCCCGGCGCCCAGGTTAAAAAAAGGGGACAGGCCGCTTTCCGGTGGTCAGAAGGCTATGGGGGAAAAGATAAGGCTGATCAAAACTCTGAAGGACCAGGTTCTTTATTCGCTGCCTTCGGCGGCGCTGCTGAGCGATAAGTTTATTGACGGCGTGGATTGGCCGGCCGCTAAAGCGACCCTTGTCTTCAGTTTCCCGGAGAAAGAAGCGGGGAGCGGCAAGCCGGTCAAGGACATGGTTTCCCGGAAGAAATATGTCTGCTGCCTTACCTATATGGCCGACAGAAGGCTGATCCCGCAGGGGAAGGCGGGCGGGAACTCCTTCGGGCTTACGCTGGAGCCTTTCAAAGATCCGGCGGAGCACAGGAAGTGGGCGCTGGCTACCGAGCATAAGTCTTTTTCCAGGCCGTACAGGAATTATCTGACCCCGGCCTTTGAGGCCGAGTCAAAAGAATATTATAAGAACGGTTTGCCGAAGGCAAAAGGCATCAGCGTCCGCAAAAACGGGAAGATCGTTTCCATGCTGACCCTGTATAAAGTTACAAGGGACAGCGGTCATAAGCCTTTGCACTGGGTTACCTGGATCTGGGCCGACCCCGGCCTGCCGAAGACGGAGCGGCGGGTTATCCATGCGCTGCTGCGCGGCTGGCTGCGCGGGAACAGCCGCAAGTATATCGGCGCCAGCGTTCACGCGGCGAATCTCAAGTCGCAGAACTGGTTCCTCAAGTCGGGGTTCCGGCCTTCCAGAATATCCTTCACCCGCCGCGCTAGCAAGCGGTAAACAGGTCCAGGCGCCCGATCGCGGCCGGAAAGTGCGCGCGCGCATTTCATGGGGGCCTCACGGCTTTCAACTGACCGACGGGAGGCCGGGGCCTTTCAGCCTCCTGGATCAACGGCGAAATTAAGACTTGAAGTGACCTGCCCATTTCTGTAGAATCCTCTAATGGCTGAAATTAAGCGGCGCGTGCTTGTTGTGGATGATGACGTGGAGATAAGGGGCCTTGCCGTAGATATTCTTTCCGGGGAATATGAAGTCAAGGAGGCCGAGGACGGGTTGGACGGGTGGGAAAAGGCCCTGTCCTGGCGCCCGGAACTGGTCATCACGGACATGATGATGCCGCGCATGCACGGCTATGAGCTGTGCAAGCGCCTCAAGGGCCCGGACGGGATAGCCGGCGTGAAGATCCTTATGGCGTCTTCAAAGCCTTTCGCCACCGACAAGGCGCAGGCCATACAGGACGGGGCGGACGAGTATATACTCAAGCCGTTCGCCGTCCAGGACCTGCGGGATAAGGCCCGGCAGCTGCTTAGCGCCGACGCGCCCAAGCCCCGCTCCGCGCCAGATAGTCCAGACCTGACCAGGCGCTCCTCCTTTCTTGCCGCCCTGCCTAAGCCGGAAGGCCCGCTGCCGGTGTATGTGCATTTTTGGGGAACGCGCGGCTCCTGTCCCACGGGAGGGATCAATACCGTGCGGTACGGCGGCAACACTTCCTGCGCCGAGGTGCGGATAGGGGACGTCCCCCTGATAATAGATTGCGGAACGGGCCTGCGCGAGCTTGGCGGCGCGCTCAACAGGGAGTTCTCCGACCGGCCGGTAAAGGGCCATATATTCGTGGGGCACACCCATTGGGACCATATACAGGGGTTTCCGTTCTTCACTCCCCTTTATAATCCGCGAAATACCTTCACCCTATATAGCGTGCGCGGGGCGCACAGCAGCCTGCGGAGCATTTTCGGCGACTCGATGGCTATGGACTATTTCCCCGTCCCGCTTTCAAGCCTGGCCTGCAAGCTGAAGTTCGTGGAGCTGGAAGGCGCCGTGGACCTGGGCGTCGCGAAAGTCTCCTTCCACCACCTGAACCATCCCGGGGTCTGCATAGGTTTCCGTATCGAGACGCAGGGGAAGGTGATCACTTACCTGAGCGACCACGAGGATTTCGGCAGACTGGGCGGCGACAGCGATATGTCGCGCCGTCAGGACGCGGCGGTCGTCGACTTCGCGCGCGGGAGCGACCTCCTTATAAGGGAGGCGCAGTACAGCGAAAAAGAGTATTCTTCCCGGAAAGGGTGGGGGCACAGCACTTATGACGATGTGGTGCGGTTCGCGGAGGAGGCCGGCGCAAAGCGCCTGGCTCTTTTTCACCACGATCCCGAGCATACTGATGATATCATGGATGCTAATGTGAAATACTGCCAGAGCCTTCTCGCGCAGGACGGGGCGAAGACGGAGTGCTTTGCGGCCCGGGACGGGATGCGGATAGACCTTTAAGAACGCGCGTTCCACAGGAACCGCCGGGCTTCCCCGGCGGTTCTTGCTTGATGGGGGGCTGCGGTTTTGGGAGCAATAAACAGCGTATCCAAAAGAATATTAATTTAATATAATATAGACATCAAATCAATATGAATATCAATTTCATTCTGTATGTGGGTGACCAGGCCAGGAGCCGGGAGTTTTACTCGATAGCCCTGGGAATGGCGCCGCGGCTGGACGTGCCGGGGATGACCGAGTTTGACCTCGGTCCCGGCTGCGTGCTGGGGCTTATGCCTGAAAAAGGCATAAAGCGGCTGCTGCCGGATATGCCCGACCCGGAAAACGGAAGGGGCATCCCCCGGGCCGAGGTGTATTTGACCGTGCCCGACCCTGCCGTTTACCACGCCCGCGCATTAGCTGCCGGAGCCAGGGAGCTGAGCCCCCTCGGGCCCAGGGACTGGGGGGACAGGGCGGCCTACAGCCTGGACCTTGACGGGCATGTGCTGGTTTTCGCGGCGCCTATCCGAAAACAAAACCTTTGACACCTCCGGGACCTTTTGTTATAATAATCCTGTAGTTAACTGCGGCAACGCCGCGGTTTCTTTGAAAACGCAGTTTTTATTACACCGTCGCGTTCTACGGAATACGGGCGGTGGCCCTATAGATGGAGCGGCCTTAATTCCCTCCACCTGCGGGCTTAATCATAGAAACTTAAAATATCGGTTTTTAATAACCGGAGCTGAAAAGTTCCGGCGCGGTTTGTTCGTTTGTTATTTACGACCGCGGAAACCCCCGGCGACAAGGCTATGCCAGTGCCGTATCAGGGCCACTGGCCAGCAGACGGCCAAACCGGGCTTTTTCCGTCGTAGCGGCTAACGCAAGGAGCGGATTGATATGACAGAAGAAAACAAAGAAAACACTTCACCCGAGGCAAAGCCCGCAGTTGCGGTTCTGCCCGTGTCCCATAAATTTCTCATCGGCCAGAAGGTGGGCATGACCCAGCTCTTCGACGCCGCGGGCTCCCTTCACGCCGTCACCGTCGTGAAAACCGGCCCGTGCCGCGTGGCCTACACCCGCACCAAGGAAAAAGACGGCTACCAGGCCGTCTGCCTGGGTTTCGGGCACAAGGTCGAGCACCGCGCCAACAGCGCCGAGAAAGGCCTGGCCAAGAAGCTCGACATTAAACCCATAAAGCACCTTAAGGAATTCCGCGTGGCCGACCTGGCCGGCGCCGCGCCCGGCCAGACCGCCAGCGTGGAGCGCTTCGCCGAGGGCGAATACGTGGACCTGCAGGGCATAAGCAAGGGTAAAGGTTTTGCCGGCGGCATGAAGCGCCACGGCTTCCACGGCGGACCCGCCTCCCACGGCGCCTCCGACAGGGAAAGGGCGCCCGGCTCGCTGGGTTCCCGCCGCTCGCTGGGGCGCGTGCTCCCCGGGCAGCGCATGGCCGGACACATGGGCGTGGACACGGTTTCCGTACAGAAGGTTAAAATAGTGAAGATCATACCCGAAGAGAACATGATACTCGTGAACAGCGGCATTCCCGGCGCCAATGGCAGCATGGTCTACATAACCCTGACCAACAAGAAGGTTACCGTTGCTGCCAGGGAAAACCTTAAGGCGAAATCCAAGAAGGATGCTATAAAAGGTGCGGCCAAGAAGCCGGCGGCGGCGGCACCCAAGAAGTAACGGGGGGCAAACTTAAGGAAAAACTATGGAAACGAAACTTTTAGACCTGAAAGGTGTGGAAATAGGCAAGTTCGACCTGCCGGAAGTGATCTTCTCCGTTAAGCCCGATCCCTACTTCCTGCACGAAGTGATGAAGTATTACCTGGCCAACAAGCACCGCGGCACCGCCTGTACCAAGACCCGCTCCGAAATTTCCGGCGGCGGCAAAAAGCCCTGGAAGCAGAAGGGTACCGGCCGCGCCCGCGCCGGCTCGACCCGCTCCCCGATCTGGCGCAAGGGAGGCGTGGTTTTCGGCCCCAAGCCCCGCTCTTTCCGCCAGTACCTGCCTATACAGAAACTGCGCCAGGCCCTGATAGAGGCCCTCTCCGCCCGCGCCGCCGACGGCGCCGTGCTGGTGATGGAGAACCTCGCTCTCGAGGCCCCCAAGACCAGCTCCCTCAACGCCCTGCACAAAGGTCTTAACGCCAAGAGCGTGCTGTTCGTCACCGACAAGATGGATAAGAATTTCAAGATAGCGTCCAGGAACAGGGCCGAATTCGGCTGGTGCCTGGCCAATAACCTGAACGCCTATGAAGCCATGCGCAGCGAAAGGCTTGTCTTCACCACGGCCGCGCTCAAGCTCCTCACCGACAGCGTTACGACTATGTCCATGCCGCACAAGAGCAATGCTCATCAGGCGGCCAAGGAGGCAAAATGAACTATATCGATGTGCTCGTTTCCCCGATACTCAGCGAAAAAAGCATGATCCTGAAAGACACGCAGAACCGCTACACCTTCCGGGTCAACCCCAAGTCCAACAAGAGCGAGATCAAGAAGGCCGTAGAGACCCTCTTCAAGGTTAAAGTCACAGCGGTGCGCACCGCCAACTACCCCGGCAAGCTCCACAAGGTGGGCCGCCACGAGGGCTACCGCTCGGACTGGAAAAAAGCGATAGTGACGGTAAAGGCCGGGCAGAAAATAGACATGACCGATCTGCCGAAATAAGGCGAAGGATTAGGAAAGAGATATGCCAATTAAATCATACAGACCTTACACCCCCTCCCGGCGCACGATGCAGATAGCCGATTTCTCGGAGATCACCAAGACCGAGCCCGAGAAGAAACTGGCTACCGGCATGCGCAAGCACGGCGGCCGCAATAACACCGGCATGATCATGGTCCGCCACCACGGCGGCGGCCATCGCCGGCGCTACCGCGACATCGATTTCAAGCGCGAGAAGTACGGCGTGCCCGCGCGCGTCGCCGCCATCGAATACGATCCTAACAGGAACGCCCGCATAGCCCTGCTGTTTTACGCGGACGGAGACAAGCGCTACATCCCGGCCCCGCTCGGGCTCGGCGTGGGCGCGTCGGTGATGAGCGGCCCCAAGGCTGAGATACGCCTCGGGAACGCGCTGCCGATGACCAATATCCCCGACGGCACGTTCATACACGCCATCGAGATGATCCCCGGAAAGGGCGCGCAGTTCGTGCGCGCGGCCGGCACCCAGGCGCAGCTGATGGCCAAGGAGGGCGATTATGCCCTCGTCAAGATGCCGTCCGGCGAGATCCGCAAGGTCCTGAAGGCCTGCCTCGCCACTATCGGCCAGGTCGGCAATATCGAACACAATACCATCACCCTCGGCAAGGCGGGCCGCCAGCGCCACATCGGCGTGAAGCCCACCGTGCGCGGCGGAGCCATGAACGCCTGCGACCACCCGCTCGGCGGCGGCCGCGGCCGTTCCAAGGGCAACAACGTGCCCCGCTCCCCGTGGAACCAGCCCTCAAAGGGCTACAAGACCAGGACCAAATCAAAGATATGGGGCTGGATGATAGTGGCTGACAGGCGCAAGTCGACGAACGCTTAACGGAGGAATATAATGAGCAGATCTTCTAAAAAAGGCCCTTTCGTAGACCAGAAACTTCTGGCCAAGGTACAGGCTGCCGTGCAGTCCGGAGACAAGCGCCAGATAAAGACCTGGGCGCGCGCCTGCACGATAACCCCCGAATTCGTCGGGCAGACGCTTATGGTGCACAACGGCCGCAAGTTCCTGCCGGTGTACGTGACGGAGCGCATGGTCGGCCACAAGCTGGGCGAGTTCTCGTTCCCCAGGCTGTTCAAGGGCCACGGCCAGTCGCATACCAAGGACGCAACGGCGCTTACTTAAGTAGTAAGGATTAAGCGGTAAGGATTAAGCTTAATCCTTAATCCTTAGTCCCTAATCCCGGCAAGAACTGAAACGGAGAAATTTATGGAAGCTAAATGTCAGCTCAGATACCAGCGCTTCGGCCGCCGCAAGGTGGCCCAACTGCTCGACGCGGTAAGGGGCAAATCACTCTGGGAGGCCCAGTACATACTGGCTAGCCTGCCAAGGATCGCCACCGATATCGTGGATAAGGCTATCAGGTCCGCGGGCGCCAACCTGGCGGTTAAGCTAGGCCGCAAGGTCGACCTGAAGGCCATCTGGGTCAAGGAAGCCAGTTCCGACCAGGGCCCGATGAAAATGCTGCGGCGCGTGCAGCCGGGCCCTCAGGGCCGCGCGATGCCGTTCAAGCGCAAGATGTGCCACATCAACGTCACGGTATCGGACACCAAGGAGCAGAAATAATATGGGTCAGAAAATTCACCCCCGCGGTTTAAGGCTCGGCTACATCCAGGACTGGCAGTCCCGCTGGTTCTCCCCCAAG
>JAUSCK010000116.1 GCA_030651035.1 Elusimicrobiota bacterium
GGTCATGAATATCGAGTACTTCGTGGACGACCTGAAGAAAGCCAAGTCCGGGCCCGAGCTGGTCGACCGCCCGAAGGTCTTCGCCATGCCCGAGGCCGCCGGCGCGAAGTTCAACCTCAAGCGGTCCTTCTACCTTTACAGCATCGTCGACTACGATCCCTCCGGCTGGATCATCCGGGACGCCTTCATAAACAACCTCCGCCACTACAAGATTAAAAACACCAAGGTCTACGACCTGATAAACCCGGACATGCTCACGCCCGAGGAAATCCTCCTGGCCCGCTATCCTATCCGCGCCGGCGCCGATATGGAAGCCAAAAACAAGAAGTGGCTCGCCGACGTGGAAGCCCGGCATTACAAGAACCAGAAGTACCTGGTCGAGGATCTGCCGAGCGGCAAGAAGAAACTCTACGGCCTCGAAGCCGAGGCCATAGCCACCGCCCGCATCACCGAGAAACTAAAAGAAGTCATGGTCCCGGTGATAGGCGGCAACGAGGAAGCCCTTAAAATCTACGAGATGAAGAACCTCAACCAGGCTATCAAGGACCTGATCATCTTTAAACTTACCCACCCCGAGACGGAGGCCGCCCATGCCCGCTAAAACAGGAATTATCAAGACCACGACGGTTAAAGCCTATATCACCAAGGCCAAGAAGATGCGCACCCAGGCCGCGGCCGTCAAGAAGTTCATAGACGACTTCGATGTTGTCATCGAGGCCGTCATTGTTGAAGCCGTCCGCCTGGCGAAAGCAGCCAAGCGCAACACCATCATGAAGGTGGACGTGAGCGCCGCGCTCGATAAGTACCTCAAGAAGACCGACCTCACTTGGGACCAGACCGCGGCCTCGGTTATCAAGCATAACCCCACCGACCTCGGGAAGATCTCCAAGAATATACTGGAATGGATAAGCGCCCAGGAGAATCCGAAGCGCAAGAGCAATTGACCAAGAGTAAACCTGCCCGGGCGATTCTGCTGCGGCCGGAGCGGTGGGTTGGCGCGTAAGCTGGACCTACTTAAAAAATGGAAATCGAATCTAACGGCTTCTACTATCTGTTTAGCACCACCGCGCAATCCTTCGCAGCCCTCGCGGGAATCCTCGCCGTATTTGTTGTCTATGCCCTTGAATGGATTCAGAAATCTATCGAGTGGAGTCGCACCGACTTAATTCAAGTACTCCAGCCTCATACCGAAGACCGCAATTTTAAGATCTATAACCTGACCACTCAGCTAGACCAGGCTGAGTCGGAGATCCTTCCCACGCTAAAAGAGACGAACAAGGGATATGAATATAAAAAGCACGATGATCTAGCCAAGGTTATTCGTGATGGTGAGAAGGCACTTCTAACAATACGCGAACAGAGAAAGCATCGCGAGGAAATTACTTCACGCTTCATTTCTCTGTTCTGCAAGCTGCTCATATTGATTGCTGTTTCTCTATCCCTTTCCGCCTTCGGTAAAACATTCGAGTTGTATCCGAAGGCTAACTGGCTTCTCTTTGCTACTACTGTGGTGGCCGCGGGGTGGGCGCTTAATCGGATATTCTCATTCGTCCGGTTTGCGCTAACACGTCCCAAAGATGCTGCGGCCGGGCAGCAATCAGCAATGAGTGAGATTTAACAATGGAAACGATCCTCGGCTGAATAGCCGCCCACGAGAACCCAAAGCGTAAGCGCAAATGACACAAAGCCAGCTCGCCAAGGCGATAGCCAAAGAGTTCTTCCTTTCCCAGGTGGACGCGGCCGCGATCCTGGACTCGATGCTGGCCAAGATGACGGCCAGCCTGCAGAAAGGCGAGTGGGTTTACTTTAAAGACTTCGGTTCCTTCGCTAAGAAGACACGCCCAGGACGCCATGTCCGGCACCCCAAGACAGGGCAGCTCATTTGGATACCGCCCCGGCTGGACGTGGACTTCAACCCGGCCAAGGGCTTATTGAAAGCCAAACGGCGCTGAGCTCCCCAGGTCTACGCCCCCATACAAACCGCGCCGGCGGCTCCTGGAGGCGCTTTCCCGGCCAAAACGACCCTTCCCCCCTAAAAGCCCTTTAAGCGCGTTTATCGCCATTTCTGGCGAAATGGCCTTTTAAATTCGCGCAAGAATGCGCCAGGACAGCGTTTCCACGACGTGCCCGTGTCATTCTACCCCGCGTTTTACGACGAGCCCCTGAAGCTTTAATCGGTTGAGTTGGCGCGCACCCCGCAAGTCTGGTAGTATATTCTTAACGGGGCCGCGTCTACTCCTCCCTAACCCAAACCCCAAGCAGTACCCCCCAAGGATATTCGCGGCCCCGCCTTTTTCCCTCCCATCGAAGCGAAGGAAACGGCCCTTGCGGCCGCAGCTCCGCATTTGCCTGGCGGCAAAGCCGGCACTGCTGCCGCGGTCCGCTATTCTCGATATGGAGGCCGGCCAGACCTGCGCAACCGGCGCTGGCCAGGCGGGCTGCCTTAAACGACCAGGTAAACGGCCATGCGCGGCCGGCAGCGTAGCCGGCGCCCGGCGCCGTCTACCTTGCCGGCCGTTCGCCCCACCGCCGCGCCCTGCGGTCGCGGCGCCCGGCCGCTACTGCGGCCCGGTTCGTGGGGCCGCATGGCCGCGCCTTATAGCGAAGCGACTTTAAAGTCATCACAATACGCCCAGGTCTTCGTCGACGTGCTCGGCTTCACATACGATGAAACGGCCTTGCGGACAGTAGCGCTGCCTTTGCCTTCAGCAAATGCAGCACTACTGCCGCGGCCGCTCTTCACGATAATGAGGCCGGCCAGATCTGCGCAAACGGCGCAGACCAGGCCGGCATCCTTAAACAACCAGGTAACGGCCATGCGCGGCCGCCAGTCCAGCCTTGCGCCGCGAATGCGCCGGCAGCACTGG
>JAUSCK010000125.1 GCA_030651035.1 Elusimicrobiota bacterium
GCCCTGACGTATTTTTACTATTACCGGAAGGACGCGGAGATAAAATGCTGAACCCCGCGCGGCGGCCATGCGGCTCCGTTAACGCCATCGTCCTGTGCGGCGGGAAATCCAGCCGCATGGGCTTCGATAAGGCCTTTCTCAAAGCCGGCGGCAAAACTTTGGTGGAACGGCAGCTGGAAGCCCTGGGCGGGCGGTTCAGGAAAATAATCCTTGCCACGAATTCCCCGGAGAAATACCGGCTCCCGAGCAGGGTAGAGAAAGTGGCCGACGGCGTTCCCGGCCTTGGCCCTATCGGCGGGCTGGCCGCGGCGCTGGAGCGGTCGGATTCGAAATACAATTTCACCGTGGCCTGCGATATGCCTTTCGTAAGCCAGGACCTAGCGGCCTATATGGCAGGGAGCGTTAAGAACGGCTACCAGGCCGTGGTGCCGTTCTACAGGGGCGAATACCAGCCGCTTTGCGCCGTTTATTCCAGGGATTGCCTCGGCGAGATACGGGAAGCCCTGGCCCGCAACCGGCTGAAGCTGGTCCGGCTCTTCAGCCGGCTCAAGGTGAGGAAAGTTTCCATGCGGGAACTGAAGACGTTCGGGGACCCGGAGATATATTTCCGGAACATAAACACCCCGGGCGACCTGCGGTATTTAAGGTCTTTCGAGCGTTAAAGTCCGAAGCTCCTCTCCCGACCGACCTGAAGCGCTTGAAGAATTAGACGAGGTTCATAGGAGGCTGGCATGATAAATATTTCCGGTAAGTATTCTACCCTGCGCACGGCCACGGCAGCGGCGTCCGTAAGAATGGCGCCAGAGTTCATCCGGCGGATAGCTGAGAACCGCATAGAGAAGGGGAACGTTCTCGAGACCGCGAGGGTGGCCGGGACCATGGCCGCGAAAAAAACCTCCGAGCTCATCCCGTATTGCCACCCGCTGCCCATCGACGAGATAAAAATAGAGTTCAAGCTCCTGGAGGATAAGATCGAAATAACTTCCTCCGCCTCCACGATCTGGAAAACAGGGATAGAGATGGAGGCTCTCACGGCCGGAGCGGTGGCGGCCCTCACCATCTACGACATGGTGAAGTCCCTGGACGCCGGCGCGGTAATAGAGGAAATAAAACTTATCGAGAAGAGGGGCGGCAAGTCCGACTTCAGGGAAAAATTTTCCGCCCCGTTAAAAGTCTGCGTGCTGGCCGTTTCCAATGCGGCTGCGGCGGGGAAGAGGGAGGACAAGGCCGGGGCGATAGTCAAAGAAATGCTGGCCGGTTCCCAGGTGGAGATAGCCGGTTACGCGGTGGTCGCCGACGACGCGGCGCTCATCAAGGCCCGCCTGCTCGGCTGGAAAAAAGCGGGGATAGACGCCGTCTTCACCGTGGGCGGCACCGGCCTCGGCGCCACCGACGTCACCGTAGAGGCGCTCAGGGAAGTTATAACTACGGAAGCCCCGGGCATCGCCGAGGCCATGCGCGCCTACGGGCAGCAGAGAACGCCTTATTCAATGTTTTCCCGGTCCGTCAGCGGCCTCATCGATAAAATGCTCGTGGTAGCCCTGCCTGGCAGTACGAGGGGCGTTAAGGAATCTTTAAGCGCTATCCTGCCGGGAGTCTTCCACGCTTTCCCAATGATGTACGGCGGCGGCGCCTGGCAGGAAAGGCGCGCCGCGAAGAGCAAGGCTCAGGCGGGGAAAGGCCGGAAAGCATGCTAAGCGTAAAAAAAGCGCAGCGCCTTGTATTGGCTAACGTGAAAAAGGGCCAGGCCGGGCGCGCGGGGCTTCTTGATTCCGTGGGCCGGATCCTGGCCGATGATATCCTTTCGCCGGAGGACTTGCCGCGGTTCGACCAATCGGCCATGGACGGCTACGCGGTGAGGTCGGAGGACCTCGGTTCCCCCAAGTTGAAAAGATCGCGGGAGATCTTCGCGGGCGGCGCTCTTGCTCCGGCCTTGAGCGCCGGCGAATGCGCCTATATTACCACCGGCGCCATCGTCCCAAGTAATGCCGGGGCGGTCATGCCGGTGGAGGACGTCCTGGAGGAGACCGGCTTTATCCGGGTCCGCACAAAGGCCGGAAAAGGGGACAACATCCGCCCGGCGGGGGACGACGTCCGGAAAGGCGCCCTTATCGCCGGGAAAGGGACCCTTCTTACCCCTCAATCGGTCGGCATTTTCTGCGCGCTGGGTATCTCCCGGCTTAAAGTTTTCCTTCCGCCCGCGGTAGGTATACTGACTACAGGCAGTGAAGTGGAAGCTATAGCTGTCAGGCGCCTGGCGAAGAACAAAATCAGGAATTCAAATCTGTGCGGTCTTACGGCTCTTCTCAGGCCCGCGGGCGTAGAGCCGGCCTTCGCGGAAAATCTGGAAGACAGGCCGGGCCGCTTGACGGAGTTCCTGGGGAAATTAAAAAAGCTTCCGGAAATAGTGATCCTGACCGGCGGCGTTTCTGTCGGCGGGCATGATTATGTAAAGCAGGAACTGGAGGAATCCGGCGTCAGGAGTCTCTTCTGGAAAGTCGCGCAGAAACCCGGCAAGCCGATGTACGCCGGGGTAAAGAACGGGACCTTGTTCCTGGGTCTTCCCGGCAATCCGGCCGCCGCGATAACCTGCTTCTACCTGTACGCGCTTCCCGCGATAAACAGGTATATGGGGCGGGGCGAGATCTTCCTGCGGGCGCGGCCGGCGCTTCTGACGGGCAGGCTCAAAGCCGGCGGCAGCCGCACGCTTTTCCTGAGAGGGTATTTTAAGGACGGGAAAGTCGAGCCGCTCCGCGGGCAGGGCTCGCATATGCTATCCCCTTTCCTGAAAACCAATTGCTTTATCGAACTAAAGCCTTCCGGGCCCCGGGTAATAAAAAAAGGCGAAAAAGTGCGGGTCCTTCTTTTGAATTAAACGGCTTTGCGCGGGAGCTCCGCCTCGCTCTTTCCTTCTCCGCCCTCTATGAAGCCGTCGGTTTTTACGCTATATTACCTTGTGCACTCCATGGTTGACCATGGGAAAACCGAAAGACAAAGACTGACAGTGGTGGCGTCTATGCTGTAAAGCGGGTTGGGGAATTTAAACTTGTGTTTCGGGGCAAGGTCGCGGCATCTGGCCAGAAGTTTGTAGAACATTCCTTCGAGAAAGACTGTTTTCTAAGCAAAAACATCTTACCATTAACGAAGGATTCTCTTTTTTCCTGGGACAGCCCTGGCCCAAAAGGCCTATTTACAAGCAGGTCCTTTGAGCCTGAAAACCTGGGTCTACTGGCTATTGACATTAGTCAACCCGTGCGGTATAACATAGCGGAAGTTAATGCTGCAGACACTGGAGGAGTTATGAAAAACCTTGTAAAAACAACCCTGAGCGCCGCGGCAGTCCTTCTGGCCCTGCCTTTACTCTCCTTCGCGGAAGAAGGCAAAAGCATATACGGAAAAGACAACCGCCTGGAATACTTTCAAGCTGGCCAGATAGTGAAGACCCTTTCCGACTCCGTGGTTTCTTTATGGAAATCCGCCTCCGTCGAGATCGCTGAAGGCAAAGCGAAACTGAAGACCGTTAACTTCGGCGACCGCCTCAACCTCTGCCCCGGAGAAAAGTTCCGCGAGCAGCCCATCGGCGCTTTCTGCTCCGGCTCCCTGGTGGGCCCGGACCTGGTGATGACCGCCGGGCACTGCATAAAGGACGCCGCAAGCTGCGCCGACGCCAAGATGGTGTTCGGCTACAACATAAGGAAGGACGGGGAAGCGGCCGTGACCACGCTGCCCGCCTCCGAAGTGTACGGCTGCGCAAAGATAATAAAGCGCTTCCTCGGCGGCGAACCCGGTTCGGCCAACCCGACAGGACAGTCACTCGGCCCCGACTACGCCCTGATACAGCTTGATCGCAAAGTAAGCGGCCACAAACCCCTGCCCGTCAATAGGGGAGCCAACCTCAAAAAAGACGACAGCATATTAGTTATCGGCCACCCCGTAGGCCTGCCCCTTAAGATATCCGGCGGCGCGAAAGTGCGCGACTTCTCCAAGGTAGGCTACTTCGTGGCGGACCTCGACACCTTCGGTGGAAACTCCGGCTCACCGGTGTTCAACACCAATACCTTAAAAATAGAAGGCATCCTGGTGCGCGGCGACGAGGATTTCGTGGACAGCCCTGCGGGCTGCACCACGATGGCCACCTACGAACAGACCGGCGGCCGCGGCGAGGACGTGACCAAGATCTCGGCCCTCTCAGCCTCTATTCCGAGGCTCCCCGGTGAGAAAGTGACCAAGGGAGCCGGCTTGGAAGAGGTCGAAGTGATCCAGATGGATTCAAGCGAGATACAGTCGATAGAGATAACCCCTTCAAGGGAGATCAGCTTCGACTGAGCGCTTAACAGATCGGGCTTAAGAAAACACGCGCCCGGGGCCTCCCCCGGGCGTGTTGTTTTTGTCCCGCCGCGGCGCCGGCGGGCGCTGAAGCTTTTACTGGTACACCTCCGGGCAAAAAAGTTGTATTCTTTTAGCGACCATGAAGCGCCTAATAATTTTCACAACCTGCGCAGCGGCGCTGCTGCTGGCCGGCTGTTCATCCGCCACAAAACGCCTGCTGGCGGACGACCCGCTGGTTAGGGCAGAGGCTATTGAGGCGGCCGCAAGATCCGGGGACAGTTCCAAAAAGAAGATAGTAGCCCGCCTGAAAAAGATACTGGCGGGCAAGAAATCCGGAAAAAGGGCCTACGCCGCCGCCGCGCTCGAGGACCTGGGCCCCGCCGCCGCGGGCGCCGCCCCGGAACTGATCGCCGCCCTGAACGACGGAGACCTGAATATAGCCGCTTCAGCCGAGCGCGCGCTTAAAAACCTGGAAGCCGCCGCGCCCGCCCTTGCCGCTGCCCTCGACACCAAGGACCCCGCCCTGCGCTCAAAGATAGGAAGCGTGCTGGCCGTACTGGGCGCCCCGGCCGCGGCGGCGCTGGCGAAGAATTTTGAAAAGGGAAATAAAGAGCTGGCCCTGGAATCAGCCGCGGTCCTGGGGCAAATGGGCCCGGCGGCTGAAAAGGCCGTGCCGACCCTGGCGCGCGCGGCGGCCGGCAAGGACGCGGAGGTTAAGACGCAGGCCTCTTTAGCGCTGGCCGCGATCGGAAGCCCGGCCGGGCTTTGGCTGGCCGAGGCACTCAGATCCGCCAGCCCCTCCTCCCGCTCCGGTGCGTCCAGGGTGCTGGCGGGGATGAACCCGCCGCCCGCGGAGGCGGCCGAAGCACTTATAGCCGCCCTTGAGGACGCTGACGAGAAAGTGCGCGAGCACGCCGCCATGGCCCTTGCCGCCTACCCGCCCAAGGCTTTCGTGTCTTTGCCGGAGAATTTCACCCCTGCCCTGGCGAAGGCTGCCGCGGGAAAGGACGCGGCCGCGGGCTGGGCCAGGACCGCGCTTTTAAAAACAGGCCGCCAGGCCGGCAGCTGGCTGGCGGCCGCCTTAAAAGCCCCGGAGCCGGCGGCGCGCGAAGCCGCCGCCCTGGCCCTGGCCGACATGTCCCCGCCGCCGCGCGAGGCCGCCCTGCCGCTGGTTTCCGCCTTAAGCGACGGCGAGGCCCGGGTGAGGCGGGCCGCCGCGCGGGCTTTGGGGAATTACGCTAAATCACTGCCCCGCGCCCTGCCAAAAAATACCGCTGATGCGCTGGCCGCGGCGCTAAGCGACAAGGACCCGGAAACCCGCAGCCTTGTTATTTCACCGCTGGGCCGCCTGGCGGCCTCGAACAAAAAAGCCCTGGCGGCTTTGACCTCGGCCCTTAAAAACCAGGACCCGGAAGTGCGGGCCGGCGCGGCCGGCGCGCTGGGCGCCGTCGGGCCGGCTGCCGCCGGGGCAGTGCCGGAACTGTGGAAGGCGTTTAAAACAAAGGACTGCAGGCAGCGGGCTTTAGCGGCCGGGGCCCTGGCGGACATAAAGCCGGTCCTGCGCAAAAACCCCGCGATAAGCCGCGCGCTGAAAAAAGTCTGCCCCGTTGAAAAAGCCATGCTCCGGGAACTGCCCGGGCTGGCGGCGCCGGGGCTTGTAAACGTCACCACGGGCCAGCTGCCCGCGGCGCCATAAAAACGCAGGCAACCCGGTCCGGGCCGGGGGCGGAGGGAGGGGGAGGATACAGCGTCTTTTTGATATACTTATTTAATAGCGAAAATAATATTTTTTGCGGCCTTTTGCATAGGACTTTAACTGGCTCAGGAGGGTTAATGAACGGAAGCATGGAACTGATAACAGTGGTTGTGCAGCGCAAGGACGGACAGCGGGCCATAGACGCCGCGCTTAAATCTGGCGCGCCGGGAGTAACCAGCTATTTCGGCCGCGGCACCGGCGTGCGGCAGAAATTGAGCGTTTTCGGCGTCTTTATAGAAGCCGAAAAACAGATAATACTCATAGCAGCCACCAAAGATAACGTGGACAAAATACTCGACGGCATTGTAAAGGATATAGGGCTGGACCAACCAGGCAAGGGTTTTGCCTTTGTACAGACCATCGGCAGGGTTGTCGGCTACTACGAGGGCGGGGATGTGAAAGACCCTGCTTAAACTGCTGCTGCTGGGCGCCCTCTCCTAAATAAGCAATTTCAGCCGGACCGGACCTGGGCTTCTTTGCTCAAGGAAAATACCATGAAAAACTTACTATTGGTGATGCTGATAGCCTCTTCCGTCAGCGCCGCGGACAATAAAACCGATCCCGCCTACAAAGGCCTTGGCCTTGAAAGCCTGGACCAGGCTACGCTGGAGCGCTTCGCCCCGAAGCCGCTTGAATCCTCCGTCTCGCGCCGGGTGCAGTCCATGCTGGATATTAAATCCCCCGGCCTGGGCCTTGTCTCACCGGACGGGAAAACGCTGCATTTCTCCTGGACCATCACCGGTGTATCGCAGATATGGAAGCTGGACGGCCCCATGCGCTTCCCGCGCCAGATGACCGGCGGCGAAGACCCCGCCAGCCTGCTGGACTACACCCCCGACGGAAAATTCGTCCTGCTTTCGCGCGACCGCAACGGCGAGGAAAACCCCGGCCTTTACTGCCAGCCCGCGGGGGGCGGGGAGCTGCGGGAGATACAGCACAAAAAAGGCGTGCAGACTTATTACCAGTGGGTCAGCGACGATTCCCGCTTCGTCTATTTCTCAGCCAACGACCAGAAGCCGGACCAGCGCACCCTCTACCGCTACGAACTGGCTTCCGGCCTGAAGGAAATGATCTTCAACGACCCCGGCCTCTGGAGCCTGGCCGACGTGCGCCCCGGGAAATTCCTGCTGCGAAAAAGCCTCGGCTCGATGTGGTTCGAGTTCTACGAGCTTGACCTCGGGACTAAGCAGCTGAAGCCCGTAATAGGCCAGGGAGAGCGCGAGGACTACTCCGTCACCTTCGGGGCCGGCGAAGGCGAATACCTGGTGGGCAGCAACAAGGAAGCAGACCTTAGACAGATCTACCTGCTCAAAGACGGGAAGCTGACTCCGAAGATCAGCCATCCCGAAAAAGAGATAGCGGATTTTTCCATAGACTACACGCGCAAATACCTTGTGGTGAAATGGCTGGACAAAGCATACGCCCGCTTCGATGTTTACAACCCGGCTACCTTCGAGAAAATACCGATGCCCGATTTCGGCGAGGCCGAGAATATTTATACCGGCGACATCACCCGTGACGGGCGCTACATGACCATAGGCATAGACAAGGCCTATGAACCGCGCGCCAGCTACGTCTGGGACTGGGAAAAGAAGGAGCTTGTGAAATGGCTGGCCCCGAGCTCGCCGGAAATAGACACCGGCGGTTTTTCAAAAGCCTCGCTTGAATATTACCCCGCGCGCGACGGTGCGCGGATCCCGATGTTCGTGCGCCGCCCGAAAGCCTGCGCCGCAGAACCCTGCCCGGTCATAGTCAGTTTCCACGGCGGCCCCGAAGGCATGAGCTCGCCCGGCTTCAGCGCCTATTCGCAGATCTTCATAGATGCGGGCTTCACCGTGGTGACGCCCAACGTGCGCGGCAGCGACGGCTTCGGCCGCAAGTGGCTGGACTCCGACAACAAGGCCAAGAGGCTCGACGTGATAACGGATATAGAAGATTGCGCCCTGTATATAAAGAAAGACTGGGCTAAGAACGGCGTCGCGCCTAAAATAGGCGTAGCCGGCGGCAGCTACGGCGGCTACTCCACGCTTATGGCCATGACCAGGTTCGCCGGGGCCTACGACGCCGGCGTCGCCGAGGTGGGGATGAGCAACCTGCTCTCCTTCATGCTGAACACGGCGCCCTACCGCAGGATCCTGCGGGCGAACGAGTACGGCGACCCGGAAAAAGACAAGGACACCCTTCTTAAACTCTCTCCGATAACATATGTGGGCGGCATCAAGGGGCCGCTGCTGATAATACAGGGTGCCAATGACCCGCGCGTGCCGGTAGGAGAGGCGGTGCAGATGTACGAAGCGACGAAAGCCAAGGGGCTGGGCGCCGAGCTGATCATTTACCCCGACGAGGGCCACGGCTCTGCGAAAAGGGCCAACCAGGTCCTGTCGATCGGCCACACGCTGAGGTTCTTCGAGAAATATTTAAAATGACCGCTCTTAGGGGCGCAGGTAGTAGTTTTCGGTGCTGTTCGTTTCACTTTTGCGGATGAACTGCCGGCTGCCGGCGTCCAGGCCGAGCAGCAGCTGAAAAACGTCGGTAAGTATCGGCCGCGAGGCGTAATAGCCGTGCCCCAGGCCGCCTATGCCCAGCGCCGGCGCGTCTATCTCGCCCACGTTGACCATGTCCACGCCGTCCACCAGCTCACAGCCGCCCATGCGGCGGCCCTTGTTGTACATTTCCGAAGCGGCTATGGCATTGTCGTTATAAGAGCAGTACACCGTGATCCGCCTCGCCGCGTTCTTAAGCGCCGGCACGGCCGACGCGAAGTCCCTTATCGGCATGTCGGGCGCGTTCAGGACCAGTTCGCCTATGAACCGCTTGCCGGTTTCGGACGACGCGGCCGCCAGCGCCGGGATGGCTAACTGGTGCCCCATCGAATGGACCATCACATAGGAAGTTTTATCCAGCCCGGCCAGCAGTTTAAAGAAATCCGTGGCCGTGCCCACGGAGCCCTCGGCGTTGGCCTTGTTCTGGGCGTAGGTGCGGCTGATGAAGGTATTGCCGAACATGCCCGGCGCCGCGCCGGCCGGCCAGCTGAATAGAACCACCTGCCCCTGGAATTTCAGGTCGTAAGCGATCTGCGCCGCGCGCAGGACGGTGTCCTCGAACTTGACGTTGAAGCCGTGCACAAAAACCAGGATATCCGGCCTGCCCTGCGACAGCTGCAGCCGTAGCGCTTCCTGAGTAAGCGGCGTATGCGCCAGCACCCGGAAATACCGGTGCGGGTCGGCGCGGGGGTTGGGCGCGGTCTCAAAACCGCCGACACTGTGCCTCTTTGGCACATTGAGCCTGCAGACCCCGTAGGAAACCTGCGTGGAAAGCTCTACCCCGTACGTGTTCTTATCGCAGCCGGTCATATCAGAGCCCGGCGCGCGGTTCGTGACATAGACCACATCCACGGCGCGCGTGTCGTCGAAGGCGTCGCTGAAAAGCGGGTTAAGGCCTTCGCCATAGCCGCCGCCGTATGCTAATGGCGCCGGGACGAGGGGCGGGGGGACTATCACCGTCGCGGCGCAGCCGCCCAGCGCGAAACAGCAGGCCGCCGTTATTATGATCCGAAAAGAATCCGATTTCATCGAAGGCTCCTCTATGATCTTCGGCTTGCTGCCCGCCGCCC
The DNA here is from genome assembly GCA_030651035.1 of Elusimicrobiota bacterium. GTDB lineage: Bacteria > Elusimicrobiota > Elusimicrobia > Elusimicrobiales > UBA9959 > UBA9959. The sequence continues at coordinate 9,699 of JAUSCK010000125.1, forward strand.
CCGCGATAGTCGGCTTTTTTATAAACACGGCCATGGTCCCTCCCGAAGAATCTTTATAATCTGATTTTACCAAAACCGCGACTTATTGGCATAGCAAAAAGCCGCCGCGCGCACCACTTCGGCGCAGGAGCAAAATGACCCAGCCTCCGTGCCCGAAGGGCCTGCGGAGGCTGGCGGAGCCGTTCCAGGAACGCTTAATCGAATTTAACGGAAGAGCTGTCTATCGGCTCCCAGCGGATTTCAGCGGCGTCCACAGTCACGCCCACGGCTTGCGCCGCGTACTTCTGGGGCTGGATCTCCGGGATAGCGGCTTTTATAAAGGACAGCCGCGTAACTCCCGTGCCGATGCCTTTGTTCTGGTCCACCGTGTAAGCGACGGTGCAGCCAGCGGGACTTTTAACGAAGTCCTGGCCGCCAAGCACCAGGATGCCCTCTATCAGCTTCGTCCGGGCGTTGAAGACGGGGCCGCCGGAGTTGCCGCCGAAGGCGTCAATATCGGTGATAAAATAGGACTTCGGCGACTCGCTGCGCACGGTGGCCTCGCCGGCCACTTTAAGGGGGAGACCCACAGGGTGGCCTATGGTGAAAAGCGGCGTGCCCTTGCCCGGCTCCGCGCCGCGGTTAATGGGGAGCGGCCTGTGGCCCTCCACTTTCCTGTCCAGCTGGATAAGGGCGTAATCGGGTCCCATCTTATTAAGGATATTGGCCATTACGGAGATAACCGTGCCGAACAGCCCGGAAGGGGGTTTGTCCAAGGCGCGCGTTACTATCTTTTTGCAGCCATAGACCTCGCCGGCAGGCAGCGAAGTGTCGGCCTTGCCGCCGCCCTGCTTCACGGCGTAACCGAACACGAATTTAGTGTCCGCGCACTGCGCTTCGGTCGTTACGCAGTGTCCCGCGGTCATTACCAGGTCTTCGCCCACCAGGGAGCCGGAACAGAAAGCCCCCAAGGGCTGTTCGCGGAACCTTTCCGAGGGGCAGAGGTTCATGGCCTCGCCGAAATTTACGTTCTTCAGGTTTGCTATGTCGCCGCTTACCGCGACATGCTTGGCCTGCCACAGGGAAACCACGGAATCGGCGAGGACCTTCATATCGGCCGGGGCCTCGTAATAATCCAGTCTGTTGTCCTGGCCGTAAACGGTCTTGGCGGAGTCCGCCAGAGTAAAGGCGGGCAGAACTGCCGCCAGGGCGGCAGCGAGAGAAATAACTCTGGCCGGGTTTATCATCGGGCTCACTTGTGAATGGGATTTTTTCATGCTTATATTTTACAGTACGGCCGCAGGAAGAGCCAGGGACTTTGGACCCAGAAGGGGGGAGGAATAGTGCCCAGTGAAATCCTGGGTATTGTAATACTGACGTGCTCTGGCGCCTGGAAAGACAAAAACCTTCCGCGCCAGCAATTCCGCAAGCCCTGAATAATTCCTGACGCCATCCGTCGTTACTCCATCTCAAAGCCACCCCATAGCAGATTCGCATTCATTCCGCGCAGGTGCAGTTTGACGGAGCAGCTATTTATCTGCTAAAGTCAGTCACGATGAGAAAAATAGTTTTTCGCATCTTGGCGGTCGCCATGATCGGGGTTACGCTGTACGCCCCCCTCGTGGACGCCGCTTGTTCCTGCGAATCCTGCACCGCGACCGCGGCGGTTTGCCAGGATTGTTCTTGCGCGCCGAGTTTAGGGTCACCCCAGGCCGGCGGTCCGGCAGCATTCCTGGCCGTCTGCGGTTCGTACTTTCCCCACAAGTCCAGCCGGCGTAACGATCCGCCGTCCGGCTCAATCTTCCACCCTCCCATCTAAGCGTCCGTCTAATCATTCTATCACAGCGCGGCTATTAGCCGCCCGCTGAAGTAGTGGCTTAGCCGGCGCGTCTTTCGCCGGCAGCCATAAAATCCAACCTCCCCGTTCCATTATGCCGCCTTGCGGTGTGGTCCCGGGCTGGAAGCGCGTCGGGAATGGACTATTACCGTTATGAGACAATCTCTCTCTTTCTTTCTATTCATGGGTGCCGCCATTGCCCGCCCTCGTTGGCTGTGTTTTTTTTGTGCGCTTGCGTGCGTGTGTGCGGGAGTTCCTACGCGGGCCGGAAGCGTTCCGGCGCCCGCCGCGCCGGTTCACTCCCAAACAGCGCTCCGCGTCGATAGCTTGAAGCTGGAGGACGCGGTGGCGGTCGCGCTGAAGGAGAACCCGGAGCTTAAAGGCAAACGAGCAGCCATCAGCATTGCCGAAGGCCGGTTGCGCCAGGCCGGCGCCTGGCCCAATCCCGTCCTTGAGATTTCGGCCGAGGATGTGCCTGCCCGGTCCGCGGACATCTCCCGCGGAAAACGGGTGATAGAAATGGAGCAGGCGGTCAGCCTGGGCGGCAAGGTCGGCTGGCGAAAGCGCGCAGCGCTCCTGCAGTTGTCTTTGGCGGAGGCCGAGTACCAGGCCGCAGTCAGAGAGGTGTCTTTTCACGTACAGGACAGGTTTGTTCAGGTCCTTGCCGCACAGGAACGGAAAACCCTGGCGGAAGTTGAAGCCGCTCTGGCCCGGGAAATAGCGACGCTGGCGGAGGCCCTGGTGCAGGCGGGCGCGGTATCGCCTGTCGAATTGACCAAAGCCGAAGTGGAAGCCGCGAAAAGCCAGGGGGAATTGGAGGAAACCGAAGTTCACTTTCAATCGGTTGAAGCCGGGTTGCGAAAGGAGATGGGCGCCCCGGCTTTGCAGGTCGCCAGGTATGACGGCGAGTTAGCGGATGAAATTATCTGGCCCGACCAGGAGGATCTTCCTGGATTGTTCTCGGCTCATCCCGCGATGCTGGCTAAGTCCTTAAAGAAAGAGGCCGCGCAGGCCCAGGCGGGGCTGGCCCGGGCCGAAGCATGGCCGGATGTCAGCCTGAAGGCTGGAGCGGGAAGGGCTGACGGTGATCGCGCCTCCATCGTGCAGGGCATGATCGCGTTTCCTCTTCCTTTATTCAACAGGAACCAGGGGTCGGTTCAGGAAGCCAAAGCCGCCATCCGCCTGGCCGAGGCGGAACAGGAAAGCCTATACCAGCAACTCCGGCAGGAATGGGAGGAGGCGACAAACCGGGTAGGCCAGGCCATGAAGCAGGTGAAACGCTATCGCAGGGATATTCTCCCAAGGGCGGAAAAGGTGTTAAGCGCCGTCCAGGAGGGATATCGGGAAGGAAAGTTCCGTTATATCGAAGTCCTCGAGGCCCAACGCTCCCTCGCCGGAGCCCGGCGGGTGGTCCTGGAATCTGTTTCCACCGTGAACCGGGGGCGCTGGCAGATTATCCTGCTCATGGGGGATACAGGCGTCACAGTTCCCCCTGCAACTTTGCCAAAGGATTAATTATGGTCCGGGCGAGGCGGGAAAGAAGGAGAAAAAAATGAAAAGAAACATGATGTATGCGCTTGGCGGGACGTTGCTTGTGGTCGGGACCCTCGCCGCTTTCAAAATATTCAAAAGCGGCGGATCGCCCCCTGCCGGCGGAGAGCGCGCGCCGGCCGGCGCCGCCGCCGGGCAGTGCCCGCACGCCGCGCCAAAGGACCTGTGTTTCATCTGCGACCCGGCGTTGCGTGAAAAAGGCCGGCTGTGGTGTTCGGAGCACAGCCGGTATGAAGACCGCTGCTGGCTGTGCCACGCCGAAATGGAGGACAAGAAGCGTCTCTATTGCAAAGAACATTCGCTCTATGAGGACGAGTGTCTGCTCTGTCATCCGGAATTAAAAGCGGCCTCCCGGGAAACATCGCAGGTGCCGCCGCCTGGCGCGTTGATGTGCCGGGAGCACGGAGTTCCCGAGGCGGAGTGCGGCAGTTGTCATCCTGAAGCGGTCGGCCGCCTGAAGCCGGGGCAAGCCATGAAAGTGCGCTTGCCCTCCCCGGGCTCAGCTAAACTGGTGGGGATACGGACGACACTCCCGACCAGGGGAGCGACTGCCCCCGGCGTTGAATGCTACGCGGAACTGGCCTTTAACCAGAACAGACTCGCCGACATTCCCACCCCTGTCGGCGGAACCATCCAGGAGGTGCTGGCGGACCTGGGGACCCTGGTTGCGGACCGGCAACCGCTGGCGCGCATCTGGTCGGCCCAGATCGGAGAAACAATGGCTAAGGCGGTCCTCAGCCGGCAGACCCTGGAGCGGGAGCGTGCGCTGCGCGCCAAAGGCATCACGTCGACCAGGGAGTTGCAGGAGGCCGAAGCCGCGTATCACAGCGCGTTTCAGCAGGCCCGGACACTGGGGTTGACCGAGGACGAGCTGGAGAAAGCCGGCCGCAACCCGGACGAAACGGTATATGTCTATGTGCGCGCGCCGTTTGCAGGGGAGGTTATTGCGCGCCAGGCCGTACTCGGGGAGCTGGTTCAGGCCGGTAAATCGTTATTCACCGTGGTGGACCGCTCTACAATGTGGGCGATCCTGAGTTTTCCGGAAGCGGCCCTCGTGCGCGTGCGCGCCGGCCAGACGGTAGAATTAAAGGTGGATTCGCTGCCCGGCCGGATTTTTACCGGCCGGCTGACGTGGATCGCCCCCGGCGTGGATGAGAAGAGCCGGCTGGGGAAAGCGCGCGCCGAATTCCAGAATCCGGACGGCCTGTTAAAGGCGCGGATGTTCGGCCGGGCGCAAGTACTGCTGGCTCAGGCCGGCGGAGCATGGCTGGTCCCCCAGGCCGCCATTCACCGGATAGACGGGGCTGCGGTGGCGTTTGTGGGATTAACCGGGGATTTATTTGAAGCGCGGGCCGTACGGGTGGGGAGCGCCCAGGACGGCCAGGTTGAGGTGCTGGAGGGATTGAAGTCCGGTGACGCGGTCGTGGTGGAACATGGATTTTCGGTGAAATCCCAACTGCTCGTTTCCCGTCTCGGCGCCGGCTGCACCGACTGAACCTGCCGCACGCTATAACCGCTAACATCGGAGACTTCATATGTTGAACTGGCTTATTGAAACCTCGCTGAAACACCGGCTGCTGGTGTGTGTATTCGCCGTATTCCTGACATTTATCGGGGGGCATGCGCTGACGCGGCTGCCAATCGACGCTTTTCCTGATATCACCCCGGTCCAGGTCCAGATCAACACTGCCGTGCCTTCCCTGAGTCCCCAGGAAGCGGAACAACAAGTGACCATGCCCATTGAGCAAGCCGTCGGCGGCCTGCCGGGGATGGACAATCTGCGCTCGGTGTCTAAATTTGGGTTTTCGCAGGTGGTGGCTACTTTCAAAGACGGCACAGATATCTATCTCGCCCGGCAACTCGTCATGGAGCGGCTGCAGGCCGTGGAATTGCCGGACGGGATCGAGCGTCCCGCCCTCGGGCCGGTTGCCACAGCCTTAGGCGAGGTGTTTCATTACGTGGTGCGCTCGGAACACCGCCGGCATTCCCTGACGGAGTTGCGGGAGATCCACGATTGGCTGATAAAACCGCAATTGCGCCAGGTGAAGGGCGTGGCGGAGGTGAATACGTGGGGCGGGTTTGAGAAGCAGTATCACGTGGTGGCCGAGCCGGACCGCCTGATCAAGTATCAGCTGACCTTTGCGGAACTGATAGAAGCGCTCCAGGCCAATAACCAGAATGTAGGCGGGGGCCAGATAGTCAGAAGCGGCGAATCATTGCTGGTTCACGGGGTAGGGCTGGCGACGGACAGCGAACAGCTCGGTAACATCGTGATCAGGTCTCACGACAGCGTGCCGGTCCGGGTGCGCGATGTGGCCGCAGTCACGCTGGGCCATGAGATCCGGCGGGGCGCGGTCACCGCTGAAGGCCGCGGCGAAGCGGTGCTGGGTCTCGGCTTCATGCTGACAGGCGAGAACAGCGCGGTAGTAACGCGCGCGCTGAAGGCGAAGCTGGCCGATATCCGGAAGTCGCTGCCCGCCGGTGTCCTGGTAGATGTTCTGTATGACCGGACGGAGTTGGTAGAGAAAGTAATCGGCACCGTTGAGCATAATCTATTCTTTGGCGCTTTGCTGGTGATCGGCATCCTGTTTGCCTTTCTGGGCCAGTGGCGGGCGGGGCTGATCGTCGCGGCCGCTATTCCGCTCTCCATGCTCTTTGCGGGTAATTTTATGCTTCAGGCGGGCATTACCGCAAGCTTGTTGAGCCTCGGCGCTATCGACTTCGGGCTCATTGTGGACAGTTCGGTCATTATGGTGGAAAACTGCGTACGCCATCTCAATGAAGCCGACGGCGGAAAATCCCGGCTGGAAATAGTGCGCGACGCCGCCATTGAAGTGCGCAAACCGACGATGTTCGGTGAATTGATCATTATGATCGTGTTTCTCCCGGTGCTGGCGCTGGAGGGCATCGAAGGTAAAATGTTTCGCCCCATGGCGTTGACGATGATCTTCGCGCTGGCCGGTTCGCTGATCCTGTCGCTGACGCTCATGCCGGTGCTGGCCAGTTTGTTCCTTCCGGGTCAGGTCCGGGAGCGTCAGACGTGGCTGTTGCGGCAGGCCCACCGGCTCTACGCCCCGGCGCTGGACTGGGTGTTGCGTTATCCGGGCCGGACCTTGCTCATGGCGAGCGGGCTGGTGTTGGGAGCTTTGGGCTTGGCGACGCGGCTGGGAGGGGAGTTTATGCCCAGACTCGGTGAACAGGCCTTGGTGGTCAACGCTGTTCGTCTGGCGGGAGTCTCGGTGGATGAGGCGGTCTCGCTCAACGACCGGATAGAGCGTGAATTACTGGCGCAATTCCCGGATGAGATAGAACACGCCTGGACGCGGCTCGGCACCGCGGAGGTAGCGACCGATCCGATGGGCATAGAACTGACGGATTTTTTTATAGCGCTGAAACCGCGCCGCCAATGGAAAAAGGCGCGCTCCCAGCCGGAACTGGTGGAGGCGGTGCGAAAGGTGTTCGCGCAAGTGCCCGGGATGACAGTTTCCTTCACCCAGCCGATAGAAATGAGGACCAACGAAATGGTTGCCGGGGTACGCGGCGACGTGGCGATCAAGATCTATGGCGACGATCTTGACGAGCTCCGGCGGTTATCCGGGGGCGCGGTAGCGGTGTTGAGCGGCATACGCGGAGCGGGCGAGGTGACCGGCGAACAGATCACCGGCCAGCCGGTGCTGCAGGTGAAAGTGGATCCCTCCGCCATCGCGCGTTTCGGCGTCTCCACGCGCGACATTCTCAGCGTGGTCGAGGCGGTTGGCGGGAAACAGGTCGGGGAAGTGCGCGAAGGGCAGCGCCGGTTCCCTTTGGTGGTCCGCCTGCCGGACCGTCAGCGGACCGATCCCGACGCTCTGGCTGCGACGCTCATTCCGACCGCCTCCGGCTCGGTGTTGCCGCTCCAGCGCGTCGCGCACCTCACGTTGAGCGAAGGCCCCTCCACGATCACCCGCGAATGGGGCCGGCGGCGGATCGCCGTCCAGGTGAACGTGCGCGGCCGCGACGTGGCGGGGTTTGTGGCTGAAGCGAAGGCCGGTATCGCCGCGCAGGTGAAACTCCCGGGGGGATACACTATTGAATGGGGCGGTCAATATGAGAACATGGAGCGGGCCAATGCCCGATTACGGTTCGTAGTGCCGTTGGCGCTGTTGCTGGTCTTCCTGCTGCTCTACTTCACATATGGCCGGGCGCTTGATGCTGTCCGGGTATTCACCGGCGTCCCGTTCGCCGCGGTGGGCGGGGTATTGGCATTATGGCTGCGCGATATGCCGTTTTCAGTCTCCGCAAGCATCGGCTTCGTCGCGTTATCCGGCGTGTCGGTGCTGGGCGACATGGTGCTGGTGTCGTACGTGCGCCAGCTGCTGGACCAGGGCCTGGACTTACGCCGGGCGGTAGAACAAGCGGCA
>JAUSCK010000132.1 GCA_030651035.1 Elusimicrobiota bacterium
GGCATTTACTGAAGGGGTTAAACGACGCACCGGAGTTCAAAGCGCTGGTTAAGAAATACAAAAAGCCGGGAAAATAGTGATGTCCGCAGCGACCATATGTTGATACACAAGGGAAGGAACCCATAGTGGAGGGAAACGATATGAGACGAGGTTTCTGGCTAATCGGACCATTCTGGGCGATTGGAATATCGGCCTATATTATGTTCGCGCCTATGGTTAAGAGCGTCAGTGTTTCTCGCTCGTTATCACCGGATCATCGCAGTATTCAGACTGCGCCGGACTATTCCAGCATGTCATGGTACGAAACCAAAGGACTTTCCGCTGCCAGGCCATTGGTTATCCCCATCCTGCTCGCTTTCCTCCCCCTTGTTATCCCTAATACTAAAACCAGGCGCATCGTCGGGGCGATCTCCATTGTTTTGCTGGCGTCATTTTGCGCGCTTACAGCATTTTCAGTCGGCAGCTACTACATGCCAAGCGTAGCCGCCTTGCTTGCAGCTCTATTCGTGGAATATTATTATGAAAAAAAGGCAAAACAGGTCGATGGGAAAGCCAATCATATATAAGCGTGGGGGACTGAAATTATTCATGAATCATTTGCGCCCTCTTTATTCCTCAGGCCAGCCTGCGGAGAGTTGTCGGATATAACTAAGGTCGCAATGTGCTTCCGGGGACTATTACATATGTTGGAAAAGTCGTTTTTCCTAAGTATTTCTTGCGCGGCGCTGCTAAGTTTCGCACCTCGGTTGTACGCCGGAATGGAGCCGTCGTCCTGGGATTATCTCCCGGTTATTGACGAGATATCCTTTACCACCGCCACGGTAGGCTTTTCCGCTATTGACGGGCGGCGAATGGTTCTGGATAAGGAAACCGGGGCGTTCAGGCAGGTTTCGTCTTCCGAGTATGCTGTAATAATGCGTGGCTCAAAGGGCGGAAAAGCCGCCAGTCCCTCACAGAGTGATGCGGGGTCAGCCGCGACCTTATACACTTCCTCCGGGAATACGGTTCTTCAGACAATAAATGATGATTGCTACGGGGAGGATAGTAAAAAAGCTCATACGCTTGAACTTGGCGGACTTCCCATCAGGGATGCCGTGGACCCTTGCGACAGTATCTCTTCGGCAGAAATAGAGAACGGGCGTCTTTGGCTTGGAACGCTGTCAAAAGGCGGCTGGGGCGAATTCCCGGGCAAAGGGCTGGTAGTGCAGTCCCTCTCCGACGGCACACATATAGGGACCATCTCCAAACAGGACGGCCTGACCAGCAACCTGGTGCGGGTTGTCAAGCTGGACCCGTATACCGGATACCTGTGGGTTGCAACCCAGCTTGGAATTAACCAGATTTCGCCGGAATTGGAAGTTATCTATGCGCTGTACCTCTACGAGGATTTTGACGAGAACGGCAGTTGCGCGGTGCAGGGCAGCACTATCCCGACAAGGAATAATTTTATCGCTATCTTTCAGCGGGTCCTTGACGTGAAGGACAAGCGGAAATTCTACGAGGCGGCGATGACTATCCCACCCGCGATCCGCCCGTGTTTCAATGAAATGGCCGTTAGCGGCTGGCCGGTCGGTTATTGTTCCGGGGCGGAAGAATACGCCTCTTCCAGATTCCTGGCGCCGCAGTTTAACGTGCTGGCGCCCTTCGCCATCGAAACCGCCGATTTTAGCCCGGGTAAAATCTGGGGCACGCTGTCCCATCTTTGTATTTTCGGAGACAAGGATGTGGCCGCCCTTGTTGCGGACCATGCTACCGACAAGGATTTTTCCGGCAAAGGGAGTCAATGCGTGTATGCTTACAAGGAGGTCGGCCTCTTCCCTGATAAGCCGAGCAAGGCCAGGGAGAAGGAAGCCCTCGGGCGTATAAGCAAAAGCCTGTCGCAGTTTAAACTCTCGGCCATGAAAGAGAACACTACCCCCGATTTTAAGTCCGGCGCTGCGGCAATAGAGGGCGCGAAGGCGCTGGCCGAGGCGGGCAGTCCCAGGGGCGTGGAGTTGCTGAATGCATTTTTCATGCGCGTGAAGCCCGGCAACGGCAACAACCCGGAGGTGCTGCTGTTCAGCGACGCGGCGCAGAGTCTGCACTACTGCGACGATTTCCTGCCGGGAGTGCTGGCCGGGGTGGAAAACTTCTACGGCGCGCCGGTGCAGCAGGGCTGTCTATACCTGGACGCTACCTACCCGGACGCCAGCAATAAAAATCGTTTAGGAGTTAAACAACTCGTTTCTCTTCTGAAAGCCGTTGAGAACGCCAGCCACCCGGAATTTATACCGCACCAGCCATCACAGGCGCAAGGAGCCTATTCCATCTGCCGCGCTGCGGCCGTCTCGCAGCTTAAAGATAAGACCGTGCGGGCGGAGTTTCTAACCGGCGCTTACCCGGCGCTCCCGGCGGCGCAGAAAAAGATAGCCGACGGCATTATTAATGCCGACCAGCAATATTGAGGAAGCTTTGAGAAACTAACGGGAATCACGCATTACAGGTATAAATCCATAGCCCAGCGCGTCCTGCGGTGCGTAAGCGGGAGAGAGGGGACCATGATTAATTCGATAGCGCTAAGCCTGATTTTGACGCCTCTGCTCATGCCCTGGGCGCATGCCGCCGCTGGTAAAACGCATGTCGAAATCCCTGCCGCTTACGACGAGATAAAGATGTTTGAAAATGGCAGGGAAATCCTGGCGAAGACACTCGTAAGAAATAGCGAGGAAGAAGCAAAGATTATACGCGATGCGGACTCAAAAGTGTTCAAAAAGCTTGGCGTAAAAAGTAAACGTGAGGTCATTGATAAAAAGTTGTCGGCGGCATACATTGAGGAAGTCTCAAAAATATTGGCGGTAAAGCAACTGCCGGAAGCCGAGCAGGAGATGTTCCGGGTTCTGGACGAAAACGGGGAAGTGATCCGGATGGTGTCTTTAGGCGAAACGACCCGCCTGGCGGCGGCCAGCGCTTTGCCGAACGAAATAGGCGCCGATATAGACCCAAAGGCGCCCGATAATCCGCTCCTTAACGAGTTAGTCAGGAAATGGGGCGGGGCATACGTTGAGTTACGGACACAGGACTTCTTATACTCAAACCAACCTGAAACGTTTTTTGTGCTTCTTAAGGCTCACTTTTTCCGTAAAGCTGGAAGCACACGGGGCTGGAAGGTTTTCTCCAAGGTCACTTTTATTGATTCCTTTGGCACGGAACTGTGGGTAAAACATTTCCCAGAAGGGGATATCGTTCTAAGCATTGGCAACAGTGACGCTCCTCCAAGCATCTCTGATTCCGGTGAGGCTGTCGCCCTTGTTACAACGGACTCCGAAGAGGGGGCCGGCGGCGAGGTTTTGCATGTTTATGGGGCTACAGGCGAGGAAATATTTTCTTATCCTGGTAAAGACGCCGGCCAGGAAACTCCGCGGCCTAGTCATTACAAGCTGGCGGCAAATGGGCGGTATCTGGCCTACGCGATATGGCTGAATAATGCGCCGCCATTAGAGCCTAAGCCAGGCATGGAAGTTGAGAAAGAAGCGGTGTTTGAAATTACAAGGCAGCGTTCCAGGACAATTTTCCGGGACTTGAAAGATAAAACGTCATTTGAGGCAAACCGCTATCTTGTCTATGGTATTTCAAGTGATGGTATAGCCGACGTTGAGAGTTACGGCATAGATAAGATGACTGACCGGGAGAAACTGGACTTAAAAAAGTTTCTCAAATAGTTACTCGTTCCGGCAAGAAGCGCCTGAAAAATAGCCTTTTCAGCGCGGCAGGCCTTTGTCCGGTTGATGCCGTATAATATTTCCCCAAAAGCTCGGTTTAACGGATGAAAGACCTAATGCGCGAGGCGGGTTTAAAAGAGCCGGAATTTACCTCCGATACTTTCTTCCACGCTGTCTTTTACAGGAATCCGGAATATTCGCTGAAGTTGACCGGCGGGAAAAAGGTCGGAGAAAAGGTCGGAGTAACTACCCAAGAAACTACCCAGAAGACTACCCAGAAAACTACCCAGAAAATAATCCGGCTTGTTACGGAAAACCCGCATATTACACGAAAAGAGCTGGCTGATTTTATCGGGATAACAGATGATGGCGTTAAATACCATCTGACTAACATGCAAAAGAAAAGGTTACTGCGTCGCGTCGGGCCCGACAAGGGTGGACATTGGGAAGTTTTAAAATAAGGTTGGGATGGCCCGCTATAAATTGATATTAATTGATTCAAAGTGATTTAAAGTGATATGAAGTGATATGAAGTGAGCCGAAGTGTGCAGGCGCAGGACGCGTATGACACCTGCCGCGCGGCGACGATCTCCCAGCTTAAAAATGAAATAGTGAGAGAGGAATTCCTTAAAACAGTCTACCCCGGTCTGGCGCCTGCGTATAAAAAAGTCGCCGACACGTTATTGTCTGCATCTTTGAATGCCCAACGGTAAGTGCTTCTCTATCTGTTCAATTGACGCCAAGCGCCTATTGTTCCCGGTACTGGCGGCATCCCTTGTTGAGTGCCCTTCGGGCTCGGCCTGGATGTGATAAGTTCGGGCGGGAAGGTGGGGTCACAGTCAGTCAACCGGTTTATCGGGAAAATGAGGCCGCTTTTAACACTGCACGGCCATATCCACGAATCGCCGGCGATCAGCGGAATATGGAAAGCTAAGATCGGGGAAACAGTTTGCGTCCAGCCGGGCCAAATGAAGGCGAATGCGTTAAACTATGCTTTGATCGACCTTGAAAGTGTGGAGATGGAAAGGGTTGAAGAACCGCTGTAGCGTTTTTGCTGTGCGCCGGGTTTGAGAAAGTCCCGCCTTTAACCTTTCCCTTCGGGCTGCTTTTTTGGCGGACGGCAAATTGTCTGCAATTGCCGGAAAATAAAAACCCCGCCTGATGGCGGGATCTTTCTTTTCCGAAGCCTTCTTTATCGGGCCACTATTAGCTCCGCGAACTGCGGGAGCGGGCGGGGCTCAATTCTGCCGGACAGCGGACTTCTAAAATTTGGCGGTCTTTTCAGGATAAAGTTCGAACCTACTTCGCGCAACATCCTGAGGTAACTTTATAAATACCGCTTTCTAGCCGTTAGACGGCGGTATGGAGATCTTATCCGCGAGATGTCGTCGCAGGCGTGGCCACGAAGCGCGGCCCCGCACTGCTCCTTGCCGCTAGGAAGGGGGTTCGCAGGCTCCGGCACAGTGCCCTGCGCCGTCGTTCTGCTCCCAAGGTAGGCTGCATCTTATTGTGCACCTCCTTGCGCGGCCTGCTGGCCGCTCCCGTCCGCCTTCGGCGTCCGTACTCCGCTGAAATTATTTCCCGCGCGCATAAATTCTTTGCTGTTGTAAGGCGCGGAATACCTTTCGTTCCGTTAAGAACAGTATACTTATTTTTTGGAGTTATTGCCAGTAAACTTCCGATAAATTGCCGATAACTGGTAGGCGCGCGCGCGGTTGGAGGCGTTGGCGACCACAAGCCAGCCGTCTTTCACCCAGGCCGTAAGGATGTTTCTTGCCATACGCCCCGAAAGACCGAGAGTTGCCGCCACCTCCTGTGCCGTTATAGTGTCCTTGTGGGCGAACATGCCCAAAACAGCCCGTGCCCGCCGGTCCAACTTCCGGAGCGGCTCAGGCTCAAGCGGTATGCCTTCCTTGGCGTATTTTGCGGCCTCATCCCTGGCGCCGCCAAAGACATCAGCCAAAAGGGTTATAAAATACTCAAGCCAGCCGGTAAGGTCCGCTTGGGCGCGGCCCCCATAGTAATTATGATGCTTGTGCACGGCCAGGGAAGCGTAATATGCCTGAAGGTCCCTGGCGTGGTGCTCTTCCAGCGAGAAAAAGCCGCGCAGGCCGTAGCCGTCCCGCTGTAGCAGGAATGTCGTAAGCAGGCGGGCTGTCCTGCCGTTGCCGTCATAATAAGGGTGTATGGTTACAAATTGATAATGCGCCAGCGCCGCTATTATGGGGCCGGGCATACCGCTGCGCTCAACCTGGCGCACCCAAGCCGCCATTTCGGACATAAGCTTGGGCACCTCTTTGGCTTCCGGCGGCATGTAAACAACGGCGCCGGTTGCTGAATCTTTTATTACGTTCTGCCCGGTCCTGTATGGCGTGGGTTTTGAGCGTTTGCCTTTCTCAACAATGGCGTGGAGCCGTTGGATTAGATCTTCCGTAAACTCTGTGCGTTTTTCTCCCCACTCCTCAACTTTCAACAGGGCGTTCCAGTAATTACGCACCTCGCCGGTGTCGCGCTCTAGGCCACGGAAAGATGCTTTTTTATCTTCAATTACTTCCTGCGCCTCTTTCAAGGTAAGGCGGTTGCCCTCAATGCGGGTTGAAAAGTGCGCAGACCGTACCCTGGCCGCGCGCCGGAGCTCCGCCACAGCAGCCGGCGGCAAAGCCGTCCGCTCCACAATGGTCTTTGCGGCTTCAATGTCCATAAGAGCCCTGGCAACTTTAGGGCTAATCTTATAAACCGGCTCCCAGATATTTGATTTTTTCATTTTTTATTCGGCTGCTGAAAACTTAAAAACTCCAGTCTATTGCATGGCTATAAATTATTCCCGCCGCATTGCGCTGACATTCATCTGACTGATAGAAATGTATTTCATGTTGGTAGACTGGCCATAGCCCGGACCGCTGTCGGCACAGGAACGCAACTTCAGCCTCGACGGTTTCCAGCTCTCTAAGTTGAGCAGGCGAACCATCCTTTTGTGCTGTCCATACCGTTAGCCGCAACTGTCGTTTAAGGTCTCTCCATTTGTATCCGTGATAACCAGACTCGCCGTTTGCCTTGAAGCCATAGTTTAGTCGCCCCGCCATTGGTTGCTGGGAAATGCCAACGTAAATCAACGAGTCAGCATCGGACACCGTGTAAAGTTTGGCCAGGCCACGAATTGTGGCAGGCTTATAAAATTTACAATCTCCGGATTCTGCCGAGAGGTTGTACTCACCTCCGCCTAGCGGTTTAATCAAATAGTTCTGTGGTTCGTTCAGCTTCATAGCGTATATACTTAATTTCAAAACCTTGGAGACTGGCAATTACTCTAAATATCTATTTTGATTGTGCCAATTCAGGAAATCCGCCGAGGGACGGTCCTGGAGTCTTTCCGGGAGGATCTTTAGCGTTTGGCCGGCCAGGGCGTAATAGTCTTTACCGTTCTCGAATTCCTGGCGGATACGCTTGCTGATCAAAATATGCGCGTCGGGGGTAACGGTAATATAGCCCTGGTCGAACAAGATATGAAGGTCCGACCGGAGCAAAAGGCCGTTTTGTATAAGATGCGGCCCTTGGTCGGCATATGGCTTTATATGGGCGGCCTCCAGCACCGGAAGGGTCTTTTCCCCGGAAATTGCGCATCTGCGCTGATAGCTTTCAGTTACTACAACACGAAACGCGCCCTGGCCCAACCGCGGCTTAACCAGAAGCGGATTCCCATAGCGCGCATTCGGCTCAGCAGCGAAATCTGCAATTGACGGCGTAGCTGCCGTAGGGAGCCGCTCACGAAGCGCATCAATTAAATAGGCGGATTCCCGGTCGGAAGACTCGTAACTCTTGCCTGTGACGATATTTTTTTTAAAACTATCCGGTACAGGGATCCAATCCGATTCCTCCAGGAAGAACGGCTGAGTAAGAATGATACAGCCTATTTGGGGATCATGACTCATGTTCTCCCGGCGATATTTGCGAATACGCTCCATGAATTGCCCGATAGACTCCACACCATTTGCCCTGCCGAAAGCCTTCCAGGCCAGTGAGACAGGCAAAAAGGAATGCCGCACAAAATAGCCGCCGCCCACAATAAAGTTCCTGGGATGGTGCAGCTTAAACAGAAAAAGACCTTCTTCAGGCAACACCCGGAAGACAGTATTCCCCCCAGGCTGCCAGAAATTCACCTCTTCCGGCTTGAGAGCCTTAAGTTGGTCAAACCAATCACTGTCTGTTATGCCGATATAGAATTTCATTGATCAAGATGATTTCTACTGTTTTTATAAAATTGCTTACTGAACGCTAAGTTTCAAGACCTGATCCTGCCCCCGCATTTCCACCAAGAAAATGCTCAAAATCTGACCTCATAAAACTCTTAGTCAGCTCTGCTAGTGCGATATTATTCGGTTGAAAGTCTTGGAATGCGGCATATGCTGAATCTATGACATCAATGTTTGTAGCGATAAGTTCTGTGACTTTCCGTTGTAGTCCAAGAGAATAGGAAACAATATCCTCATGGACAAGGCTATTATGCAACAAGAGGCCCACTGTTGGCTGTTGACCACTCTGAGGAGACCCCCCAGCAAGGTTTATATGTTCCTCCCACAAAAAAGGCCACTCCCGGGGAATGAAGGTGTAGAACATGTCTTTTGAATCATGCAATCCGACGTAACGAAACACCCTATCTCCAAGATGGGCGGCCTTATTTCGAAACATACGCATTAGTTGTAACCAATCCTTCTCCGGGGGCTTTGCTTGCACTAATGGCCGTAACTGCGTATAAAGCTGTTCAAGGTAGTACCTTTGTGGTGAAACTATCCCCCCTGTGCTTACTAAGGGTTGCGCAAGCCAAGCTTCCACTCTTGAAAAATGCGCACGTCCTAAATTAAGACCAGGAATTAAGTTAGGCAGAAACATAGCTATTAAATCGGCGTTCGCATCCAAACCAGCCTGCAATGATAATAAGTATATGCGAAAATGCTTACGCGCGCGATTATCAGCAGTCGCATCCCATGTCTCACCACGTAGTTTTTTGCCTGGGTCATACACCTGTGCGCGAGCCTTAATGAATAAATGGAGTTCACAATCCGCATCCAACAGGGATTCCTTAATACTTGTAAGAAGCATTGAAAAATAACTGAATAGAATTCTTTTTTTGTCAGCAAGAAAAGGAGGTTCTGTGTCAAAGGAAAGGAAATTAGCTCGCGAGTAAAGCGTGAATGCGGTTAAAGGCAACACACCCGAATCTTTGGCTGTGACCCAGTCATCCTCCGGTTTGGTCCTAATAATCGGAGCAGAAACTACTTGATTAATTTCTGTTTTGCAATTTTCTAGGCGCATATATTCTATATATTGGAACAAATTAAACAAAGATAAGTATCCCCCTCCGCTGGTGTTAATTCGTCAATCGGAAAGTCATTTTTACAGCCATAGCACATCTCAAACTCTTGTAGATGTCCGCAAACTTTACATTTGACACCAGAATAATACCCATCACTGCCAACCACTAAAACCGACCCACAATAACAACACGTCGCAGATCCTGTTAACCATTTTTCTGCTGACAGAATATCCTGAGAAAGCACCTTATAACTCTTTTCTATTTCAGCATAAATCTCTGGTTTCTTAATAAGCGTTTTCCAGGCAGCATTGTCGACAACAGATTCCCTAGCAGTTTTAAGGTATTTCTCAATAAATCTAATTGTGACCCCCAACGTGATAGCAAAAACTTTCTTTATCTCTTCAGGGTTTTCATTAACTTCAAGATGCTCTAAAGCATTACGAATCTTTTTAAGCCCCCCTATCATGCTTTGGTCTGGTTTTGAGATAGGTTCCCCTAACCATTCAAGACGTTCTATAGCCTCATCAAAAGTTACTGTTTTTGTCTTTGAAATAGGTGTAATTATATACTTAGTCCGCTTATCATCTAGTGATATCTTTAATTTCGTAAAAAGCAGAACTGGATTACCTGGATCGAGGTCAAGACGTCGAATCTTTTCCTTTAGTAAGAGCTCAATACAACTGATAAGTTCTTTAACCGCAGCTTTAAGCCCACTTGTTGTCCCCTCAGCATAGTATTCGACAACACGATTTAATGAATCTGTGGCATTATCCATAATCGAAAGTTTCATCAATTCCCCCTTGACACTCTTGGGAGTTCATTTTCGCTTTTTATCTGTTAGCCCGGTCAAGAACTCTATTCTCCCCATTTTATATTCAGTCCGAGATATTTCCGCATCTGCACCGAAGAATTTTGCGGCGCCATTATCAAACATGTCGCTAACCACAATATATTCGTCATACTTTTCGCGGGTTGGACTAAGACGCCTGCTTTTGAGCACCTGACCTTTATGGAGTGTGTGTACAACTTGCGGTGTGAATAGATGCTCTACCGGACTCCTTACAGATGAATGCTCATAAAAATCTAACCGCTCACCTTTTGGCTTGATACAATATTCAAAATACTCAGAGTCGCCTATTAACCCTTTATAGACTGATTTCTGCGAAACCTTAACAGCCAATTCAATGAAATAGTCTAAGGTATTCTGAAGCAACCGCTCTGTCCAGTTTTTTTCATGAGAGTAGCCGGAATACCAATTCAATTCATATTTCTTTTTATCCCAGGAATAGAACACTTCCGGCAATAACGAACTGTAATATTTAAACTTTGCGGAATTTATGCCAAACTGCAACAACACCATACTATTAGCCGCATCTGAGAGATTTTCATAAACGACCTTTGTCTTGTCTTTAGGCGATAATCCAAAAGCTTCATGCAATGGGCCACCTGCTATAAATCTATATCCAATCATATCGTGTCTTGCCCATGCTATCTGCTCCACACATTCTCGATATTTTTCTTGCCGCAGTGTGCGTTCTGCATCGAGCATTTTCTCCTTAATCTTCTCGTTTGCAATCATGCTCGCCAAGGAAACCTCAACGAACTTAAGTTTAAATGCCTTTTCCGTTAACTCGTCAAAGAAATATGGCAGATAAGAGAGTTCATTTTTATAATCCTCAAATCTTTTATAAATGCCGTGATGTTTAATGTCTACTCTTGCTCTATTAAGTATTTCCATTTCTTTACGATACGGGATTTTATCAGCCAAATGCGATTCAATCTTCGCATAATAATCATGGAGTGATGCTTTTTCTTTTAGCTGCAGATCAAACTGCAACACAATCGCGCCCAACAATAACTCGATTGCGTCCTGAGCTAGCAGCAAGCCCAACGAAAAATCATATTTGTCAGCTATCGGAGACAAATAATCATTCGAATCGAGATAAATCTTCTTCGAGAAATATATTTGCTCATTAACCGCAGGTTTTAATTCCATAATTACTCGCTCCAATGCAAAACCCTGGTTTGGAAACAGGTCTAAATCATCGAGGTTTATGGGACGTACATGACTAAAATAGTCATTAATTCAGTAGTATACGCTATCCCCCTGTCATAAATCTTATTAACCGCCGCCAAAAAGTAGATGGGACAATATCAGAAATTGAGGGATCACCTTGGAGCCCATTTTGCCAGTTCCGAAAGCCATGCACAAAAGAATCTTCATTATTTAACTGTCCCAGACGCACATGAGCTAGGGCTTTCAATTTCTCTCCAATCATTTTAGTTCTTTCAAACAAGCCCCCCACAAATTTTGAATCAATGCGAAATTTCCCGTATTTTAAAATATCGTCACCAGTTGGCAAGATACCAGGACCAATAAGAATGGATAAAGAACCATCTGTAACACCAATTTTAGGGGAGGTTTTAGTTGAAAACATAATTTTAAAGCCATGTTTAGCATTAAAATACATATTCACAATGTCTCCATAATCCCCTTTTCTTGCAGAGTCTTCTGCTTCCTGAAAGAAACCCTTTAGTTGTTTAAAAGTCCTATCAATCTCTTCGATAAACTTAGAAATGAATACTTCATATGACAGTTTTTCGTCAGCATTTAAAAGATTTCTATAAATCAATTGCTCTGCCGTAGGAATTCCCCATATTTTCCAAATTCTATCGGAGCACTCTGTTGTAGAGCATTCCCGATAAAATTTAATAATGCGCGGGGTAACCACATTTAAATATTTTTCCAAGGGGTTCCCTTCATCCTCAGTCCACATTAAGCAAAAAGCCCCATAATCTTCTATTGACTGCATTAATTTACAGAACATTTCCGCAGCAAATATTTTACGAATATTATTGTTTTTAGCCTTCAAAAATGACTCATAATGCTGCTTAGAAATTATCGCCGGAGCCATGGCTCCACAACTATCTATTGATTCCAATAGGGCTCTCAAATCATCTGAGTTCCCATATGATAATTTAATTATTTCGGTTTTTGATTCAGCCATTTTAACTGCCTTGTTTATCTTACCAAAGGCTCCTGTTGCCTTTTGCCTCTACTAATCTTTAACAATTCCCGCCTCATCACAATTCTCTGTTACCCATTTATCAAAGTCTGCTTTGCTGATGGGCGAAATTCCCCCTCCTCTTACTTTTTCAAATAACACTCGCGTCTCAGATTCATGTTTTAATATGGTTTTTGCTATCTGTACCAACTCCTCATAACTCATTGTGCCCTTCAGCGCATTAACTCTTTTATCTACTAGCCAAATGTTTTTCCTTCCGGAATCTGATTTGAGGTCAGCGCGGGATAATGGATCAATATGGTCTGCATTAACATCACTCGGGTTTAACTTCTCTCCAGAAATTGCACATCTGCCGCGCTGTGCGACAATTAAGCCCCGAATATAGTCCAAAGGGATTACTTCTGGTTTGTCTATATTTTCCATAATCTTATTTTTCCTCCTGCACGGAGAGCCGCCTGTATTTTAACCGCTGACTCTTCCCAAACAGAACTGAATAGTCGCAGATGATACTGATGGAGAGTGGTTTGAACAGCCCGGAGGGCATTCTGCCATCCCGCAGATGCACGTGTGTGGAATCCTCGAGTTGGCATCCTCGTGATATTTCGAGGCTGTCTTGGGGCGAATTCTCTTTTAATTCCGACACTCTTCTGAATGTGGTTAATTCGATATTCCCAGGCATTTCTGATTGCCAAATACTTGAGTTTTCTTAGGCTTTTTTTTATTTCATCTAACGCAAATTGCCACTTCTCGACATTACACCCAAATCTTTTATTTCTCCGAACCGCATGCATGCGTAAATTATTCTGTCGCCCTTTCTCAGTCCTCCTGTAGAGATGAAGAGCCTTCTTTACTTTTCCCGGGTTGCTTTTTTGCCACTCTGAGATAATCCTGTTCTGGCATTCTTGCAATCCACAAGTCTTTTGGGTTCGACTCCGTGCAATATATGTTGCACCACAAAATAGACAAACCTTTTCTTCTCGATATACAGGTCGTTTAACACCCAAAGCTCGAAACGCCGCCCAGACTCTTAAATTCGCGACATTATCCGAATTAAAACCAAAAAACACCTTAGCATCCATAGTCGTTTTGCCTGAAAGAATAAACTCAACTATCGTTTTGTGCGGTATTGAAGGGTTTTTCGACATTAATATGCTCTGAAGGTTAATGAGTTAATTCTTGACTTAGAATTTGAGAGGTCAAAAGTAAAGACCTGACCCCAATTTCCTACCACAGTGTATCGCACTAGTCGCTTGGGTTATGTCTTATATTGGTCAACGATGTCACTTAGAAACGAATAATCCGCCTTCTCAAGCAAATGCCCGTGCTTTTCAAGGATCTGCGGAATATATTTATTTGCACACAAGCTGGCATGATGAACCTGAGCATTTTCCCGACAGACCAATAGCAACGTTTTAGCGTGAGTATCCGACAACTCTCCAAGATGCGGCAGAACTAATTCAAAATTCATTTCAGCACGCCGAAACGATCCAGACTCTTTAATAGTATTTATGGCCATTGCGATACCCATGTTAAAATCATGCATTATCAAGCCCGGGATAATATCGTTTTTTAAAATCGTATCTCCGGGCTTTACTGCTTGATATTTAGCAATGAATCCTTGTGGGATAGTCCCATCAAGCGAAAATGGCATAACAGTCATATTCCCGACAAATGCTGCTATACCAGACTCCTGCATACACCAATCAGATTTTTGATACCGCTCGGTTAATATGCAGACAAACAGGTTGGCTTTCGCTATTTCTGCAAGTATTTTCTGAGCCCACTCTACTGATACCGTTATATCCTCGTGTGCTAAAAATGCATCAATCCCAAGAAGTTCAAAAGCCTCTTTAAACTGACCAGCAATGAGCTTGTCACTATTGTGATAGCTAATAAAAGCATAAAGCGCGCTACCCGAATTCGACTCTGTTTGACGTGGACTCTTAATTGGGAGATTCGCATTGATTAGTGTGAGACATCTCTCAACATTTTCTAAAAGTGGCCGAAATGTGTCTTTCTCCAAATATTCATCTGAATCGTATTCATTCATTTTGACAGGCATTGGGGAAGGAATAGCTTTTATGTTTTTAAAAATTGCCCCATCGCGTTCTTTTAACTCCTGCAGTAAACTATTCCCGCGTTCAAAATATTGAACATAAGCATTCGAGTATGGATATAGTTTACGCTCATCCGCGAAGATATATTTATTCAGATGCTCTTCAAGAATTCTAATCTCTGGGAGCAGTTTTCGTATTATTAGGCTATCCATATTTAAACTAAATCCTTTCTCGTATATCTACGCCAGATTCCCAAAAGCACTTCCCCACCACTTCGGCCACGACCATGAACTCTTCATCTTCCGCATTCGGAATTACTATGTCGTTGTACTCCGGGTTCAGCGGCTTCAGGGTTATTTCTTCGTGCTCCCAGGCGCCGTCTTCGGCGTGCTTTATCTTGCTGGTGTATTTCTTTACTGCCAAAGGCTCCTGCTGACTTTTGCTCTTAAAAAAAGACTCCTGCGGCCTTTTCTCTTCTGCGACACCTGCTGCTTTTCCTCTTATTGTTCACTTTTTTAGTGTAAAAGATACCAGGAACCTTTTGCCCTAAAATCTTTGTCCTATCTCAGGCTTTTTTATAAATATCTTTCCAGTTTGCAAAGTGCAGCACTCGTAACATTTTTTCAGGGTTGAGATTATCCTTAGATTTATCTTCGTTGTGGAGTCTAGCCATGCTCTCCCTTATTCCACGAAGCTTAACCATTTTAAGTGCATATGCAGGAATTCGTCCGGGGAATTTACCATCTTCTTTTTCATTCCAAGTCTCTATTATTTCGGAATCAGATAAATTCTTATGCCCATCCAGCCAAGCTGTAAGACTCTTTACGTCGTCAGAATTATTGGAGTAGTTTAAGAATTCCGTATAATCTCTCGGAGGCATACTCTTCCTAATCAATTCCCCTGAATATGTATCTATAAATAAACCGACAGGCCCATTAAAACCGAATTTAGCGACAGCATCTACCGGGTGCAAAAGCATGGGGAAATTCACAAGATACATCCAAAGAACATAATCCAGTGTAAGAGAAATAGAAACCCAAGAGTATATTCCCTGCAAGGTCACTCCAGGAAATGTTCCTGTTCGGTATTGATGAGATTGCTCAATATCATAGGCGTGGCCAGCAATCTCACTGAGGCTATCAAGCCCAAGGCTTAAGCGTTTCTTTATTGGTTTGGAAATTTGCGCATCGGGCAAACTCTTATTAATTAATGTGTTCCATGAAGGAGCACGTTTATGTTTAAAGTAGTCTTCCAATAAGGTAAACGAACTCGTCTCGCGAGACATGCGATGATAGTAGTTCTGAAGCAAATTAAATTCCGTGAAATGCCTAAGAAGCGCTGTGCTACTAACATAAAAACCATTTAGGTTACACAGGATCAATTCAATCAATATGTATTTGCTCTCAAAATAAAAATACCACTGACGGAACATATTGTTCTCAGAATTGCCCTCATATACCCGGCCATCAAGCACATCTTGAATGGCCAAAAAAGCCATTAGCTTCCACTTAAAGTCAACAAAAGTAAGTGTGCTTTCCTTATCAATTACTTCTTCTTCAAGTAAATTCAAAACTCGAGTTGCACTACTTGATAGCGCCCGATTATTTAGCCCAAGAATCTGTTTTAACAATGGAGGTGAAGACATCTTACCGGGATCGGGAGTAAAAAAGAATTGAGCCTGACAAGAAACTCCGGATTGCGCATCCTTAATAATTTCCTGCTTAAAGGTCTCTATTCGTTTAGTTTTTCTAGACATTTTCCTTGTTAATCAACCCACTCTACTGGTGAACCCTCAAAGGGGTCTTTGTATCGTCCGTGTACATATCGCTCAACCCCGGTAACATGATCGTTAATGTCCCAGGAAATCATAAGGTCAGGAGACAATTCACCAGTATCATATTTTAAATCTGCAAGAATGCTTCGAGATTCAATATAAGTGCCGCAGTTTGTGCACGCAAAGTTTTCAAAACTTGCATAATATTGGCAAGGATCCTCCCATATAAGCTCATCGCATTCTCTATCTAAAGGGAAGTCCCAATCCAATGAAAAACCGACAGTCCCTTTGGAGGCCGCGCATACCGGGCAATCCACCTCAACAGTGTGTTCGGCGATACCCCCCCCGAACTTAGAGAAGTCTTCGTAGTTAAGAATCTTTCGTGCTTTTATTAGTACGAAGTTTTTCTGTTTAACATCAGTAAACAGTCGCTTCAAATCAAAAGTCCTGATTGCTGCCTGGGCTTTTATATAGGTTGCTTTGTTAGGGCAGAGACTCTCAAGCGTAGTTTTATATGCCCCTTTGTGAACATACTCTAAACCGGCACATACGCTATCCAATATCTTCCACACATCTAGCTGTGCTTTAGTCAAAGTTAAAGAATGAGGTTTTAAACAAAAGCAGTGTGCATGTTCATTACGGATTTTCGCAATTTCGCCTTTATACAAGTCCAGCTCTGACAGTTTCGGAAGAAACACTTTAAGCCGTTCCCAAGAAGCATAAAAGCTAACAGCACTGTCTTTAAGCCCAAGAACATAATCCGTTCCGAATTTCTGGCGGCCTGGCTGAATATGCGCAATTAAATCATCAGCGTTCGGATTCTTTTTGAGCAGCAATGGTGAACGCAAATAAAGATTTAGCCTAACGATTTTCTCGACAGCAAACCAAAAATTACATATCGCATTTATGGGCGAGTGTGGCCGTCCTGGAGAAGAAAGTAACGTAAGCGCTGCGGAAACATCGGACTTTGCAGACTCACTGAATGCCTTGACGACATCAGAATCAATATGAAGTTTTTCCATATATGAGGTGCCTGGCGCCTTTTCTCTTTAAACTCTCTCTTATGAGGTAGATTTTTCCTGATATTTATTATCCCGCGAGTCAAAAGCTGGGCGTGTTCCCTCAAGCACATCCAAAATATGCTTATTCATCACTGGATTCTCAATTGCTCCGCATTCATAAATGACTTTGTTTTTGTTTTCTTTCTCAATATGTGTATAGATTATCTGGTCTGCATCAGCCACAACAGCCAAATTGGGATTATGTGTAACCATTATAATCTGCCGCCGTTTTTTAGCATCGTTAATGCTTGGGACAAGTGTTCGAAAAATAGTTTGATTATCAAGATTATCTTCAGG
>JAUSCK010000147.1 GCA_030651035.1 Elusimicrobiota bacterium
GATGGATAGGTAATAGGCTGCGGGAGCGTTCTTGCGAAAGTGCCGCTCAAGAAGGCTGGCCTGCAGCATGGGCACAAACCCCATAGCTGTGCGCTCCAAACTGAAGCGCCGACCGGTAAGAAGACGGATTTTTTGCCGCACTGCCGCGAGTTGAAGTTTTGTCATATAACACTATATTATAATATATAGTGTTATTATGCAAGCAAAAAAAAAGGAATCCGGCAAAACCTCCCGGATTCCCGAATTTATATAGCTAAAAATCTACTTTCGATTTTCCTGATCTTCTCCTGCTTTCTTTATGATTTGACAACCCTACCCGGTTTTACTGTAATAAGTATTAAGGCGGGCGCAGTAAACAGCAGAAACCAAACCGATGACAATACGCAACGGAAGATCCCTGGACGCCCTTGTAAAGGCGCCGTGGTGGGTAGGCCTCTCGAGCGCGGCGATAATCTTCATCGCCGGGGAAGTTGTAGGGCGGATGTCTTTCGGCGGCCTGATACCGCTGGAGAGACCTTTCTCGATGATCCTGAAATTACTGGCGGCGATCCCGGCTTTATGCGGGCTGATATCCTTAATTGCCGGCATAGATAAGGGGGACCTTTCCAATAAAACCGCCAGCCCTGAAGTGATCAAAGGCCTGAGCTGGAAAGATTTTAAGTTGCTGGTCGGAGAATATTACAGGCGGAGGGGCTACTCCGTATTTGAAATTGAAGGGGAGCCATCGGACAGCGGTTTTGACCTTCTGGCGCAAAAAAAACGGGAAAAATTGGTGGTCCAGTGCAAACAATGGAAAGCCTTCAAGGTGGACGTAAAAACAGTCAAGGAAATCTACCGCGTAATGGGAGACGCCGCCGCCAGCGGCGCGGTCCTGATAACCTCCGGTGATTTTACACGGCCAGCCGCGGATTTCGCCCAGGGAAAGCCCATAGAGCTCATCGACGGCCCCAAGCTTGAGAAATTGATCGCGGAGGCTAAAGCCGCGGCGCCAAAGCCGGCTATCCCGGCCAGGAGCCGGGCCGTCCTGATCCCCACCGAGCCGCCGCCGCTGAACAGAAGAGCTGACGACCGCAAATTCATGCCCCCGGGCATGCGCGCTGAATTAGAAGCCAAAGATGAGCCGCGGTCATTCTCGGACGACCACCCCGTCTGCCCCCACTGCAAGATCCGCCTGGTCCTGCGGTCAACCCGGCAAGGCCCCGCCCCCGGCTCCAGATTCTGGGGCTGCCCCAACCACCCCAAATGCACCCACACCGAAACTTTCGCGTCTAATTAGATATTGTTAGCTTGCGGAGTATGCCGCTGGAACCTGGCTAGCACGCGCTTCACATCTTATTGGCGGCTTAGTCTATTCTGCCGATGAGGCGCAGGATGCCGTCGAGGATGGTCAGGGGATGGGGGGGGCAGCCGGGGATGTAGAGGTCGACGGGGATCTCGGGGGGGATGCCCACGCATTCCTCATGGCCGGCGTAGGGGCCGCCCGCGATGGCGCAGGCCCCGCAGGCGATAACAACTTTCGGAGAAGCCATGGCCGCGTAAGTCTTGCGGAGCGCCAGCTCCATGTTCCTGGTGACCGGGCCGGTCACAAGGAGCCCGTCTGCGTGGCGCGGCGAAGCGACGAACTGCACCCCGAAGCGGCCAAGGTCCCAGCCGATAGTCTGCAGAACATTGCAGTCCGCCTCGCAGGCCGCGCAGCCGCCGGCGCTCACCTGCCGCAGCTTGAAAGAGCGGCCGAAGATCTTCCGCAGCTCCGCGCCGAGCGTCTCCGCCCGTTTAAAATCTTTACCCGTAATGACCAGATCTTTCCGCGCCGACACGCAAAGTTTATACTCGCCGGTAAACTCCACTTCATCCGGCGCTGCCCTGGCGCAGGACCCGCAAAAGACACAGCGGCCCATGTCCAGCCCCGGCTTTTCGCCGGCGGCGATAGCCCCGTACGGGCAGGCCGCGGCCGCTTTCTCAAGCCCGGCCGGCTTCAGCCTGGGCAAGCCCAGGCCGCGCGGGGGCAGCTTCAGGCCCGCCGACGGGAATTCCATCGTCCTGTGCCCCTGCTTCCAACGCGCTAAGATAGCCTTTATCATAGGTCCCGCCCGCAGTAGGAAAGATTGAAACTCTTGTTGCACAGCGGGAAATCCGAGATTTCGCCGCCGCGCAGCGCCATCGCCAGGGCCTGCCAGTTATGGAAAGACGGGTCCACGATCTTATAATACCGCAGCTTCCCGTCCGACCCGGTCAGCGCGAAGTGGCAGATCTGCCCGCGCCAGCCTTCCACAAGCGAGACCGCGGCGCTGTCCGGCTTAAGGCCGCCGCATTCCGCCTCAACCGGCCCGGCGGGCAGCGCGTTCAGCCAGCCGCCGATAAGCTCCGACGACTTCTGTATCTCCAGCCACCGCACATAAGCCCGGGAATAGACGTCCCCGCTGCCCGAGACGCTCAGCGTAAACCCTTCGTAGGGCCCGCTGGAGAAATTACGCCGGGTATCCAGCCCCACGCCGGAGGCGCGCGCTGTCGGGCCCACCAGCCCCAGGCCCTCGGCCACCTGCTTCGAAACCACTCCGGTGCCCTCGAACCTGTCGGTCACCGAGGCGGTCTCCCACAGCAGCGAGACGGCGTTCCCTACGTCGCGGCTGGCGTTCTCAAGCCGGAGCTTCAGCTCCTGCATAAGCGCGGAGTCCAGGTCGAAATTAACTCCTCCGGGCTTGAGCATGTTCCGGCCGAAGCGGCTGCCGCAGACAAGCGCGGACATATTAAGGAAATCCCCGCGCAGGCGGCCGCAGAAAGAGGCGGCAGGCAGGTAGGCCACGTCGCCGGCCATAGCTCCGAGGTCGCCGGTATGGTTGGCCAGGCGCTCCAGCTCCAGCATTATCCCGCGCAGTATCTGCGCGCGGGGCGGCACGTTGACGCCGCACAGCGCCTCCACGGCGCCGCAGTAGGCCCAGCCGTGGCCTATGGCGGTATCCCCGGCCAGGGTCTCGGCGTAATGGATGGAGCGCCCGTCGGGGCCGCCTATGAATCTTTTCTCCAGGCCGCGGTGCTGGTAGCCCAGCATTATCTCAAGGTGGAAAACGCGCTCGCCGTGGCACTGGAAGCGGAAATGCCCCGGCTCTATGACGCCGGCGTGCACAGGGCCGACGGCCACCTCGTGCACCTGGCTGCCGTGCACGGTGAAATAGTCCGCTATGCCCGGCTCGGCGCCCGGTGTGTTAAAGCGGATCGGCTTCAGCCACGGGTGGCCCTCGGGCTTCAGCCCGGCCTGCTCGAAGATCTCCCTTTCGAAAAGGTGCAGCTGGGGGAAAGAGGGAGTAAGCGCCTTGAAAGGCCCGTGAACCAGCGTCGAGTAAACCTCTACGCGGCCTTCCCTGTCGAAGCCCACGGCCATCACCAGGCGGTGCGCCTTTCCCTCGGGCACCGCGAAATAGGCCAGCGCCCTGCCGCCGGAGCCCAGGCGCGAGGCCGCGGTCTCGAAGAAGATGGACGAGTCCAGGTCGGCGGAGCCGAAGTCAAAGCTTGAGAGATGTCCTACTTTCATAGTTTTCCGCTTATGTTCTGCGCCGCGGCCGTCAGCAGCCCGTTCAGCCAGCCGGGGATAAAGAGCCCGGCCAGTATTACGCAGGCGAAGAAAACCGCGGCCGGGCCCAGCATGCCGGCCGGCTCGTCGAAAGGCTTCTCGCCCGGCTTCGCCTCGTGCTCTCCGAAGGTCATGGAAATGAAAACGCCCGCCATGCCGGCGAACAGGACAGCCAGGAAAAGCAGGTAGGCGCCTGCCAGCCAATAATGCTTAAGCGCCACGGCCTCTTTGAGAATAATGAACTTCGCCAGGAAGATCCCGGAGGGGGGCATCCCGGTTATAAGGAAAAAGCCGGCCAGCCAGAGCGCGGCGGTGCGCGGCGCGCGGCGCCACAGGCCGCGCACGTCGGAGATGCGCTTTGTTTTTTCTGCGGCCACCACTATCCCCGAGGTAAAGAACAGCCCGGCCTTAGTGAGAGAATGGCTGAGCGCGCCCAGTATGGCGCCGAAAACAGCGCCGCCGCCCAGGCCGATGCCCAGGGCCAGTATGCCCATGTGCTCGATGCTCGAATAGGCCAGCAGGCGCTTATAATCCCGCTGCCCCAGCATGAACAGGGCCGCCGTGAGGATAGAGAACAGCCCGAAAAGGATAAGTATGCCGCCGGTGAAATCCGCCAGGCCGGCCGAAGCGCAGACCGCGTTGACGCGCAGGATGCCGAGGAAGGCGCAGTTTAAAAGCGCGCCGGAAAGAAGGGCGGAAACCACCGCCGGGGCCTCGCTGTGCGCGTCCGGCAGCCAGGTGTGGAAGGGGGAAAGCCCCATCTTCGTCCCGTACCCGACGAAAAGGAACAGGAAGGCCGCCTTTAACAGCGGCTTGTCCAGCACCCCGGAGTTGGAGAGCAGCCCGGCAAGATCAAGACCCGCGCCGGCCTTAAGGCCGGCCGCGCCGAGGAACAGGTTCCCCATAAGGGCGAGCGCGATACCCACGGAACAGATCAGCAGATATTTCCAGGTGGCCTCCAGCGAGCGCTTGCTCCGGTGGAAATAGATGAGCGGCGCGCTCAGCAGGGTGGTAGCTTCCACCGAGGCCCAGAGCAGACCCATGTGGCGGCTGGCGGTGACCGCCGTCATGGCCGCCAGGAAAAGCAGCAGGCAGCCGGTGAACACGGCCTCGGGCGCGTTGTTGAAAATAGAACCGTCGTCGGCGTCCTCGCCGGGGTCGCGCTTCTCAAGGGCCAGGTACCTTACGGCGTAATGGGCGGCGCCCAGGAAAAGAAGGGAAGTTATGCCGATGAAGAGGAGCCCGAGCGCGTCGTAAGCGAACCAGACCGCCTCCGGAGCGGCGCGCGGTCCGGATAAGGCGCCGGAAAGAAAAGAGAGCATGAGGCCGCCGGTCGCAGAGTCGGCTATCAGCAGCCCCGTCAGCAGGAAATGGAGGCAGGCCGTCCACAAAAGCAGGGCGCGGCGGGCGGGGTCGCTCCTGATAATGAACGCGAGTATCCCGGCAGCAAGCGGCAGCAGCAGCATCGCTATGATCATTTGCCGTACTCCCCGCGGCGCCAGTCGCTCAGCTCGGAAAGTTCAGCCGTGTCTATATGGTCGAATTCGCGGCTGATGTGGAAGATGGCTATGCCCATCACGAAAACCGCCACGAACACGTCCAGCAGGATGGCCAGCTCCACCATCAGCGGCTGCTCCACGAACAGCGCCAGGCCGAAAATGTAAATACCGTTCTCGATCACCAGATAGCCCAGCACCTGGGTTATGGCCTTGCTGCGCGTGGTGATAAGCAGGAAGCCGGTAAAGATCGTCGACAGGGAGGCCGGCACTATCCAGGCTACGTTCGCCTGCGGCAGCGGCAGGCGCGAGCCCAGCCACGACGAGGCTATGAAGGCCCCGAGGCACAGCAGGATGGAGGCCGGGTAGCTGATAAGCGGTTCCACGTCCTTGCGGGCGCCGCTTTTGTCGCGGGCGCGCATAAGCAGCCGGGGAAAGACCGCGCCTTTAAGAATGACGATGACCACCGCGAAGATCACGGCCCGCGTATGCGGCGCGCCGGAGCCGGCCAGCAGCGGCAGCAGCCCGGCCACCACGCCCTGCATCGCGACCAGCCTTATGCAGGAGGAAAGCGAACCCGTCACCGCCAGGGCCAGGTCCAGCAGTATCACGAAAACAATAATAAGTTCGGCAAAAGTATGCATGATCAACTATTCACATCGATGAACAGGATGGACAGGATAAAGACCGAAAATAATAATCCTGCATATCCTGTTTATCCATGTTTAATCTCTCCGTCGTTATACTGAATAAATTCATCTTCCCATCTGAAAAATAAGGGCCAGCGCCGAGAAAGCGAAGGCCGTAATAAGCAGGTAAGGAACCTTGGTAAGCCGCAGCCTGGCTATAATGGACTCCAGCACGCCCACCGCCACCGCCATACCGAGCATCATCAGGATAAACAGCGCGGAGTTCAGCGCCCAGGAGCCGCTGTGCCGCGGCAGCACCATGCAGGCTATAAGCGAGCCGAAAAGCCAGAGTTTGAGCGCCGCCCCGTAGAGGATATACGCCAGCTCCGGCCCGCTGTGGTCCAGCACCATCACCTCGTGTATCATCGTCAGCTCCAGGTGCGTGTTGGGGTCGTCCGCCGGCACGCGGGAGTTTTCCGCGAGAAGAACTATCAGGAGCGATGCGGTCAGCAGCGCCAGCACCGGCGCCGCCGTGCGCCAGATATCCCCGGTAAGCGCGCCGAACATCCCGGCCAGCGAGCTCTGCCCGGTGACCCGGGCCAGCGCGGCCAGGCCCAGGAAAAACGCGGGCTCGGCGAAAACGGCGAACTGCATCTCCCGGCTGGCGCCCATGCCCTCGAAGGCCGAGCCTGTATCCAGCGCCGCCAGCACGGTGACGAAGCGGGCCAGGCCGAGCAGGTAGAGCAGGAAAATAAAATCCCCCTCAAAAGTCAGGAAAGAGGGCCGTCCGGCGAAGGGGAGCACCGCCAGCGCGGCGACAAGAGCGCTCACGCCGACTACGGGCCCGGCCTTGAAAACCCAGGTGGTGGTGCGGCTGTACACCGGGGTCTTCAGGAAAAGCTTGTAAAGGTCGAAGTAGAGCTGCAGCAGCGGCTGGCCCCGGCGGCCGCCGAAAAAAGCCTTGACCCGGTTTATGACGCCGGGAAGCAGCGGGGAAAGCAGCATCACCGCCAGGTATTGGGTGAGGGGCTTTACAATTTCCATAGCAGAAGCCCCATGAGCGTCACCACTATGTACATTATATAGATCTGCAGCCTGCCGTGCTGCAGCCAGCTGAACCGGAAGGCCAGGTCCCTTATGCGCACCGCGACCGGCATGTAGAGAGAATTGTAAAGAACAGCCTGTGTCTCGGTAGAGAAAGAGGCGCGCCCCGGGAAATACTCGGAGATAACCGGGTATTGCCCCAGCTTGCGCAGTATAGGCTGGAAGAAATCCGTGAGCGGCTGGGAAAAAGAGGAAGCGCCGTACTGCATGCGGGCGGAGGGGGCGGCGTAGCCGCAGTCCCAGGTGACGCCCTCTGCCGGCTTTTTACCGCCCAGAAAAGCGCGGCGCTTAGCCGCCGCTATCGCTATCATAGCCAGGAGTATCAGCCCGCCGGCTGAAACGTAGGCGAACGGGACAGTCGCGGCTTCAGTTGCGGCTAAAGCGAAATTAAGGCCGAAGCCCGAAGCGACAGCCGTGCCCAGCGGGAGAAGGAGGAAAGGCCCGGCCAGCCCGCCCAGCAGGCAGAGCAGGGCCAGCGCGCGCATGGCGAATATCATCAGCGGGCCCGCCTCGTGGGCCGCGGCGGCCCTGGCGGTGCGGGGCTCGCCCAGGAAAGCCGTGCCGCCGGCGCGGGTAAACGCCGCCGCGGCAAGCGCCCCGGCCGAGGCCAGCACCAGGCCTGAGACCATACCGGCTAAAGCTATAGACCCGGTCGAATTCAGTGAACGGAAGGCCCCGAGGTAGACAAGGAATTCGCCGGCGAACCCGTTGAACGGCGGCAGGGCGCAGGCGGCGGCGGAGCCCGCCAGGAAAAGAGGCGCCGTGCGCGGCATCCGCTTTGCAAGCCCGCCGAGGGCCTCGAGCTCGGCTGTGCCGGCCGCGTGCAGCACTGAACCTGCCCCCATGAACAGGAGGCCCTTAAAAAGCGAATGATTCATGACGTGCAGGAGCGCCCCTGCGAAGGCCAGCCCGGCCAGCGTGTCGGCCCCGCATACCACGCCCACCATGCCCAGCCCCAGCGCCATGAGGATTATCCCTATGTTCTCTATACTGGAATACGCCAGCACCCTTTTTAGTTCATGCTGGGCCAAAGCGAAGAGCGCCCCCAGCAGGCAGGAGACCGCGCCTATTATCAGCAGCGTCCAGCCCCACCATTCCTCCCAGGGCTTTATGAAGCCCAGCACCCTGATAATGCCGTAGATCCCGGTCTTTATCATTATGCCGCTCATGACGGCCGAGACCTGGCTGGGCGCGGCGGGGTGCGCCTCGGGCAGCCAGATATGCAGGGGGACGAAACCGGCCTTAAAGCCGAAGCCGCAAAGGGCCAGCAGGAACACCGCCGAGGCTATGCCGCGGGAGGGGGAGGGGAAGGAGGAGAAGTCCAGTACCGCGGAACCCGCGCCGAGCAGGCTGAAGGCGGCAAGCAGCATAAGCGCCCCGGCCCCGCCGGCCGTAAGATAAATAAAAGCCGCCCGGCGGACCTGCGGCTTTTCGTGCTCAAAAAGCACCAGCAGGAAAGAGGCCGCGGCCATAAGCTCCCAGCCGAGCATGAAAAGCACGGCGTTCCCCGCCGTAAACACCAGGACCATAGCCGCAGTAAGAGTGTTGAAAGCCCCCCAGGCCAGGCCAAGCGGCTTTTTGCCGGCGTAGCCCTTGAGATAATCCACGCCGTAAACGGCGGAGAGCCCGGTTAAGATAAAGAGCGGGACCAGGAAGAAGGCCGCGAGTGGGTCAAGCGTGAAAGTAAGGGAGCCGAGCGGTACGGACCAGGGGAAGGAAACCGTTTCGGTATTCCCCGTAAGAAGAGTCCGGAGCGCCGGGAAAAGGCCTGCTAAGGAAGCCGCCGCGGCGCCATAGGCGCCGGCGTCCTGGGCGCGGGAGGGAACGCGGCCGAGGCAAAGCGCCACCGCGGAGCTTAAAACAAGAATTATCAGGGAAAGTAGAACCAAAAGCATGGTGAATTTAAAGACCTTTACAACGCCCGCACGGTGAGACGTTCCACGAGAGCCTGTCCGACCGGAAACTGACCGCGACCGTATCTATAATTTAAAATATAATGCCTTAGCGTGTCAAACGAACAGGCTTTTTATATAAAATAGAGCACAGGGGGGAAATATGAAAAAAAACAGCAACATTTCTAAAAGGATCGCAAAACCGCCGGAACTTCTCTCGCAGATCCTCGACTCAGTAGGGTCGCCGGTGTTCGTAAAGGACCGCGGGCACCGCTGGACATACCTTAACAAGGCGTTCTGCAAGTTCATGGGCCGCCGTAGAGAAGAATTGATCGGGAAAAGCGATTATGATTTTTTTCCAAAAGAGCAGGCCGATGTCTTCTGGGAGAAAGACGACCAGGTTTTCTCCGCGCGCGGGGAAAACGTCAACGAAGAATTCTTCACGGACACCGCCGGAGTTAAGCATACTATAGTAACGCGTAAACAGGTATATAAAAGCGCGGCGGGAGAAGACGTGCTGGTAGGCGTAATTCACGATGTCACCGCGCTGAAGAAAGCCAACGACGACCTGACCCTGTTCCGCAAGCTGCTGGAAAACTCCAACGACGCTATTTTTATAGTCAAACCCGAGGACGGCTCCTTCCTGGACGTGAACGAAACCGCCTGCCGCCGACTGGGCTATCAGCGCAAAACCCTGCTGCGCATGGGGGTATCCGACATACAGGCTATAGCGCCCGATACCGGGGCGTGGAAAAAACTGAGAGAGAAGATAACGGCCGCCGGCACGCTGCTGATAGAAGGCCGGCACATCCGCGCCGACGGAACCTCCTACCCGGTAGAGGTAAGCATAAACAAGGCCGAGATAGGCGGGAAGGAATATTTTTTAGCCGCCTCACGCGATATCACCGAGCGCAGGAAACTGGAAGAGGCGCTCAAGGAAGCGGAGACGCTGCGCGGCCTGATCCCGATGTGCGCCAAATGCAAGAAGATACGCGACGACAAGGGCTTCTGGGAGAAGGTCGAGGTTTACCTGGAAAAGCACTCCGGGGCCCGCTTTACGCACGGCCTCTGCAAAGACTGCATGAAGGAACTTTACGGGAAGGAAACCTGGTTCAGCGACACAAAATAACGGGCCCGATTAACCTGCGGGGGTCACGGTTTACCCAGGCCCCGGCACGCCACCAGGTCCACACCCAGGCCGAGAAAATCCGGAACCACGACGGTGCCGGCCGACACGGGCGCGGCTACCGTTATCAGCTTCACGGCGTCCATGGCCGCAAAGAGTTTCCCCTTAGGGATGGGCTTAGAACTGCGCACCGGCAGCATTTTCAACTCCAGCCCGCGCGTCAGCACGGAGGTGGTGAGCGTGCGCATGGGGGCCTCGATCTCCTGCCTGGCGTAAGCCGGGCCGCGCTCGCAGGTCTCGCCGGAGACGCTGATCAGCCTGGAGCCGTCGGCCTCCACCTCAAGCCGGCAGCCTTTGGGGCATTCGATACAGGTCATTACGCGTTTCATTGTTTCCCCAGGTATTTTGCGGCCATTTTGCCGGCCAGTTCGCTGTCGCGGGTGACCCAGTCCACCAGGTCGTAAACCTTGCAGGCGTTGCCGCAGGCGAACACTCCGGGAATAGAGGTGAGGTTCACCCCCGGCGCGACCGGCGTATTGGTTCTGCGGTCTATCTCCGCGCCGGCCATCTCAAGGAGCTCGTTCTCGGGGATGAGCCCGACCGAGACCAGCACGGTGTCGCAGGTGATCCCGAAACCCGAGCCGGGGATGTCCTTAAGCCCGTCGTCCACTTTTACCACGTCCACCTTCTCGACGCGGTCGCGGCCGCGTATCATTGAAACGCGGTGCTGGAAATAAAGCGGTATGCCGAAATCCTCAAGGCACTGCACCACGTTGCGCACCAGCCCGCGGCTGGTCTTCTGTATCTCTATCACCGCCTTGACCGCCACGCCTTCAAGGGCCATGCGCCGCGCCATTATCAGGCCTATATCCCCGGAGCCTATTATGACGGCTTCCCTGCCCGGTATCCAGCCTTCAATGTTCACCATTTTCTGCGCCAGGCCGGCGGGGTAAATTCCGGCGGGGCGCGAGCCAGGTACCTGGATCATCTCGCGGGTGCGCTCGCGGCAGCCGGTGGCCAGTATGACGGAACGGGCTTTGACCTCCTCGAGGGCGCCCGGGCGCAGGTAGGAAAGCTCCTTGTCTTTTGTGAGCCTGACGGCGAACGAGCGCAGGCTGACCTCAATGCCCCGGTCTTCCTTTACCAGCCGGACGAAGCGGTCCGCGTATTCGGGGCCGGTGAGCTCCGCCTTGAAATGGTGCAGGCCGAAGCCGGGATGTATGCACTGGTTGAGTATGCCGCCCAGGTGCTGGTCGCGCTCCAGCAGCAGCACATCCTCCACGCCGGCGGCACGCGCGGCCAGCGCCGCCGCCATCCCCGCCGGCCCTCCGCCAACAATCACGAGTTCTCTTTCCTTCATAAATTATGTAAACCGAATCCTTATCTCACCGCAGAGGCGCGGAGGTCGCGGAGGGGGAGGAAGCGAGAAGAAATATTGTTTCATATTGCAGTTCTCTGCGACCTCTGCGCCTCAGCGGTGAACTTTTCCCCGATCTATCTTACCTCTTCTCATCTCTCTCTGTGTCCTGTTAGATACAGTTGAATTGTGTCGCTTCGCTCCACCCTGTGGTGAATCTTTCAGTTCCGGTTTATTTTCGTTCGGCCTTGACAAGTTCGGAGCCGGCGCCGCGCTTGGTCAGCGCCTTGACCGGGAAGCCCAGCTCTTCCTGCATGATCTTCATTATGCGCGTGGTGCAGAAGCCGCCGTGGCAGCGGCCCGCCTGCGCGCGGGTGCGGAATTTAACTCCGTCCAGGGTGCGCGCGCCGCGCTTTAAAGCCTCGCGTATTTCCTGGGCGGAAACCAGCTCGCAGCGGCAGACGATGTCGCCGTAGGCCGGGTTCTTCTCTATCAGGCGGCGGGTCTCCTCCGGCGGGACCTGGAAAAGATGTACGGGGCGCGGCCGCAGGCGGTGGAACTCCTCTTTGGGCTCCAGCTTAAGTCCGTGCTCCTTAAGGATACCGGCCACCATCACGGCTATGGCCGGGGCGGAGGTAAGCCCGGGTGACTGGATGCCGGCCGCGTTTACTAGGCCGGGGGCGGAATCCTCGTGGCGGATCACGAAATCCTTTCCGGACACGGGGCGGAGGCCGGCGAAATAGGCGATTATGTCGTCCTTCGAAATTGAAGGCACCATGCGGCGCGCGCCGGCCAGCACTTCCGCGAGCCCCTCGTCCGAGGTGGACAGGTCTTCCCTGTCCTCAACGTCGTTGGCGGTGGGGCCTATCATCGGGTTGCCGTCCGAGGTCTTTATTATCAGGATGCCCTTGGAGGTCTTTGAAGGCAGCGGGAAGATTATATGTTCCGTCAGATGCTCGCGCTTTTTATCCAGCAGGTATTCCTCACCTCTGCGGGGGGTTATTTTAAAAGTGGGGGCCCCGGCCAGGGCGGAGACCTCGTCGGCGTAAAGCCCGGCGGCGTTCACGAGGAAGCGCGCCCGGAAAACCTCGCCGCCGGCGACCACCTCGAACCCGCCGCCTGCCGGCCGGCGTATGGCGCTGACCTTCCGCGAGGTCTTAAGCTCGGCGCCGTTCTTTACGGCGTTCTCGACCAGGGCGTAGACAAAGCGGTAGGGGCTTATTATGCCGGCCGAAGGCGCCAGCAGCGCGGCCTTCACTTCGGGGCCGAGGTTAGGCTCTTTGGCGTCCAGCCAGGCGCGATCCACCAGCTCCAGCCCCTTAACTCCCAGCTCTTCGCCTTCCTTCTTGATCTTTTCAAGCTCCGGAAGATCGGCAAGGTCAAATATAACTACCAGCTGTCCGCACTGCACAAAATTAAGGCCGAGGTCTTCCGCGATCTCCTCGCGCAGCAGGCGGTTGCCTTCCACGCAAAGCCAGCCTTTCACCGAGGAGGGCGGGTTCTGGGTGCCGGCGTGTACAATGCCGCTGTTGGACTTGGAAACGCCGAAAGCGGGTTCGGCTTCCTTTTCGAGTATAAGGATCTTAAGCTTATAACGGGAGAGTTCCCTGGCGATGGCGGCGCCGGTAACTCCGGCGCCCACGATTATAACGTCAGCGGTCATTGGTTTTATATTACTATTTTCAGCGGCAGCTTTTACCGGGGCTGCATGGAGAAACTTCCGGCAGGGGGAAATCGGTCAAAGGAGAAGGGCAGGCGGAAACTACAGGTGCGAGAATAATATCTTGAAGCCTATCCCTATCAGGATAAGCCCGCCGGCGGCCTCCATCTTGTGTTCAAAGAAATGGCCGCCCGTAGTGCCGAGCCTGACCCCGGCCACCGACATCAGGAAGGTCACCAGCCCTATTATCAGCGCCGGCGCTATTATCGAAACCTGCAGCAGCGAAAAAGTAAGCCCGACGGCCAGCGCGTCAATGCTGGTGGCCACGGCCAGCACCGTGAGCGTGCCGGTGTTAAAGGGGCAGGTTTTCTCACCGCCGCATTCCTCCTCTTCCTTTATCTTAAAAGCCTCATAAAGCATTTTTCCGCCCACGGCGGAAAGCAGGCAGAAAGCTATCCAGTGGTCCCAGCCGGAGATGAAGTTTTTCATGCTCAGGCCGGCGGCCCAGCCCAGCACAGGCATCAGCGCCTGGAAGCCGCCGAAGAAAAGCCCCATCTTTAACGCGTTGGGAATATGCAGCC
This sequence comes from Elusimicrobiota bacterium, assembly GCA_030651035.1. Classification (GTDB taxonomy): domain Bacteria; phylum Elusimicrobiota; class Elusimicrobia; order Elusimicrobiales; family UBA9959; genus UBA9959. The sequence continues at coordinate 13,414 of JAUSCK010000147.1, forward strand.
GCTTCATAGTGGCGCCGCTGGCCACGGAAACGGCGAAAGCGTCCATAGAAAGCCCGAGGGCGATAAAGAGGATCTCAACAAGTTTCATGTTTTCAAATTAACTCTCTTCGTACGGACTTCTTCAGATTCACCGCAGAGGCGCAGAGGTCGCTGAGAAATATTTCTCACACAAAGGCACAAAGCCACCAAGATTTATTTTCCGGCATTTCTTCGTGCCTTCGTGTCTTTGTGTGATCTCATTCTCATTCTTCTCTGCGTACTCTGCGCCTCTGCGGTGAAAGCGAATATAAATTCCGATAGTATTCAATTATACAAAACCGCACTTGAAACGCCGCTCTGGTTTTAATATATTAACTGCATGAACCCATTAGCGATAATACGGCAGTTTTTCCAGGGCCTGACGGCCGAAACCACCCCCGGCCAGATAGGCGCCGGGATAACGCTCGGCTTCCTCATCGGCCTCATGCCCAAGGCCACCCTCACCGCCCAGCTCCTCATAGTCCTGATGATGGCCACCCGGGTCAACATCCCCATGGCCATACTCACCGTCTTCGCCGTCAGCCTCGTAAACCCGCTGCTCGACAAAATAACCGACCCCATGGGCTACGCCCTGCTTACCAGCGAGGCCCTGCGCCCGCTCTGGACAAAGCTCTACAACATGCCTATAGCGCCGTGGACCGGCTTCAACAACACGGTGGTCCCCGGCGGCCTGGTGCTGGGCGCGCTGCTCTCCGCCCCGGTCTATTTCGCGGGCCGCCGCTTCGGTGTTTTCTACAACGAGAAATTCCGCGACCGCGTGATGAATTCCAAATTCGTCAAGGGCCTGAAAGCCTCCTGGCTCCTGGACTGGTACTTCAAGGGGGCCGTCTAATATGCGCTGGTCATACCTGCTTCCCCGCCTTACGCTGCTCCTCCTCCTCTGGGCCTTCTTCTTTTTCGCCTTCGACCCGCTGCTGAAGTGGGGCATGATAAAGGGCATAGAAAAAGGCACGAAGGCGAAAGCCGAAATTGCCGTGCTGAAGACCAGCTTCCTCCATCCCTCGCTGAAGATCGCCGGCCTGGCGATAGGCGACTCCAAAGAAGAGTACCGCAACCTCCTGGAATTTTCCGAGCTGTCCTTCTCGGCCGAGGGCGCGCCGCTCCTGGAGAAAAAACTGGTGGTGGACAGCGCCTCCCTCAAGGGCCTGCGCTTCGGCACGCCCAGGAAAACCTCCGGCAAGCTCCCTCTTGTGAAAGAAGAACCCTCCGAGCTGGTGGACGCGCTGGTCGCGGAATCCAAGGGCTTCGCCCTGGAGCGCGCGGCGGACGTGAAGACGGATGTGGCCGCGGACTACAAGGTGGACCCGGCGGAGCTGGAATCGGTGAAGCTGGCCAAGCAGCTGGAGGAGTCCTACCAGAAGGACTACTCGGACATCTCCTCCCGCGTGAACGCGAAAAAATATGAGGCCGGCCTGGACGCGATGAAGGCCCGCTACGAGAAGGCGAAAGGCGAGAAGAACTTCGCCAGGCAGGCCAAGGATTACGCCGACATAGCCAAAGAGGTAAAGAAGCTGACCGCTGATTTCAAGAAAGACAAGGATGAAGCCGAGGCCGCCCTCGCCAAAGCGAAGGACGCCTTCAAGGCCGTGGAAGAGGCCCGCAAAAAGGACATGGCCGCCGTGATGGCCAAAATGAAGCTGCCGTCGCTGGACACCCAGTCCATTGCGCGCATGCTGGCCGGCCCGCTGATAGCCGAGAAAACCGCGCAGGCCATGAAGTGGATGGGCCTGGCCCGCAAGTACATGCCGGCCAATACCAAAGGCGTGCTGAAGAACGAGGCCCGCCGCGGGCGCGAAGTGCATTTCCCCAAAGAGAACGCTTACCCGACACTGCTGGTGCGCAGGCTGGAGCTGACGGGCGAGCTGGGCGAAGACCCGCTGGAATACAGCGGCACCGTGGAGGGCCTGACCACCCAGCCGCAGGTTTACGGCCGGCCCACCACGGCCGTCATAAAAGGCGCCAAAGGGGCGCGCAGGCTGGATTTCAAGACCTCCGTCGACGCCACGGGAGAGGAGATAAAGACCGCTTCGGAGCTTTCTTATGCCGGCATGCCGGTGGCCCAGCTGCAGCTCGGCTCCCCGTCCTCTTTCATGGTGGAGATCACCAACGGCACGGGGGCCTTTGAGGCTTCCCTGAAAACGGCCGGTGAAGAGCTCTCCGGCAAGGCGGCGTTCCGCCTGGCCGGGGCTTCGTTCAAGCCCAAGGCGGACAATATTAAAGCGGCGCCGCTCCGCTCGGCGGTGGAGTCCTCGTTCGCGGGGCTTTCCTCCGCGGTCATCGGGGCGGAGATCGCCGGCACCATAAAGAGCCCGAAGCTCGCCATAAACACCGACCTCGCGAACGCCCTCTCAAAGGCCTTCTCCGGCGCCATGGGCGCCGAAGTGAAGAAGGCGCAGGAGGCGGCGCAGAAAAAAGTGGACGAGGCGCTGAAGCCCTACCGGGCCAAGCTGGACAACATGGCCGCGGCCAAACAGGCGGAGCTGGAAGGGAAACTGAAGGACGCCGAAGCCAAAGTGACCGGCGCCGGGGAAAAACTTCTGAAGGACTTGACCCCGGGAAAGATGAAGCTGCCGAAGTTCAAGCTCTAGGGAATTTAGATTCACCGCTGAGTCGCAGAGGTCGCAGAGTTAAAGAGAATATTACATCTTAATTTCTTATTCTCTGCGACCTCTGCGCCTCTGCGGTGATTTTTTTATCGGGAGGGGGCGGGGGCATGGGCGAGGCAGTAGTTTTCCAGGATAAATTTCGCGGTATCGGGAGTGAGCTTGCGGGCCCGGCACACATTGGAGCCGGGGGGGCAGAACCGGGCCAGCTCGTTTCCGGCGGCCGCGTGGCCGGCGCAGTTGTCGCAGATGGTGCCCAGCGTCTTGAGCACGTGCTTCCTTTTTTCATCCTGCAGCAGTCCCATGAACTTCTTAATGTCGTCTTTCATGCGCCCGGCGAAGGTGCGCGTGGGATAGACCAGGCTCAGGCGCGGCTTGCAGAATTTAGGCCAGGAGTCCGGCAGGGCGCCCGCCGCGGAGTAAAGAGTTTCGGTGCGGCTCAGGACGAGGCCGCGCTCGGCCTTGGGCGCCGGGACTGACGGCGAATACTTGCTGTGCGACGTGAAGCCGCCGAAAAGATCGTAATCGGACATGCAGGCGTTGATGTCCGGGTATACCCTCTCCCGCTCCGGGCCGGTTATGAAAGCGCCTTTTGCGTCGCCTTCCCCCACAAAGAAAAATCCCAGCACGCCGGGCCGCATCAGCGCGTTCATGACTTCCTCGGCGCTGCGGTCAGAGAGGACCCGCACCGAAGCGTTCGGGTAGAGGACGGAGAGCCCGTCGCTGAGCGCGGAGACCGCGTCGCTGCAGGCCTTGGGGCTCATCGCGTCCTTATTTTTCCTGCCTGGCTGGCAGCTGCCCGTGAAAACAATGAATTGGCCCGAGCCGCAGAAGCTCATCTGCGGCAGTTCTTCGGCGGCACGGGCCCCGAAGGTTTTAAACTCCGCCCTGGCGCAGGGGACGAGCAGGGAAAGGAGCAGGAGGGCCGCGAAGTTGACGGCGATGGTGCTTTTCCCGACCCCGCCTTTATTGCTCATGACGAGGATCTTACGTCCTATGCGGGCCAGGTTCTCTTTGATGAGCGAGGCCCGGTGGTCTATATTTACTTTGTGCATATAACCTCGGCTGGCGCGGGATGTCGCCGCGCTGCTGACGCCATGCCGGCGCCCCTTTATCATATAAAAATTTTGTTATAATCAGGTGTAGGAATTTTGCGGACGGAGGGATAATGAAACCGATCAGGACTCCACAACAGGCGGTAGAAAACATAAAAGACGGCGCCTCGATAATGGTGGGCGGCTTTATTTCATGCGGACGCCCCGTTCCCGTCCTTGAAGCCCTGTTCGAAAAAGGCGTTAAGAACCTCACTATCATCTCCAACGACACGGAAAAAGAGGAAACCGGCATCATCAAGCTGGTCAGGGCGGGGAGGGTTTCAAAATTCATAGGTTCCTTCATCGGGATGAACAGGATAATGGGCGAAAAAATGAATTCCGGCGAGCTGAAACTGGAGCTATCGCCGCAGGGAACCTTTGTGGAAAGGATCAGGGCCGCCGGGGCGGGCCTCGGCGGAGTTCTCACTCCCACCGGGCTGGGCACGGCTATCGAGCAGGGCAAGGAAGTAATGACCATAGACGGCCGCAGGTTCCTTCTCGAAAAACCCCTGAGAGCGGACTTCGCGATCGTCAGGGCGGCCAAGGCCGACAAATACGGCAATGCCTTCGCGCCGGGCTCCTCAAAAAATTTCAGCGTCGCTATGATCATGGCGGCCGACTGCGTGATACTTGAAACGGAAGAGCTGGTGGAACCGGGGGAGCTTGACCCGGAAAAAGTGACCTTCCCGTGTGTTTTCGTGGACATACTGGTCCCGGTTTCAAAACTGCGCTGATACCGTATAAAAGGGCTATGGCCATCGAGCGGCAAAAAACCATCAAGGGGGAAAACGACAATGGAAGATGATAAAAGAGCACGGATAGCCAGGAGGATAGCGAAGGAATTGCCCGAGAACTCGATCGTCAACCTCGGCATCGGGATACCCACCCTGGTCACCGATTATATCCCCGAAGGCAAAGGGATACTTCTGCACTCCGAGAACGGATTTTTAGGCCTGGGCCCGGCTCCCGCGCCCGGCAAGGAAGACCCCACCCTGGTAAACGCCGGCGGCCAGCCGGCCACCATCCTCCCGGGAGGGTGCTGTTTCGATTCGTCCATGTCCTTCGCGATCATACGCGGCAAGCACCTGGACTTCACAATACTGGGCGCCCTTGAAGTGGACGAAGAGGGCAACCTCGCCAACTATACTATCCCGGGGAAATTTGTTCCCGGCATCGGCGGTGCGATGGACCTCTCCGTAGGCGCGAAGAACGTGGTGATAGCCATGGAGCATGTGAACAAGAACGGCGGGCCGAAGATAGTAAAGAAGTGCTCCCTGCCGCTGACGGCGGCGCGGGAAGTAAACCTTATTGTCACCGATATGGCTTTTATCCGCGTTACCCCCGGCGGCCTGGTGCTGGAAGAAATAACAGAAGACACTACGGTGGAGGAAGTAATAAAGAACACCGGCGCCAAACTTATTATAGCGGAAAAACTCGGCCGCTTTTAAGTGAATTGACAACAAAATTGGCTTGTGATAGTATAGCCATAAGCCCGGCCGCAGCTAACCCCGAAAGGCGGGCCGCAGATTCTACGGAGGTATCCTGAATATGAGCAAGAAATACAAGATAGCGTGGCTGCCGGGCGACGGCGTGGGCGTGGAAGTGATGGAGGCGGCAAAGATCGTCCTCGACCGCGTGGAACTCGACGCCGAGTACATACACGGCGATATCGGCTGGGAGTTCTGGTGCAGGGAAGGCGACGCATTTCCTGCCCGCACGATCGAACTGCTTAAGAACGTGAACGCGGCCATGTTCGGCGCTATCACCTCCAAGCCCGTAAAGGACGCCGAGAAGGAACTGATACCCGCCCTGCAGGGCAAGGGGATGGTTTACCGCTCGCCCATAGTGCGCATGCGCCAGACCTTCGACCTCTACATCTGCCTGCGGCCCTGCAAAGCCTACCCGAAGAACGCGCTCAATTTCAAGGAAGGCATTGATATCGTGGTGTTCCGCGAGAACACCGAGGACCTGTATGCGGGCGTGGAATTCAACACCGTGCCGGACAAGCTGCGCGATGTCCTCGCCGAACTCTCTCCCGCCTTCAAGGCTTTCGAGGGCCTGAAGAGCGACGAGTACGCGATCTCCTGCAAAATAAACACGAAGAAGGGCTCGGAGCGCATAGTCCGCGCCGCCTTCGAATTTGCGCGCAAGTTCGGCCGCAAGAAGGTCACGGTGGTGCACAAGGCCAACGTGGTGCGCGCCACGGACGGGCTGTTCTTCGAGATGGCGAAAGCCGTGGCGAAGGACTACCCCGAAATAAAGATGGACGACGCGAACATCGACGCCATGACCATGTGGCTGCTGAAGAACCCGTTCAGCTACGACGTGCTGGTGGCGCCGAACCTCTACGGCGACATAATCTCGGACCTGAGCGCGCAGATGGTGGGCGGGCTGGGCTTCGGCTGCTCGGCCAATATCGGCACGAAGCTCGGCGTCTTCGAACCCTCCCACGGCTCGGCGCCCAAATACGCCGGCATGTATAAAGTGAACCCCATAGCCACTATCCTCGCCGCCAAGATGATGCTGGACTGGCTGGGCGAGACCGCCAAGGCGAAACTTATTGAAGACGCGGTGGCCGAAGTGATAGCGGAGGGGACAGTGCGCACCTACGACATGGGCGGTTCCGCCACCACTATCGATATGGCGAAGGCCATAGCTGATAAGTGTGTGGTAGCCGCTAAATGACGGATACGGCGCGCGCGGGCTCAAAAAACATCCTGCTGCACGAGGTAGGGCTGCGGGACGGCCTGCAGATGGAAAGCCAGGTCGTCCCTCTCGAAAAGAAGGCGGCCTGGCTCTCCGGCCTGCTGGGATCCGGGATGGATATCATCCAGGTGGGCTCGTTCGTCCACCCGGCGAAGGTCCCGCAGATGGCCGACACGGACGAGCTGTTCCGCCGGTTCACCCTGGATAAGAAGTCGCCGGCTATTCTGTCCGGGCTGGTGCTGAACGAAAAGGGCCTGGAGCGGGGGCTTGCCTGCGGCGTAGAGCTGTTCTGCCTGGGCGCCTCCGCCAGCGAAACCCACAGTTTAAAGAACACCGGCATGGGGACCGACGAAGCCTTAGCGCGCATTATCGCCGCGGCGAAAGCGGCGATAGCCGCCGGCAAAAAAGTGCAGGTCTCCGTCCAATCCGCGTTCGGCTGCGGCTTCGAGGGCCCCATCTCCGAGGAGCGCGTGCTGAAAATGGTGCGCGCCTATGCCGGGGCGGGCCTGCTCAATATCAGCCTTGCCGACACGGCAGGGCACGCCCACCCGGCGCAGGTAGAGCGCCTGTTCGGCGCGGTCCTGGCGCTTGGCCCGGGCATAGAGTGCACCTGCCATTTCCACAACACCTACGGGCTGGGGATGGCCAACATGTTCGCGGCCAGGCGGGCCGGCGTGACCGCTTTCGAGACGTCCTTCGCCGGCCTCGGCGGCTGCCCGTTCACAAAAGTGGCCGCCGGCAACGTGGCCACCGAAGATTTCGTACATGTTCTGCAGCTGGAAGGCCTGCGCAAAGAAGTCAGCCTGGACAGCCTGCTCGAAGTAGCCCGCGATGCCGCCACCCACTTCGGGCGCGACCTGCAGGGCTTCGTCTACAAGACCGGCCCCATCAAAGTTAAAGCCGCGGTTTAATTCATTAGCGGTCTGCATGCAGTTTCAGGAGAAATAAACATGGATGAAGAGGATAAACAGGATTTGCACTTTATCCTCTCCATCCTCTTCATCCATGTGAATAATTAAAGGAGCGTAGATGAGCGAACAGATACTTTCCGGAGTGAGGGTGCTTGACCTTACCAATGTGCTGTCGGGACCTTTCGCGACCCTCCACCTGGCGCTGCTGGGCGCCGAGGTAATAAAGATAGAGAACCCGAAGGACGGCGACCTTGCCCGCAAGCTGGGCGTAAAACCGGAGCTGAACGAACAGCTTATGGGGACCAGCTTCCTGGCCCAGAACGCCAATAAAAAATCGGTGACCCTCAACACCAAGACGCCCGAGGGAAAAGAAATATTCAAGAGACTGGTGAAGACCGCCGACGTGCTGGTGGAAAACTTCCGGCCCGATGTGATGGGCCGCCTGGGGCTCAGCTACGCCACCCTCGCGGAAATTAACCCGCGCCTGGTGTACTGCTCCATTTCGGGCTTCGGCCAGACCGGCCCCGACGCTTTAAAGCCCGCCTACGACCAGATCATACAGGGCCTGAGCGGCGTCATGGACATCAACGGCGACGAGCGCCTGAACCCGCTGCGCGCCGGTTTCCCCGTGTGCGACACGGTGGGCGGCCTCAACGCCGCTTTCGCCATAATGGCGGCCCTTTACCATCGCGGGCACAGCGGGAAAGGCCAGCTGATCGACATAGCCATGATCGATTCCATAATGCCGCTGATGGGCTGGGTTGCGGCGAACCTGCTGATAGCCGGCCAGAAGCCGGTGCCGATGGGCAACGACAATTTCACGGCCGCCCCGTCCGGGACGTTCAAGACGAAGGACGGCTACATGAACGTGGCCGCCAACAAGCAGGAGCAGTGGGAATCCCTCTGCGACGTGGTCGGCGTGCCGGAGCTGAAGACGGACCCGCTCTTCGAGAAGCGCGACATCCGCAAGAAGAACCGCAAGCGCCTGACCCCGCTGCTCGAGGAAAGATTCACGCGGCGCCCGACGGCGGAGTGGGTGGAGCTCCTCAACGCGAAAGACGTGCCGAGCGGCGCCATCCTGAGCCTTGGCGACGCGCTGAGCCAGCCCCAGATAAAACACAGGGCCATCTTGAAAGACGTAACGGAGAAAGGCATCGGGAACCTCAGGCTGTTCGGCCTCGCAGCCCGGTTTTCCGACACGCCGGGCGAGCTCAACACCCCGCCCCCGCGCCTTTCGGCCCACACGGCGGAAGTCCTGGCTGGCGTCGGCATAACAGAAGCGGAGCTTGCGGAACTGAAAGCGAACAAAGTTATCTAACAATATAATTAAGGAGAAACGAACAATGGCAATGACCTATGTACAGAAACTGCTGGCGCGTACCACCGGCCAGGCGCAAGTGGCCGTAGGCGACGTGCTTGAGCCGGAGGTCAGCCTGGCGATGTCGCACGAGAACGGCGCGCTGGTGATAAACCAGTTCAACGAGATCTACGAGGGCACCGGCCGCGAAGCGAAGGTCTGGGACCCGGCCCGCATCGCGATAATTTTCGACCACCGCGTGCCGGCGGAATCCTCCAAGACAGCCGGCAACCAGAAGAAGACGCGCGAATTTGTGGGCAAACAGGGAATAACAAAATTCCACGACATCCGCGGCGATATCGGCGGCATCTGCCACCAGATACTGCCCGAGAACGGCTATGTGCGGCCCGGCCAGGTCCTGGTCGGCACCGATTCCCACACCACCACGCACGGCGCGCTGGGCGCGTTCTCGTTCGGCGTAGGCGCCACCGAAATGGCCTCGGTCTGGGCGCTGGGCAGGATACTTAACGTTGAAGTGCCGGCCACCATCAAGGTGGTGGTGAACGGCAAATTCCCCGACTATGTCTATCCGAAAGACCTGATACTCCACGTCATAGGCCGCCTTACCGCGCAGGGGGCCAACTACAAGGTGCTGGAGTTCCACGGCGACACCATCCGCAGCATGCCCACTTCCGGCCGCCTGACGCTCTGCAATATGAGCGTGGAGGCCGGCGCCACCTCCGGGCTGGTCCCGCCCGACGAGGAGACCCTGCGCTACCTGCGCGAAGAGGCCGGCGTTAAGGAGACGATAGAAACCTTCGGCCCCGACGCCGACGCCGTTTACGAGCGGGTGCTTGAAATAGACGCCTCAACGCTTACCCCGCAGATAGCCTGCCCGCACACCGTGGACAACGTAAAGCCTATCGGCGAAGTTGCGGGCAAAAAACTTCACCAGATCGTGATAGGCTCCTGCACCAACGGGCGCCTCGACGACCTCGAGGTCGCCGCCAGGATACTGAAGGGCCGCCGCGTCGCCGACGGCACGCGGATGCTCGTGTTCCCGGCGTCGTGGCGCATTTACCACAGAGCCGCGGACCTGGGTTTTATACAGGACATCTCCAGGGCGGGCGCGGTGGTCTGCAACCCCGGCTGCGGCCCCTGCCTCGGCATACACCAGGGGGCGCTTGCGGACAACGAAGTAGCGCTGGCTACCACCAACCGCAATTTCAAGGGACGCATGGGCAACCCCAAAGCCGAAGTTTACCTGTGCTCTCCGGCGGTAGCGGCGGCGAGCGCCCTTACAGGCGTAATAACAGACCCCAGGGAGGCGAAATGAGCAACAAGAAAGTAGTGTATAAGGTTGCCGACGACGTTTCAACCGACATAATCTATCCCGGGCGGTTCATGGCCACGGTGCTGCCCGCCGAAACGCCGGCGTTCGCCTTCGCCGACAATGCGGACTTCAACCGCAGGCTCAAGGCGGGGGAGGTCCCCAGGGGCAGCGCCCTCGTCGCCGGCAAGAACTTCGGCTGCGGCTCCTCCAGGGAACAGGCGGTTTCCTGCCTTAAGGGCTATGACCTCGCGGTCGTGGCGCGCGACATTTCGCGCATCTTCCTGCAGAGCGCCATTAACCTGGGGCTGAATATAATTATCTGTCCGGAAATAGAAGCCGCAGAAGGCGACGAGCTTGAGCTCGCTGACGGCAAGGTCTTCAACCGCACTTCGGGAAAGTCGTTCGGGACGAACCCGCTCCCGAAAGCGCGCCAGGCCATTATCGACGCGGGGGGGCTGATCCCGTACACGCGAAAATTGCTGCTGGCGGCCGGTAAATGACGCATCAGGTAAGTTTCAGCTTTAATTAACCGGGAGGACAACATGAAAGGATGGATAGGCTTTATTCTCAGGGTCAACCTGACGGACAAAACATACAAGAAAGAACCCTTCAGCGAAGAATTCGCCCGGACCTGGGTGGGGGGGCGCGGCTTCGCCGCCAAGATACTCTACGACGAACTCAAGCCCGGCATAGACCCGCTCGGCCCGGAGAACAAACTGGTAGTAGCCCTCGGGCCCATCTCCGGCATCCCGGCCCCCAATACCGGCAAGTGCGTAGTGGCGGCCAAGTCGCCCCTGACGGGCTTTTACGGCGACGGGAACCTGGGCACAAAAGTCTCGGACCAGCTCCGCAAAGCCGGCTACGACGCCCTGATAGTGGAGGGGAAAGCCGAAAAGCCCACGATGCTCTACATAGAGGACGACAAGGTTGAATTCCTCAGCGCCGAAGAGATGTGGGGAAAAGGGACATATTTCTCCAACGACTGGATCTACGCGAAATACAGCAAGAACGTGGGCGTGCTGAACATCGGCCAGGGCGGCGAGAATATGGTGCGCTACGCCGTAATACGCAGCCTGGAAGGGCGCGCCGGCGGCCGGCCGGGCATGGGCGCGGTAATGGGCTCCAAGCTCCTCAAAGCCATAGTGGTAAAGGGCACCGGGACGATACCGCAGGCGGAGCCGGAAGCCATGAAAAAGCTGGGCTTCGGCGACCTTAAGGAAGTGTACCAGCTGGACCAGAAATCGGGCTGGTCCAAACAGAGCACCAACGCCGTGCTGGCCTGGTGCAACGAAGTCGCGGCCCTCCCCGTAGAGAACTGCCGCAAGACCAGCCACCCCGACGCCTGGAAGATAGACGGCGAACGCCTGAACAACGCCCGCGTAGCCACCTACGGCTGCCCGAGCTGCACGATGAAGTGCGGCATAACCATCCACGACAAGGAGGGCCATGAATCCGAGCTCGACTACGAAAACGTCGCCCTGCTGGGCTCCAACCTCAACATCTTCGAGCTTGACCAGGTGGGTTCGCTCAACTACCTTTGCGACGAATACGGCCTGGACACGATGTCCGCCGGCTGCACGCTGAGCTTCTACGCGGACGCCATCGCCCGCGGCGCCGCGGAAGGCGATTTCAAGTTCGGCGACGCCGAGCGGGGCAAGGAACTGCTGGGCATGGCCGCGCGGCGCGAGGGGAAGGTGGGCAACCTGCTGGCCGACGGCTCGCTGCGCATGGCGAAAGAATTCGGGCACGGCTCGGAGGCCTACGCCATGCAGGTAAAAGGGCTTGATATTGCCGCCTACAACTGCAAGTTCATCCCGGGCCAGGCGCTGTCATTCGGCGTGGCGCCCATAGGCGCGCACCACAGGGAGGCCTGGATAATAACCTTCGAGCTGAAGAACAGCACCCGCGATTCCTACGGCGCGGATAAAGCGGCCAAGGTAATAGAGCTTCAGCGGATACGCGGGGGCATGTTCGAATTTATAGTGGCCTGCCGCTTCCCCTGGATAGAGGTGGGCTGGAAGCTGGACAACTACCCGAAGTATTTCAACCTGGCCACCGGCCTGAACTGGACGCTGGACGACATGTGGAAAGCAGCAGACCGGATCTACGGCCTGATAAAACTCCATTACATCCGGGAATTCCCCGAGGCCACCCGCAAGGGCGATTATCCCCCGGGCGTCTGGTTCGACCCGGAGAACGCCGACAAGGAAGGCCCCATAGCCGGCAAACACCTGGATCTTGAAAAGTACGACCAGCTCCTCCAGCACTATTATGACCAGCGCGGCTACGACCGGCGCGGCATCCCCACCAGGGAGACGCTGGCGAAACTGGGCATCTCCAAAGAGGGCGCCGAGGCCGAAAAGTACGCGAAGCTGAGCTGAGCGGAGCCAGGTGTTGCGGTCTCGGCAGGCAGGAACGCCTGCCGGGCTGGTTTATACTAATGAACGTCAAGCTTAAAAAGAGAGCGGGCAGGGTCCGGGCGACGCTCAACCTTTCTGTCTCCAAGTTCATCGACATAGACGGCGACCAGCGCGCCGCCGCTTTTTCTTACAGCGCTTTCTTCAGCCTTTTCCCGCTGATAGTCCTTATCGTAACAGGGACGTCGCTCCTTTTTGACAGGTCCACCGCAAGCGGCCTGGTCATCGGCTTCGTGGGCAAGTATATCCCCATAACCGGCGACATGAAGCTTTATGTTTCCAACACCATTTCCGGAATGATGAACTCGCGCGGCCAGGCTGGAACGCTCGCGTTCCTGATGCTTGTGTGGATAGCCACGCAGTTCTTCACCGCGCTCATACAGGCTGCCAACAGGGCGTGGGGCACCACCGGCAGCCAATGGTGGAAGCTGCCTTTAAAGAGCCTGGGGCTGCTGCTCGTAACGAGCGTCGCGGTCATAGCCGGGATATGGGTGCCTATGTTCGAGCAGCTCACCCGGAGGCTGCTGCCGGAGATCGGCTTTATTACGCGCACCTACAGCTTAGGGAATGCCTGCCTGCCGTGGGCGCTGATCTTCCTGAGCTTAAACCTGCTCTACGCCGTGGCGCCGCACCGCAGTACGAAATTTTCCGAGGTCTGGGCGGCGGCATTGTGCGGGACACTGCTGCTGGCCGGGGCGCAGAAACTTTTTATTTATTACCTGCAGCACTTCTCAACGCTCAACGCCGTTTACGGGGCCTTTGGCAGCATCATGGCCCTGCTGCTCTGGATCTATGTTTCCGGAGTAATATTCATCTTCGGCGCCTGCCTGAGCGCGGCCCAGGCAGAAACACGGGAACAGTCCTGAATATGCCGGCAAAGCCGCTGCTCATACATATCATCACCAGGCTTGAGCCGGGCGGGTCCAGCAGGAACGTGATCGACTCCTGCGCCGCACAGGTCACGGATTACGACGTGGTGCTGCTGGCCGGGCCGCACAAAGATTCGGGGTCCCTGCTCAAGCTGCTGCCGCCGGAAGTGAATTACATCGAGATGAAAAACCTGCAGCGCGAGATCAGCCCCATCCGGGATTTCCGCGCACTCCTGGAGCTGAGGAAAGAGATCGCCGCTCTTGAGCCGGAAATAGTGCATACGCATACCTCCAAAGCAGGGGCGCTCGGCAGGCTTGCGGCGGCAATGGCCAACCTGCGGTCAAAAAAACGAGCGGTGATAATCCACACGCCGCACGGCCATCTGCTCTACGGCTATTACGGCCCCTTGAAAACTTTTATTTTCACGCTGGCTGAAAAATTCCTCTCAAAATTTACTGACTATTTTATCGCCCTTACCCCCGGCGAAATGCGCGAGTCTGCGGCGGCCGGAATAGGAAAATCCAGGCAATGGACCGTGGTGCACAGCGGAGTGGATTTTAAGCCGCCGGCGGCACCGGGGCATAAGCGCGACCTTGATATAGCCGGAGATGAAATTGCGGTCGGGACAGTGGCACGTCTGGAGCCGGTGAAAGGCGTGGAATACTTTATACGCGCGGCTGCTCTTCTTCTGAAACGCCTTCCCACCGTAAAACTTAAGTTCGTTGTAATAGGCGGGGGGGAACTGGAAACAAAGCTGCGCAACCTGGCCGGCAGCCTGGGAATCAGAGAGTTTGTGCTGTTTACAGGCTTCCGCACTGACGCCGCGGCAATTCTTCCGGCACTGGATATTTACACGCAGCCTTCGCTGAACGAAGCCATGGGCCGCGCCCCGCTGGAGGCGCAGGCCCAGGGCCTGCCAGCAGTTGTAACCCGGGTTTGCGGCTTGCCGGATATAATTAAGGAAGGCGAAACCGGGTTCTCAGTTGAGCCGGGCAATGCGGACGCGCTGGCCGTGGCGCTGGAGAAACTGATACTGTCCGCGGACTTGAGAACGAAAATGGGAGCCGCCGCAAAAGCCTGGGCGCTCGGGAAGGACGAGGCAGGTTTCCTGAAATTCGGCCCGGAAAGCATGAACCGGCAGCTGAAGAACTTCTACGCCGGAATTATGGCCGGACGGAAATACTAAGGAACAGCCATGAAGGACGTGTGATTTTCCGCACCTAATCCCCTCTATCGCCAACTTTTCCATAAAAATATTCTTCGCACCTTTGATTTGCTGCCTCTTGTCCCCCCTATACTGGCATAATATATAACGCCAGTATAGGGATAACATCTTTCAAGCCACCAAGAACGGCCGGACTCCCGAAGAGCGTCAGGCTATTCCCGGCTTCGCAAATTGCTGAGCGAACCCGGCCTTCTGCAGGCAAGCCTTTTCAGA
>JAUSCK010000161.1 GCA_030651035.1 Elusimicrobiota bacterium
TTTGGCAGAGAAAGCGGTTTATTTCCTCAGCGAATATTCTTGAAAGCTCGCCCGCCAGCGCCGGGTTGTGGTTCAGGAAATAGCGCAGCCGTTTTGGGACCACCAATACCCATTGTCTGTAAGGAACAAAGGCCAACAGCCGCTCCAGTGCCTGGCCGGTAATAATGGCAGAGCGTTTGGCGACGCAAGAAGGGCACAGCCCGCGACGCTTACAAGAAAAGGCCACGAACATATCCCTGCCGCATTCGGGGCAGCGGAGGCGCACCACGCCGTAGCGCGCTACGCCGCATTCAACGAATTTTTCCAGCGCGGTTATTACTGCCGGATGGGGGCGGGGACGGGTACTGAATTTGCCCGGGTCGTGGAGACAGGCGGAAAGAATACGGGGTTTTGAGAGTGTTATTGGGATGCTGGACGGCCAAACCGTCCGGCATCCCGGTAACGATATTAATTTATCAATTACTCGTAACGCAGGGCTTCTATAGGGGAGAGCAGGGAAGCCTTCTTTGCCGGCCAGAAGCCGAAAACAATGCCTACTCCCGCAGAGAAGCCGAAGGCCAGCGCCACGGAGAACGGCGAAATATACACGGCCCAGCCGGAAACTTTTGAAAGTATTATAGAACTGGCCGCGCCGGCGATTATCCCCAGCACGCCTCCCACCACCGACACGATAACCGCCTCTATCAGGAACTGGAGCAGCACGGCCCGGCTGGTGGCGCCGATGGCCTTGCGCAGGCCTATCTCCTTGGTGCGCTCGCTCACGCTCACCAGCATGATGTTCATGATGCCGATGCCGCCGACTATGAGCGAAATGCCGGCTATCATTCCCAGCAGCGTGCTGAAGGTCTTTATGGTGCCGGTCATCATGGTCTGCATCTCGGCCATGTTCATCAGCATCACGTCGTCGGCCTTATGCGCCGGCACGTTGTGCCGCTGGCGCATCAGGGCTTTTATTTTCATCTGCACTTCGGGCATCAGGCTGAAATCCGACACCTCCACCCAGACCGAATCGATATAGTTCTTGCCCAGGACCACCTTCATCGCTGTCTGCAGCGGCACTATCACCACGTCGTCCTGGTCGCGCGGGCCCTGGGCGCCCTTGAGCGGCAGCACGCCTATCACGGTAAAGTTCTTGCGATTTATCTTTATGCTCTTGCCCACCGGGTTCTCGCCGCCGAACAGCTCCTTCACCACAGTATTGCCCACCAGCGCCACTTTGGCCAGGCGCGCGCCCTCGGCGTCGGAGAAGAAACGGCCGTAATAAGGCTGGGAGTTGCGCATCGGGGCGTAGACGGCCGTGACGCCGGTAATATTGGTGCGCTGGTTCTTGGCGCCGTAGACCACCTGGGCGTTGCCGGAAACGTTGGAGTCGGCCCTGGTGATATTCTCGATCTCCGCTATCGCTTTCGCGTCATCCGGCGTGAGGCGGCTGACAGCGCCGGCGCCGAGGCCCGCTCCGCCCTGGCGGAACATGCCCGGCATCACGCTCAGCAGGTTGGTGCCGAGGGAGGCCATCTGCTTCTGTATGGACCGCTGGGCGCCGGTGCCCACAGCCAGCATGGCGATAAGGGCGCCGACGCCGATAATGATGCCCAGCATGGTCAGGAGGGAACGGGTCTTATTGCTTATTATCGAACTTACCGACGAGGCGAGGTTTTCGGCCACCTCGCGCCAGCTGAGGAAAAAAGATTTCGGGATGTGCAGGCGCCTGGCCGCTTCCGTTGTTCTTAACGGGGCCTTCCGGCCGGTGTCCTCTATTATCAGCCCGTCCTTCAGCTTGATAGTCCGGTCCGCCCAGGCGGCGATGTCGGGCTCGTGAGTGACCATGACCACGGTGATCCCCTGCTCCTCGTTGAGCTTGCGGAAGATCCCCATGATCTCGTCCGCCTGGGCGGAGGCCAGGTTGCCGGTGGGCTCGTCGGCGAAGATTATCTTGGGGTCGTTTACCAGCGAGCGCGCGATGGCCACGCGCTGCTGCTGGCCGCCGGAGAGCTGGTTGGGCCTGTGGCCCGCGCGGTCGCCCAGGCCCACCTGCTCAAGGTATTTTTTCGCTTCGTGCGAGCGCGCCTTCTCGCCCAGGTAGATCTGCGGCAGCGCCACGTTGGAGGCGGCGCTTATGCGGGGCAGCAAATTGAACTGCTGGAACACGAAACCGAGTATACGCGCCCGCAGGTAAGAAAGCTCGACGTCGTCCAGCTCTGAAATTTCCCGGCCAAACAGCCTATAGGAGCCCTCGGTAGGCCGGTCCAGGAGGCCGAGGATATGCATCAGCGTGGACTTGCCGGAGCCGGACGGGCCCATGATGGCCACGAACTCGCCCTCTTTTATGGAAAGGTCCACGCCTTTCAGCACCTCCAGCGGCTCCCCGCCCATCTGGTAAATTTTTCTGATGCCTTTAATTTCTATCATACGGTTACCGGAGCCAGCCCCTCGCGCTCATGCCTCGTTCTTCCCTTAGCGCCCGCCGCCCCTGCCGCCCATCGCCCGCTGCTGCTGCCTGTTAATGGCCGGGCGGGCGGGCATCAGGGGGTTCTTGCCTGAAGAATCCACCTGCGCCGAATATCGTTTTCTCTGGAAGTAAACGGTTTCCCCGGCGTCCAGCCCGGAAACTATCTCCACCTGGTCGCCCTCGTTCTGCCCGGTCTCGACTTTGGAATAAACCGGCTGGCCATCCTTCAATTCTTTTATCACCGCCGTCTCTCCCTGCGGGTTGGTGGTGACCGCCCTGGCCGGCAGCAGGAGCACGTCTTTGCGTTCGGAGATCTGTATCTTTATATTGGCCGTCATCTGCGAGCGGAAGAACGGCGGGACGCGGTCGGGGCGCAGTTTGACGGTATAGGTAACCACGTTGTTCTTGGTGGTGCCCTCGTCGAGTATCTTGAAAATTGCGGCGCGCACGCGCTTGCCCGGGTAGGCGTCCAGCACTATCGACGCCCCCTGGCCGCGCTTCACCCTTCCGACGTCCGCTTCATCTAAACTGGCTGAAACTATGAGGCGGTCGGACATGGCGAACAGCACGGTGCTGGCTCCCACGGTTTGCCCGGCTACGACGTTCTTCAGGATCAGCGTGCCGTCGATGGGGGAAATTATCTTTATCGGCCTGTAGGTCTCTTTCCAGTGTTTATATTGCTCGTCCCCGGCGGCGCGCGCGGCGTCCAGGATAGCCACCCGGTCGGAGGAACTCATCAGGGCAAGGATCTCCCCGGCCTTGACCTTTTCGCCCTCTTCCACGAATATCTCCTCTATACGTCCCGCGGCGGAGGGCTGTATCTCCACGCGGTTCTCCGGCTCCACCACCCCGGTAGTGTCGACTATTTCCGCCAGGTCCCGCTGCTGCGCGAGGACGCTTTCGTACTTGGGCTTGCCGCTCTCCTCTCTTTTTTTAAGGGCGTACCAGCCGGCGCCCGCAAGCGCAGCCGCTATAACGATAATTGCGAGTTTCTTCATATTGTTTTTACTCCTCCACTCCCACTCCCAGCAACTGCTCAACGGCCGCCCTGCGGCTATAGGCGGCGCGGACTGAATCCAGCTGGCTGAGTTCCGAATCGATAAAGCTCTGCTCTACGTTGGCCAGGTCGATAAAGCTCACCTTGCCGGCCAGGTACCTGACCTGGGCTTCACTATAGCGCTCCTTGTTGGCCTCCAGAAGCGAGGCGCTGGCCGCAGCCGTTTCCGCGGCGCTCAAAAAGTCGTCATAGCCGGTGCGCAGCGCGGCGGACAGCGAGATTCTCTCGGCCCTGTAATTTTCCTCCGCCGCGACCTGCGCTTTTTTGTAAGCCGAAAGGTTGTTGAAATAATAAGTAGGCCCTCCGGAAAAAAGCGGGAGACTCAGGGTGAGGCCCAGGGACCAGCTCTTGTTCTGCGGGAACTCCCTGTCGCCGCTCCAGCCGTAGGACTGGCTGGCCCTCAGCGTGGGGTAGGCGTAATAGCGCGCGGAATTGTTCCGCTCCCTCGCGGCTTCCAGGGTCTTCCGGGCCGACATTATCCTGGGGGATATCTCCAGCGCCCCGCTGATCCGCGCCTCATCCAGCGAGAAGCCAGGCACGCTCAGCCCGCCCTTGGCCGTTACCGCTCCTGCGCCTTCCACTCCCATCGCCTGAAGCAGAGCCCGCTGCGCGGCGGCCAGCTGGCGCTCTGTTTTTTTAACCGCTACGGCCGCATTGCCGGCCAGCGCCTCCGTGTAGAGCGCATTGCCCTTCGACTCCCTGCCGCCCTCATATTTAAGCCTTATCAGTTTTGCGTTCTCGTCGCGTATAGCCAGGATGTTCCTTTGTACTTCAACCCGCTTCTGCGCGAAAAGCAGGTCCGCGAAAGCACCGGCCAGGGCCTGCCTGACAGAAGCCGAAGCCGCCAGGTAATCCGCCTCCGCCTTTTCGCGGGAGATGCGGCTGCTTTTAACAGAGGAGACCGTCCGGAGGTTCAGGAGGTCCTCGGAGGCCGCGAGAGAGGCGCTCCAGCGGTTGGCGGGGGAGGAACCGTCCCCGCCGCTCCTGGAAAAAGAGTGCGACGCGCTGATCTGGGGCAGGTATGAATTAAGCCCGGCCAGGTAAGCATGCCCCGCCTGCTCCATAGAGGCGCGCGCGGCCCTGACCGAGGGGTTGTTCGCTATAGCCAGGCGCCGGGCCCCGTCCCAGTCAAGCGTAAGCTGCTGCTGCGCGGCCGCGCGGCCGGCCAGCAGCAGCACCAGGGGCAGTAAAAGGAATTTATTATTAATGGTCATAGGTTTTAGTATGCTGTGCCTAAATATAACGCGCCAGACCCCGGATTTATTGCATTAATTTTACCGACCGGTAGATAAATTATACAGGGGGTCAGGGGCCTTGTCAACAAAAACGCCCGTCAGCCTGAGGCGTACGGGCGCTTCCCGGAACTCCCATTAATCCGTAGTAAACATAATATGGGGAAAAGTAGGGAAAAGGTGCCAGGCACTTTTCACCTTTTATACAATCCGAAGGCCTTCAAGCAGCCGAGTATCAGCCGGGCGGAGGCCTCCACTTCAGGGGACAGTTCCTCGCCATAGCCGGTATTCCTGGTCTGTATGCCCAGGAAAACGGTCTGCGCCCGCGTGTCTTCGCCGATTATGCCGGCCACCACGCTCAGGGGTATGGAATGGGTGGAAAGGGAGCTCTCGGGTATGCTCCGCACAGCTATCACCTTAACCTCGCCGGGAAGCCCGCCAAAGTCGGCGGCGTCTATGAAGATAACCTTGGCCGGCTTGATGCCGACGGCTTCGTCCACCGCGCTTTCCGGCCTGTCAAAGGCGTTGATCAGTCTGAACCCGAGGCGCCGCCCGAGCAGCCTGCCGCCGATGAACGGCCCTACCCCGTCGTCGCAGCGGAAGGGGTTGCCGACGGTTATGACGAGCGTTTCGCCCCGCTCGCCCGGGGCGAGGGCCGACAGGGCCTCAGCGGTTAATGTATTTGACATCAAGGTAATGGGTCGAGCAGGAGATGCAGGGATCATAGGCCCTTACAAGCATTTCCAGCGCGAGCGTTATCTCCTCTTCGGTCTTATGAAGCACCTCGGGCAAAAGCTTCTTCATATCGAGCTGTATGTTGGCTATGTTCTGGTTGGTCGGGATCACGCAGTTGGCGTTCACTATGGCGCCCCTGGCGTCGGTCTGGTAATCATGGAACAGTATCCCGCGCGGCACTTCCACGGCCCCGACCCCTTCGCCGGCCCGGACCGGCAGGGTGTTCCGCTCGTTGACGCCGACCAGCACCTGCTCGTCGTAGTTCAGTCCGCGCTTTTTCAGGCCGCCAAGTATGGCTATGGCGTCCTCCAGGCAGTGCACGCATTCCACCAGCTGGGCGGCCGTGTTCAGGTAGGGGTTCCTGCAGACGGGTTTCAGGCCTATCCTTTCGGCGACGGCCTTGGCCTCGGGATGCAGTTTGTCCGCGTTCAGGTTGAACCGGGCCAGGGCCCCTACGGCGTACGATTCCCGGCTCAGCCTGGTGAACTTGGCCGAGGAGCGGGGATCCACGTACTCGTTGGTTATCTTCCTGTAGTCTTTCTTGCTCATGCGCACGCCGTCCGTTGAGGCGATATCACCCCCGAGGAACGGGTACTCGGGCCCGTCGCTCACCATGGCGATATATTCGGTATCGCGCTCGAATTCCGGGAACTTGAAGGTGGCTGCGAGATCTACAGTGACGGTCATGTCGGCCCGCATGCCCCTCAGGATATTCAGCATCCGGTCTATCTCGTGCTCTCCGGGCAGTTTGGTGAAGCCCCCGGCTACGCAGGAAATGGGATGCACATGCCTGCCCACCAGGATCTCGCAGAGCTCGTTGCAGTCCTTCTTCATCCTCAGTGCGCGCCTTACCACCTTGTTATGCGTGGTCAGCAGCGGCACGAAGCTTTTAACGCCGAGCATATCAGGGGCCACGAGGAGATAGATATGGAGTATATGGCTGTCGAGCGTCTCGAAGTGAAGGAGGAGCTTGCGCAGCTGCAGCGTCTGCCCGGTCGGAACTATACCAAGCGCGTCCTCGGCCGCCTCTATGGAGGCGAGCGAATGCCCGCACGAGCAGATGCCGCAGATCCGGCTGGTTATGTGCTGGGCCTCGAACACCGAGCGCCCGCGCAGCATGCCTTCAAAGAACCGGGGGGACTCCACGACGTTGAATTCACACTTTTCTATCCGGCCCTCCTTAACGTTGACCACGATATTCCCGTGGCCTTCCACCCGGGTGATGTATTCGCTCTTAATGGTGATGTTCTTTTTTGACATTTTTCTCTTCCTCTCTGCACTTGTTGTACATTTCCATCTTTTTGGCTATCAGCTCCGGGGTAATGTTGTATTTGGCCATGATGTCCCTGGCCGCGTTCTCCCTCGGGTTGGAGACCATGCCCCGGCAGCCGTAGCAGATATTGTTGTTGTTTATGCACTGGGAGCCGCAGCCCGCCCTGGTGACCGGCCCCATGCAGGCCGCCCCTCTTTCGTACATGCACACGTTCTCGTTGAACTTGCATTCGACGCAGACCGGGTAGTCCGGCACCGCGTACGGCAGGCCCTTCAGGATGTGCTTAAGCACCTCCACCAGCTCCGGGATATACGCCGGGCAGTTGTTAATTGTGTAATCCACTTTCACCACCTGGTGCAGCGGCCGGGTCTTCCTGGTGGGAAAGGACTTGTGATCGGCGCCGTAGACGTATTTGCCGATCTCCTCCAGGTCAAAGGAGTTCTTCATGCCGTTGACCCCGCCGGTGGCGGCGCAGGCGCCGAAGGCCACCAGGACCTTCGACCTCCCGCGGATGGCCTTCAGCCTCTCCTCGGAGTGATCGTCGGTCACGCTGCCCTCCACGAGCGCGACGTCGAAGTTCCCCTCCCACTTCTCGCTCATCACCTCGCGGAACTCCACCACGTCCACGAGCTCCAGCACGTCCAGCAGGAGCTCTCCCATATTGGCCAGCTGGAGCTGGCAGCCCTCGCAGCAGGAAAGGTCGAAAAAAGCAATTTTAGGTTTTGTCATTTGATTGTCCCGCTCACATTTTCGCCACGTTCTTTATCCGGTCGTAGCTGAACACCGGCCCGTCCTGGCAGCAGTAGTAATTATCCAGGCTGTCTATCTGGCAGTGGCCGCATTTCCCCATGCCGCATTTCATGTGCCTCTCGAGAGACAGGATTATATGGCGCTCCGCTATCTTCTTTTTCAGCAGTTCCGAGATGACGAATTTGTACATTACCGGCGGTCCTACCACCACGGCGAAGGTCCTTTCCGGGTTTATCGTGATGCCGGGGATTATGGAGGTTATAAGGCCGATGTTCCCCTCCCAGTCCGGGCCGCCCGTGTCCACAGTGCAGCTGAAGTTGACGTCCACCCTCTTCTGCCAGAACTCCAGGTCGTCCGCGAAGAGCATCTCCTTCGGATTCCTGCAGCCGAGCAGGATGTCCACCTTGCCGAACTCCCGCCTGTTGTCTATCACGTAATTGATAAGAGAGCGGAGGGGCGCTATGCCAAGCCCGCCGGCCACGAAGATGAGGTCGTTTCCGGCCAGGACCTTGACCGGGAACCCCTTGCCGAAAGGACCGCGTATGCCGAGCTCGTCCCCGGCCTCGAGCGCGTGCATGGCATTGGTGAGCTTTCCCGCCGCCCGCACGCAGAGCTCGAACGAGCCGCGCTTGGTGGGGGAGGAGCACAGGGAGATGGGCGCCTCGCCCGCCCCGAAGACCGAAACCTGCACGAACTGGCCGGGCTCGTAATCCAGCGCGCGCCCGCTCTCCAGTTCTATCTCGAAAAGTTTCTCGCAGGGGGTCATCCGCTTGACACGTATGATGTGCCCCTTCCTTACGCGCCAGTTGGAATTAACAAGTTCTTCCTTTATCATAAGGCCTCCTTTACAAGCTCGGCCAGTGTCTCCTTAAGCCGTATGCCCGCCATGCACGCGCGGGTGCACCTTCCGCAGCCGGTACAGAAGAACCTGTAATATTTGCCCAGGGAGTACCGGAATTTCCTGTAATAACGGTGGCGCAGGCGCTCGGCCTGGCCGCTGCGGAAGTTCTCGCCGCCGGCCACCCTGGCGAAGGGCTCCACCTGGCAGGAATCCCAGGAGCGCACCCGCCTGCCGCTTTTAAGGTCCAGGTTCATAGTATCCGCTATGTCGAAACAGTAGCAGGTGGGACAGACATTGGTGCAGTTCCCGCAGCCCACGCATTTCTCGCCCGCCTTCTGCCACACGGCGCTGTTCTCGCTTTTGTCGAAGATCGCGGGGATATCCTTGCGGTCCACGGCGACCTCGTTCTTGAACAGCGCGCGCTTGGCGTCCCTGAGACTGTACAGGGCAGCCATCTGCTCCGGGCTCGCCGGTTTAAAAAGATTGGCGTTCTCCACCAGGTCCTCTCCCGCCTGGGTATTCACGTGGACCATAAAGGCGTCCCCCAGGTCGGTGAAGAACAAGTCGTAGCCGCCGTTAGGGAAATTCGAGTTCATCAGGTTGCAGCTGGCGTCCTTGTCGCAGTATTCGCTGCATTCCAGGCCGATGATCGTTATTTTGTCCTTCCGGCCCAGGTAGTTATAGTCCCGGGGCCGCTCGGAGAAGACGATGTTCAGGCACTGGATGCCGTTCAGGTCGCAGGTGTGGACGCCGAAGATCACCGTGTCCTCGTGCTCGAGGATGGCCTCGGCGTTCTCGCCGCGGCCGGTGCTGAAGGTCAGGATCGTCTCCCGCTGGGGGAAGAAATATTTTTTCGGCGGCAGGATCGTGGGAATGTATTTAAGGACTATATCGTTGGAGGAGGTGACCTCGGCGAAGGCGAAATTACCGTAGCCTTTGCTGACCGGGGCCACCACCTTGTGGTCCCGTGAAAGCTTGACGATGAAACTGTTCAGGTCGTCCTTCCTGAGCGTGTAGTACCGGGTATGCGTTGCCATGAATGGCCTCCCTGTGAGGTTCCGCTTTCCGTTGCCGCCGGAGGATTCCTCTATAACTATAGTGCTACTTCGGGCCCGGCATGTAAATCATGTCCATCAATCACGATACTGATTCTAATCATACGGGCAGGCGCGGTTTATCAAGCGCCGTCAAAGCAGCGGCACAAAAACTTTAAGCGCTTAACTTTATGCGCTGCAGATTGTTAGACAACTGCCAGGAAAGACCGGCCGCGCCCGGCTGTTGGCGGGCTGCTGCCGCAAACGACAAAGGAATAGTAGCAAATAGTAATAAATAAGCAGCGTCTCCCGGAGCCTATTTAAGTTTTTCCTGGCCGGCGAAACTGCGCTCCAGCCTGAAGCCTGCCGGCGGGGGGCATTGGGGACCGGCGCGCTATTCTTTTACGGCTTCTACGGCGAGCTCTATCTTAACCTCGTTGCCTACCACGAGGCCTCCGTTGTCCATGAGGTTGCTCCACTTAATGCCGTAGTCCTGGCGGTTGAGCGACAAGGCGGCGTCAACGCCAACGCGCGTCTTTTTCCAGGGGTCCGTAGCTTTCTGGATGGTAAAAGGGATACGTATTTCTTTTGTCACGCCGTGCATGAAAAAGGCGCCGGTCGCCGTATAGCCGGACTTTGTTTTCTTTACCTGCTTGCTCTTAAAGGTCAGCGCCGGGAATTTACCGGCGTCAAAGAAATCCGCGGTCTTCAGGTGCGCGTCGCGCTTGTCGTTGGCCGTGTCAACGCTGTCCGCGCGGATCTCCACATCTACCGAGCAGGCGTCCAGGTTCTTTTCATCCACTATAATGACTCCGGAAAACACCTTGAATTTTCCCTTGACGCTGCTGATCCCCAGGTGCTTTACGGAAAAGCCGACGCTGGAGTGGTCGGCGTCAATTACATATTTATCGGCGCTGAGAACGGGGCCGGCAGAGAATAACCCGGCCAGAACTCCTAAAAAGACACTTCTATACGCGAATTTCATTTACCTTATCCCCCTTATCCTGCCGTCTTTAGATACCCCCGGCCGGACGCGGCCGCAGATGCTTTTACTGTATGCTACCCTCCGCGTATTCTATGACTGTGAGCGGTGGTTGTCAAGCCGTGGGGGAAGGGTGAAAACCGTGGAAACCTACTTTCCTTCCCCGAGACCGGCTTCGTACTTATCCAGCGCGTTGAAGATCTCCAGGCCCCGGGCCCCGGGGTCGGCGGCCTTGCCGGACCTCTCTAAAGCCCCGGCGAACCAGGAGTGCGCCCACTTGGCGCGGGGGTATTTCTGCCAGCCCGCCGGGAAGGAGGCTAGCAGCCTGCGCATATCCTGCTCTATCTTCTCACCGGCGGCTTTCTGCTGCTCCGGGGGAACAGAAAAGTTTATGGTGGAAATTATCTTCCTGCACTGGACCGACAGTCCCTGAAGAAAATCCTCCCATTTGGCGTCCCCGGCGGCGCCCGCCGCCGGCGCCGCGGCCAGAGCCGCACCGCCGGCAGCCTCAGCCTGCGGAACGCGCGGGTCGAAATCGCGTATGCGCGCTATTATCTTGTAATAGCGCTGTTTCTCCGTCCCGGTCACGCCTGACATGCCGCCGGCCAGTTGCCCCCCTATACGCTCTGCCCACAGCCTGGACCTGTAATCGGGAATATACTGCCCCTGCTTGTACAATTGCGGGATGAGGAGCTTTACGCGCTCCTCCAGCCCGTCGAGGGGCCGGGCCGAGCTGTCTACCGTCTCCGCCAGGTAAAAGCGCGGCACGCCTTCTTTTATGAAGACCTGAGCGCCCTCGAGGACCTTCACGCGCTCCGCGCCCGAAGTCCGGCCGCCCTCGCAGGCGTTGATCATGCGCTGGTAAAAACCGAAGTTCTCCATCCAGAGGCCGTAGCGGGCCATGTCGCTCTCACGCTGCGCATCTTTAAGCTCGCTCCCGGCCTCCGCTTCCTTTTTCGCCAGCCCCGCCAGCAGCGGGTCGCCTTCCTCTTCGGTAAGCTCCCTGGCTTTCACGACGGGCCGCTCGAGGTATTTCTCCTTCGGCACCGGGCGCGGGTCCGGCCAGGGGATGGCTTTCAGCTTGGAGAGCAGCTGCCCGGACACGACCGGCTCCGCCTCCGGCTGGGCGTCCCAGTAGTCGGGAAACTCCCCCTTGAACCGCCCTAGTTTAGGGCACTTCAAGGCCGCTATTTGCATCACCGGAAATACCCCCTGAAACAGGCTAATAGCCCGTTTCAGGCTTAAAAAGGCTGTTAAATAGCCATATTTAGTTATATACTCAAAACTATGCCCCCATCACTCTCAGAACGCCTCCGGAAAGCCGGCATCCGCCATTACGACGTCCTCATTCACGACCAGGACAAAGACTGGCTCATAGCCAACTTCAAACCCGAGGGCGCCAGCCCCTACCCGGTCAACGTGTCCCGGCTCATGCGCAACCTGGTCTGGCAGATGA
>JAUSCK010000176.1 GCA_030651035.1 Elusimicrobiota bacterium
GACCGAGCGGATCTCTATGCGGGCGGACTTTTCGTTCCCGGCCGGGATGCGGATCATCGCGCCGCGGTCCACGGAAGAGACCTTTATCTGGTTCGGGGCTTCGAAGCGCGGGTCCAGGCGGCGGTAGGCGTTCACGCTTGAGTTCAGTATGAGGGAGAGCTCCTGCGCGTGGTTGAGTATCCGGGAGATCGCATCCCAGGCGACCGCGGACAGGCCGTCCTCTCCTTTGTCGTCGTGGAAGATGTTCTTCCCGCTCCTGAAAAAAGAGAGGTTGAGGTGCATCCCGCTCCCGTTCACGCCGGAAACCGGCTTCGGGAGGAACGTGGCCGTCATCCCCATGTTGGCCGCGACCTGCCGGCAGACGAGCTTGTACAGCTGGGCCAGGTCGCAGGCGCGCACCACGCCCGCGTAGCGGAAGTTGAGCTCGAACTGGGAGGGGGCCACTTCGGGATGGTCTTTCTCGTTCCTGAAGCCCATCGCCCGCTGCGTCTCGGCCGCGGCGTCGATGAACATCTTCAGGCGATCGAGCGGCAGGGAGTGGAAGTACCCGCCGGTGGAGATCAGGTCGAACCCCGCGACTTCGTTGTAGGCCTGCTCGACATTCAGCCCCTTGACCAGGAAACCTTCGATCTCGGCGGCGACCTTCGCCGTGAGGCCCCGCGTCTTCTCCATCCCTTTCGCCAGGTCTACGAGGCGCGCGCGGAAATCGGATTCATACGGGGTTTTGTCGCGGTTCAGGACAGTGCCGAACATGATGACTTTCCCCGGGCCGAAGACGTCGGAGGGGAGCCAGAAAATGCTCCCCCAGTCTATCCCGAGGCGGAGGTCGGATTCCTTCTGCGCGGAAAACCCGCGGATGGAGGAGCCGTCGAAGGTGAGGTTGTCGCCCGCGCTCAGGAAATGCTGCTTGTCGTAATCGAGCATATGGAAGCGCCCCTCGATATCGGTGAAGCAGAGCGTCACCGCTTTCAGGCGCTTTTCCTTCTGAAGATAAGCGCGGTATTTTTTTTCAAGCGCCGCGGCCGGCAGGGTTTCGGCCGCTTCAGCCGCCTCGAGGTTCATCGCCTCGAGCTCGTCATAGGGAAGTTCAAGGAAATTTTTCAGGGTTACGGGACCGGCAGGTTTTATCTTAGGCATAAATTCCTCTTTCTTGGATAAAATATTGTGCTTAAGTATAAATATACCAGAAACTATATTAAAAATCAAGGTCTTCATTATAAATAATGGCTAAGCTAATATAAATATACATATGGAATTGGCCGGGAAAACCCGGCAAAAAGATTCTCCGCGCTATTTCAGCCGCGGTATTGTTTTGCGGGGACAGCGTGATTTATTGTTTAATTCAAATCGGGCGATGGGCGGGCTGGAGGAAAAATGGTGCATAAATTCAAGGTTAAGACTTCGGCGAAATCTGAGATGGCTGACATTACCCGCGAGGTGCAGGGCATTGTCCGGGAAAACGGGGTGGAGAGCGGGATCTGCCATATCTTCGTGCCGCATACCACCTGCGGGCTGGCGATAAACGAGAACGCTGACCCGGACGTGAAGCGCGATATCATAGCCAAGCTCAACGATAACGTTTCCGGAGATTTCCCGTACCGCCATTCCGAGGGCAATTCCCCGGCCCACATAAAAGCGGTCCTGGTGGGGCCGTCGCTCACTGTTTTTGTGGAGGACGGGGCGCTTCTGCTGGGGACCTGGCAGGGAATATACCTTTGCGAATACGACGGGCCGCGCACCCGCGAGATCTGGACGAAGCTTATCAAAACCTAGGAACCGGAATTACCTTGTTTGGGCAGCGGAGAATAAACCACCAAGGACACAAAGTATATAACGGAAAGGGAAGATAAGATAAACTTTGTGTTCTTTGTGGTTAAAAATATATTTTTGGTCCGGAGGACGAATGGAACAAGTGATATTGGACGTCAGGGAGCAGGACGAGTTCTCGGCTGAGCATATACCGGGGTCTGTCTGGGTGCCGTTTTCGCAGTTCACCCACGCGGCGCCCGGCGTACTGCAGTCGATGACGGGAAGGAAGATCCTGCTCATGTGCCGCAGCGGCAGCAGGGCGAAGCTGGCCCTTGGGCAGATCACGCAGCTGGGCTTCGGCGGCCAGCTCACGGCTGAGGTTTATGAGGGCGGGATCCTGGAATGGGCCAGTAAGGGGAAGCCGGTGGTGACCGGCCGGTCCGGACACCTGCCGCTCATGCGCCAGGTGCACTTGACCGCCGGTTTATTGGTGCTGCTGTCGGTGCTGCTCGGCTTCGGCGTGGACCAACGGATATTCTGGGCGGCGGCCTTTATCGGCGCCGGGCTCGCGTTCGCGGGCCTCACCGGCTTCTGCGGGCTGGCGAAGCTGCTCGCGCTGATGCCCTGGAATAAGGCCGGCCCGGCGCCGGATTGCCGCTGCGGGTAAAAGCGCCGCTCAGTGATCGGGATGCCGGAATTCTTTTGTGGGCAGGCTCTGGTCTATGGTAAAGGGGACCATCTTGGCGAAAACGTCCAGGATGATGAGCGCATTGTAGTTGGCGTCCTTTTGGGAAGCCCTCCTGACCCTGTCCACTATGGCCCGGTTCAGGACCTCAATGGTTTCATAGGCCTTGCCGAGCTTCTGCAGTTCCCAGTCCGGCTCAAGGCCTTTCTTTTTACGGAAATACTGCTGCAGCAGGTAAGAGGAGATCGACCTGAAGACGGTCTCGTTCAGCGAGGCGAAAGGCAGGTGATGCCTGGCCATAGGCTTCAGGATCTCCATCACCGGGCAGCCGCTGGTCACCATGTAGATGCCTATGACCGAGCTCAGCGCGGACTGCAGGCTTGTCCTTTTGAAATACTCGCGCTCCTTGGTAACTACGCGCGCGTCCACGATCATCGTGGAGGCTTTGTCGGAAAACATATTCGTCACTTCGGCGAGATTCTGGGCGATGGGACAGTATTTGTGAGAAGCGTCGTTAAAAGGGCAGACGATGCATTTGCCGTAGTCCAGGAGCGTCCACTCCGGAAAATCCGCGGTTATTTTAGGCGTGATGTTAAGCGTGGAGGGGTCGAGCTCTATATCGATGGTTTTCTCTTCCCCGCTGTCGAATTTGATGATATATTTGTAGAACATTGGTTCCCCGTTCCTGAAAGTTCTCTCCGCCCGCGCGGCCTTCCGAATATTTTACATAATAGCGCGCCCAAATAGGCGCAGCCGGGTGACGGCAGCCGGGCGGCTGAAGATTTCTCCGCCGCAGCGGTTTTTAAAAATATCCTGCACGGGCTGTATATCGTATTATTTACCATGGCCCTGGAACTGATCGTAGGCGGTCTGCTAGTCCCCGTTGAGAAAGACGGGCCGCTGGAATATTTAAAAGCCGCCGCGCTCAGGCTCGGGGTTCCCGAAGCGGAGCTCAGGGCCGTCCGGATACTCTCTAAATCGCCGGCTTTTGGCGACCCGCGGCAGTTCTACTACGAGGTCTCGCTGGCCGTAAGCGTCCCCGCCGGCTACGGGAACAAAGACAATTTCCCGCTGTACAAAGAAAGGCCGGCCGCGCTTTACAAACCGGCGCCGGCCGGCCGGCGGCCCGTAATAATAGGCTTCGGCCCGGCCGGGATGTTCGCCGCGCTGGAGCTTATAGAGTACGGGCTTAAGCCGCTGATATTTGAAAGGGGCAAAAAGCTGGAAGAGCGCCACGCGGACGTGCAGCGGTTCATCAGCGGCCGGGCGCTGGCCCCCGAGTCCAACATACAGTTCGGCGAGGGCGGAGCCGGCTCCTATTCCGACGGGAAGCTTTTTTCCAGGCCGAACAACTCCGCGCACGCCAGCAGGGTGCTGGACACCTTCATCAAATTCGGCGCGCCGCCGGAGATCGGGTATATCAGCAAGCCGCACCTCGGCACCGACGTGCTGCGCAAAATCGTGGCCAATATAAGGAACCATGTCCTTGAGCGGGGCGGCGAAATACATTACGGCTCTAAAATGACGGACCTCCTCGTTTCAGGCGGCGAGGCTGCCGGGGTGGTGATAAACGGCTCGGCGCAATACCTTTGCTCGGGAGTCTACCTGGCTGTAGGA
Organism: Elusimicrobiota bacterium; assembly: GCA_030651035.1. Lineage (GTDB taxonomy): Bacteria > Elusimicrobiota > Elusimicrobia > Elusimicrobiales > UBA9959 > UBA9959. The sequence continues at coordinate 4,052 of JAUSCK010000176.1, forward strand.
AATTCCGCGCGGGACACCTTCGGGATGCTGCACGCAAAAGGCGTCAGCCTTGAGGCTAAGCCCATTTCGGTCGGCGTGAGGGTCGAGCACCCGGCCAAAACCATCAACCTGATCAGGTACGGAGTTAAATATAAGGACTTCCCCGGCCTAGGCGCAGCCACTTATTCTTTCAACTTCACGGATCGCAAGACCGGCCGCGGCGCGTACACCTTCTGCATGTGCCCGGGAGGCGAGGTCGTGAACGCTTCTTCCGAAGAAGGCCTGCTGGCCCTTAACGGGATGAGCTATGCGGCCAGGGATTCCGCCTTCTCTAACTCCGCGATCGCCGTGACCTGCCGCACGGCGGATTACGGCTTAGCCCACCCGCTGGCCGGGGTCGAGTTCCAGAAGGAGATAGAGCGAAAAGCTTTCCTGGCCGGCGGGGGGAGCTGGAAAGCGCCCGCGCAGAACCTCCGGGATTTCTTAAGCGGCAGGCCTTCCGCCGCGTTGAATATTAATTCCTGCAAAATGGGGACTCAGGGCGCGGACCTGAACGGCATCTTCCCGGCCTTTGTGAACGAGACGCTCCGCGCCGCCTTTAACCGGTGGGAAACGGAGTGCCCGCTGTTCGTGGCGGAGGACGCCGTGCTTCTGGGCCCGGAAACAAGGACTTCCTCGCCCGTGAGGATGCTGCGAGGAAAAAATTTCGAAGCGGCAAATATCCGGAATCTCTACCCCATCGGCGAAGGGTCCGGCTACAGCGGGGGGATAACCAGCTCAGCCTCCGACGCTATAAAAGCAGTGGAAGCCTCGCTGAAAGGCGTTTGAAAAAGCGGGCGCTTCAGTCGCCAGCCGGGGTGGGGTCTATAATGCAGGGTATAAGGGACGTAGATGACTTTATTACTAATTATCCACAAACCCGGCCTGTAATTGTTGGTAATTAGTCATAAAGTCAAAAACGTCCCCTGCTCCATGTTTTATCGAACAAGTAAGAAAGTAAGCAGCGTCCCCTGTCCTTACAAGGCATGCAGCTTGGAAAGCAGCCAGGCCATGTTCCCGCCCAGCACCTTCATGGTCTTTATGCCCTCCTCGTCCTTCTCCACCTCGCCTATCTCGCGCCCCAGGCCGAAGTTCCAGTAGCATGACCCCGGTATGACCATCTGGCTTATGGCAAAGAAATGATTGATGCTGTCGAAGACGTGCACCGCGCCGCCGCGCCTGGCCGCTATCACGGCCGCGCCGGCCTTGCGCCGGTACAGGCCGTCGTTGGCCAGGCCCACGTAGCCGGCCCGGTCTATCAGCGCCTTCGCGTCGGCCGTCATGTCGGCGAAATAAGTGGGACTGCCGATCAGGATGCCGTCAGCCTCGCACATCTTCTGCACGTAGCTATTAAGCCCGTCGTCCGGCTGCACGCATTTGCGGTCCTTGTTCTTGAAGCAGGCCCTGCAGGCCCGGCAGCCCAGCAGCGGCCTGCCGGCCAACTGCACCAGCTCGGTCTGATGTCCCCCCGCTTCTATCTCCGCCAGCGCCGCCTTCAGCAGTATCGCCGTGTTCCCGTCCCTGCGCGGACTGCAGTTGAAAGCAATAACCTTAGCCATATTCCCTCCCGTATATGCTGGTAATTCCGCAAACCCGCCCGCCCTGCCCGGCGGCTTATCAGCCCTCAAAACAGGGCGCTCCCCCTCTGTTTTTCTATGATACAAAAAATCGGCGCATTTTCCTGAAATTCCGGAAAGCTCCCCATGTACGTCCCCTGTGTCGTGGACTTCAGGCGTCCCAGTAGGCTTCCTGCAGGCTGTCTTCTTTTTCGGGCAGGGCGCGCATAAGGCGCGGCGAATTCTGGGCTAAAACTTCGAAACTCACCCGGTTGGCGTACTTCGAGATCTGGGACAGGGAGGAGTAGCTCAGGGAATTGACCAGGTTCTTGGGCGAATTCGGCACTTTGGCCTGGTGATATTTCCTGGCGCCCAGGTCGTGCAGGATCGCGGCAAGAGCCCCGTCGCCGGCGCCGTTGGTGTTCTTTATGATCATCGGGCCGCCCAGGAACGGGTTAATATGGGTGTAGATCTTCAGCGGTTTAGCGCAGTCGCTCTTCCTCATCGGGCGGCTGAACTCGTACAGATTGTAGTCGACGATGGACTTGGTGTGCAGCTTGTAGGTGGTCCTTCTCGCGAACTGCTCGTCCACATAGCCCGCCAGGTAAAGCCCGCTCGCCCCGACGGTCACCAGGACAAGGTCGGCGAGCTCCAGGATATTCTCCGCGGCCAGGAGCGGGTCGCCTAAGCCGGTGAGCGCCAGGGCCTCAAGATCGTTCATCGCCGCGCAGGTGACGTACTTCTTTATAAATTCCCGAAAAAAATCCCTTTTGGAGGCGATCAGGAAGCTGGTCCCGAGCGTCATTACTACCGGGACCTTCGCCTTTAAAGCGGTTTCGCAGGCCTTGATCGCGGAGCTGAAGATCGGGTCTTTCTCGTCGCGCAGGAGATAGGCGGAGATTAGGAGGGCCGAGGCTTTTTCAATGACCTCCGCGGGTATGAATTCCGGGGCCAGGTCGTTCATGCAGCCTTTGCTTATGCCGAAAGTCCGCTCGCCGTCTGGGGTCACAAAACACATCGCGCGCCCCATCGGATTTTCCGACGGCTGAAGATAGGAGAGGTCGACCTTCGCGCTGGTGTTGCGGATGTACTTGAAGGCGTAATCGCCCACCGTGATGTTCCTGGTGATAGCCCCGAGGGCGACCGAGCGCTCCTCCGACAGGACCGAATAATTGTGCAGGGTGTTCCCCACCGAGCCGCCCGCGTATTCGCCCAGGATCTTCCCGCTCATCTTCAATTCCCGGTAGATGGTCTCGGCGGCCTGGTCGTCCAGTATCTGCGACTGGCCTTTTTTAAGCTGGTGCCTGATCAGGAATTCCTGCTCGACCGCGCATTCTATGTCGACCAGCAGCTGGTCTATGCCGACCAGGTAGAAGGGCTCGGTCTGCAGAAAATGGGGGTCGGCGCTTTCCCGCCCCTTCTCGGTGACGGGGAAGTAATGCTTGTTTTTTCTCTTTCCGGGGAATTTCATGGGGGCCCTTGTGCCGCGTTACAACTATTATAGAAAAATAGGGGCGGTTACGTAATTTTCCGCCGGCGGGGTTTTCCGCGGTTTTGTTTTATAAACCGCTATAATACAGGAAGACGGGGGCGGCTGAAAGCCCCGTTTTCCCGGAGGATCAATGTCTGGCAATCTAGTTTTTCCGCTTATTATCGCCGCCGCGGGGGTCATCATGCTGGTCATGGGGATCTTCAGGCGCGGCCGGGCGCGGTCCATGAAGGCGGCTCCCTGCCGCTCCATAGCTTCGCTGGTCGGCGGGGAGAAGCAATTCATCACCGGGAAGACCTATTCCCCGGCCTGCTCCTCCTCCCCTGTTTCCAAAACCCCCTGCGTGTTCTACGTCGAGACGATAGAAAAAAATGAGAAGCAGTATTCTTCAAGTGAAGAAAACACGACGTACTGGGTCCTGGTGGCCAGCAACGTCTACGGCGCCTTCTTCGTTGTCGACGCTTCGGGAAAAGCCCTGGTAGCGCCTACTCCCGAAAGCCTCGACCTGCGCAGGCCGGCGACGACGGAGTCCAACGATATTCCGCTGGTGGGGGGGATGGCGGGCGCTATCAGGAAAACGGAGCAGCTCATAGCGCCGGATGAGACCGTGGCCGTAATGGGGACGCCGCGGCCGCTGACCGAATTCATGAGATACCTGCGGCAGAACACGCAGCTGAACATGCGGTCCGAATTTATGGCGGAACTTCTCAGGCTGGAGAACAGCGCCGATCCGGGGATGCCCTGCTTTTTCGGCGGCGGCGTGGAAAAAGTCGCCGACCGGTCATACGGCGACTATCTTTCCGGCACCGAGGCCTCGGCCTCGTTCCTGCTGCAGGCCGGGGCAGCCCTCGCCGCGGCGGGCGGCGGCGCCGTCCTCTACGCGCTGAAGGTTTTCAGCCGCGCGGTAGCGGATTGAGAACTGAAAAGATACGGCATGAAAGCGGGGCTTCGGACCCGGGTTGCCAGGCGCGGGCCCGGGTTAGCGTCGGTTTTTTGTTATTATATACTTAGAGCGGATCATGTCTACTCCGGAACCTCACTTAATATTCGGCATTTTATCCATCGGCATGATGCTTTGCTCCCGCGCGGGGTATTTCGCGGGGATCTTCCGCGGGAAAACCCGCCCGCATGTTTTCTCGTGGCTCATCTGGGGCACTATCTCCAGCATAGGCTTCGCCGCGCAGGTCGCTGAGGGCGCCGGCCCGGGCGCCTGGGCGCGCGGATTCGGCTCCGCCACCTGCTTCCTGCTGGTGATCATCAGTTATTTCAAAGGCGAAAAGGACATAAAGCGCGGCGACTGGGTGACCCTGGCCGTCGCCCTGTCCGCGATACCGCTCTGGGTCCTGACCAGGACGCCGTTCTGGTCGGTGCTGATAGTCTGTTTCATCGACACCATCGGATACCTGCCGACCGTGCGCAAATCATGGCTGAAGCCGCAGGAGGAGCTGGCCGTCAGCTATCTCTTCTCCTGCCTGGGGGCTGCATTCTCGCTGCTGGCTATCGAACAATACACGCCGTCCACCTGGCTTTACCCGGCGGTGCTGACGCTCTCGAACGGGGGGATGTGGCTGTTCCTGCTTGCGCGGCGCCGGTCAAAAGCCCTGGGGCCCGCGGAAGTCCTGGTAAATGCGCCCGACCTCGGTGAAAACATATGAAAATTTTAGTGAGGCTGGCTTTTTTTTTCGCTGCCGCCGCCCTATGGGCGGTTCCGGCGCAGGCTGAAACTTGCCTGCTTAAAATGACCGCCGTTAAGGGGAAGCTGTCCTATTCTTACTCGAAAAAGATCGAGGCCGGGAAGCAGAACAGTTTTGCGGGAAAGGTAAAGCCCCGCAAAGGGCCCGCCCGGGGGATGGTTTTCCATTCCCTGCTGAGCCGGGACGGGAAGGGGCTTTTCAGCCTGGATTACCAGTTCGAGCTGTCCGGCGCCGTGAAAGGCACCCCGCCGCTGCAGCTGCAGTCCAGGGTTTCGCTGCCAAGGGGCAGGAAAATACTGGCGGCGACGGCCGGCGGCTGGAAGTATTATCTTGAGCTGGCTGGCAAAGGCGCCCGGCCGGCTGACACGGGCGATTACCAGCTTGCCGCCTCCTTCGGCTGCGGTAGCGTGAACGTCCCGGTAAAGATCGTAGTCGCCCCCGGCTCCCAGGCCAACGCGATCATTATGGACGAGGGCGCCAAGCCGGTCCGCAAATTCGTGATGACCGTGCTCCCGGGCAAGCCGGACCCGGACGGCGGTTTCACGCTGCAGTACCAGGCTGAGCTTAAAGATGACGGCGAGCTCCTGGGAACGGCGCAGGGCCAGGTTAAGCTGTCGGCAGGCGGCCCTCAAAAAACGATAGCCGCGGGGAAAAACTGCAGGCTGTCGGTAAAAGCTCTTAAATTCTGACAACGGAGGCTCAATTATGGCACAGCAGGAAGTGGTTTTGAAGTCGGGTCTGAAATATGTAGACGTGGAAGTGGGGGAGGGCCCCGCCGCCGTCAGCGGCAAAGACGTGACGGTGCATTACACCGGCACTTTCCCGGACGGGAAGAAGTTCGACAGCTCCGTGGACCGCAACGAGCCCTTCGCTTTCAAGCTGGGCGCGGGCCAGGTGATAAAGGGCTGGGACGAGGGAGTCTCCGGCATGAGGATAGGCGGCAAGCGCAAACTTTTCATCCCGCCGGCCCTGGGCTACGGCAAAAGGGGCGCCGGGAGCGTGATACCACCTGACGCCGACCTTTGTTTCGAAGTGGAGCTTCTCGGCGTGGAGTAAAGACCGTTCGCGCGGATAAAAAAACCCCGGGCGATCCCCGGGGTTTTCCTTGCCGCCCGCCTAAAAAAACCGCCGGCTTCGTTGAAATAAATAATATCAGTTGCGCCTGTTTACGGGCCTTTCGCGCTCCCAGCCTTTGTTTTTCATGCAGATATCTACCTGCTCGCCCTCTTTCCAGCTGGGCGAGAGACTGGTGCTGTTCGGGTCAGTGCCGTACAGAAGCCTGCTGGAGCCGTGCTGCACTCTTTCGGCATCGAGCCGTTTGCACGCCGCCCGGTCCTTATTATAGTTCCCGTTGGGCCGTCCGCTGTTAACCCACTGGGGCGCGCATGACGACAGCAAAACTGCGCCCAGGGCCAAGCCGCTTAATCTCATGAAAGTCATTGTTTTTCGTTCCTTTTCAACTGTTTGCGCGGATAAAAAAACCCCGGGCGATACCCGGGGTTTTTGTGTGTCAGCCGGGATCTATTCTTTCTCGATGGGGCTTATATAGCCCCCGTTCTCCAGCTTATAGCCCAGGTGGAAATATTCCCTTAAGTCGGCCATATTCGGCGAGGCGGCCTCTATGGCCGCGACCCGCAGTTCGGGGTCACTCTCGTTGCGGACCATGTCCTCTATAAAACGCTGCACGGAGGAATCGCCGGTGGCGCCGGAAAGCGCCTTGATGGCGACCAGGCGTACAGGCTTGCGCTCGTTGGAGTTCCTGGCCAGGTCCTGCAGAAGGTCTTTCACCCTGTAGTTGCCCACCGCCCCGTAAAGGCTCTTTATCGCCTCTATCTTAGTGGCCTCTTCCTCGTTCCCGTATTTTAGAAGGTCGGTCAGAATTTCCTGCGGCCTGGAGTTCTGCACGCTGGCGTACAGCGCCCAGATCGCGGCCCGCCTGGCGTCGCGGTCTTTTTCGTACTTCACGGCGTCTATCAGGAAATCCTGGAAGCGGGAGCTCATGGCCGCGGCGCTGTAAAGCGCCTTGTAGGTCATTACGCGGAGTACGCGCGGCTCGCTGCCGTATTTGATCAGGTCGGTGAAGGCGTCCTGCACTTTGGAGTAGCCGGAGGCGTAAGACAGGGTCCTGGCGGCTTCCACGCGGATGTCGGCGCGCTCGTTGGTGTTCTTGAAGATCTCAAGCACCGGCTCGTTGGCGAAGCTGTTCTGGATATAGTTCCTGGCGCTTTTGACGGCGGCCTTGCGTATTTCCGGGTTGGAGTCTTCCAGCAGATCTTTGAGCTGGCTGGAGGTGAGGTTCCTGTCGGTCGCCGCAGGCTGGGTTATCGCCCGGGTTATCGGGCGCAGTATATGGGTGGAACAGGCGCCGGCGGGTTCGCCGGTGCTGAAATCCGGCCTCACGGCCGGCTCGGTAAGTATGGCGCCGCTCTGGCACCTGAAGTAGCACTTGTTGTTCTTGAATTCCGAGAACACGCACATGTCCAGCGTGGTCAGGGGGGGCGTAGGAAAATGGTCCTGGGAATTCTGTATCTGGTTGAGGATGGCGCCGGCGTCTATGGGCGGCAGCTGCGCGGCCCTTGCGCCGTCCGTCCCTGCCGAAACCGAAGCCGGAACAAGGCCGGCCAATAACAAAGCGGCTGATAATATCTTCATTGTGAATACCCTCCTGAGATCTGTTCTGCCTATATTAAATGTTACCAAAAGCGCCCGTGTGATCTATGGGCCGAACGGCCTTGAATTTAAGGGCATTAGGCCTATGATAAAGGTCAATGCTATGCCTGCGCCGTATAGGCACTATGCGTTTCGGACGCCAAAGCCGGTGCGGGCGGATATGCATACAATTAAAAATTAGAGTAAAATATAAGCATGGTCACTGAATTAGATCCTGTAGAGGCCCGCGTGCTGGGGTCGCTGGTGGAAAAATCGCTCACCACGCGCGAGCAGTATCCTCTTACCTTCAACGCCCTGCTCAACGCCTGCAACCAGCTGACCAGCCGCGAACCCGTGATGAGCCTGGACACCGGCGCCATGGGCAAAGCGGTGCAGACCCTTATAGAAAAAGGTCTGGTGGAGCGCCTGCAGGCCCCCGGCGACCGCGTGCCTAAATTCCGCCACAACATAGACCGGCTGCTGAACAGCGCGGACCCCAGGCTGATAGGCGCCATAACGGTGCTGCTGCTCCGGGGCCCCCAGACCCCCGGCGAAATAAAAGGCCGCACCGACCGCCTTTGCGAATTCACCGGCACCGCCGAAGTGGAAGGCCTGCTGCAGGACCTCTGCGCCAGGGCCGCGGACCCCTTTGTGGCGCGCCTCCCGCGCCAGGCCGGGCAGAAAGAAGCGCGCTACCAGCACCTTTTCTCCGGAGCCGCGCCGGCCGTTCAGGCCGAGCCCGCCGCCGCAATTCCCGTTTCCCCGGACCGCCTGGGGCTGCTGGAGAAGCGGGTGGAAGCCCTGGAAGCCTATCTCAAGGTTCTGGAAGAGCGCCTCTCAAAGCCCGGGTAGGCCCGGCCGTTTCCGGGCGCCGGGCCGGCATTCCGGCCGTACAGCATGAGACTATATGATTAAAAAACTTGCAATAATCGCGGGCGTGATCTTTCTGGCGGCGGGCGGCGCCGCCGCGGCCGCGATTGTGGAAAGGGAGTTCACCTGCCCCGTGTGCGTGAAGTCTTTTTACGCCAAGCTGGACGTGGCCGACTCGAAGTTCGAGATGCGCCTGGACCTGAAGCCGGACGGCCCCATTTTCGGCCCCTGGCTGCTGCCGGATTGTCCCGCGTGCGGGTTCGTCACTTACAAGTACCCGGTGCCCAAGGCCGAGCTGGTAAAGTGCAGGGGCATAGCGGCCTCCGAAGACTTTAAAAAGATCCGGGAGCGCAGCACCTACTTCCGCGTCGGGCTGATCTACGAGAAGCTCGGCAAGTCCACTTTCACCGTGGCCAATTCTTTCCTCAGGGCTTCGTGGCAGGAGGAAAGCGAGCCCGCGAAGCTTAAAGAAGACCTGGAGCTCAGCCTTAAATTTTTCACCGACTGCGCGCTGAACTGCATCAACGAGGAGAAGGAGAATTCCCAGCTCCTGACGGGCGAGCTTCTGCGCCGGCTGGGCCGGTTCGAGGAAGCCCGGGCGCACCTGGCCGGGCTCCAGCGCATAAAGGGCTTCCAGAAGAATTTCTTCGCCGATATCGTTGAGTACCAGCTTAAGCTGTGCTCCAAATTGGACTCCACGCCGCATACCATGGCGGACGTGAAGGAGTTTAAAAAGCCGTTCATCGAAAGGATGAATAACAAGCTGAAAAAATTTATAAACGACCTTACCGACTGAGGAAAGATCAGGGGCGCGCGCTAACCGGCCTTTTCAGATAAGGGAACCATGGTAAAACTCTCCGACGTGAATTCAAAACTCCTCAAAGCCCATTACGCCGTGCGCGGCAAGATAGTGATACGCGCCCAGGAGCTGGAAGAGCAGGGCAAAAAGATCATTTACTGCAATATCGGCAACCCGCAGGCGCTCAAGCAGAAGCCGATAACCTTCGTGCGGCAGGTGCTGAGCCTGCTGGAATACCCGGCGCTGCTGGACCAGCCGGGCGCTGAAAAGTTCTTCCCCGCCGACGCCGTCAGGCGCGCGAAGCTGATCTTCGAGAAAAACCCCGTCGGCACGGGGGCCTATACCCAGAGCGCCGGCATCCCCTTCATACGCAAGGCCGTGGCGGAATTTATAGAGAAGCGCGACGGCATACCCGCCGACCCCAACCGGATAATGCTGACCGACGGCGCGAGCAAGGGCGTGCATACCGTTTTCACCCTGCTCACAAATAAAGAGAACGACGGCTACCTGATACCGATACCGCAGTACCCGCTTTACAGCGCCGCCATAGAGCTTTACGGGGCCAGGCAGATAAGCTACTTCCTCGACGAGAAGAACCGCTGGGGCCTGGACGAGGCCGAGCTGACCCGCAGCATAGAGGGCGCGAAAAAGGCCGGCATAAACCCCGTGGCGATAGCCGTCATCAACCCCGGCAACCCCACCGGCGCGGTGCTTTCCCGGAAGAATATCGGCATGGTCATACGCTTCGCCAGGGCGCACGGCCTGGCCATCCTGGCCGACGAGGTTTACCAGGAGAACGTCTACGGCGAGGGGCTCGCGTTCCACTCCTTCGCGAAGGTCATGCACGACCTGGGCGAAAAAGAAGTGACGCTCTTCAGCTTCCACTCCGTCTCAAAAGGCTTCCTGGGCGAATGCGGGCACCGCGGCGGCTACATGGAAATACGCAACATGCCCGACGACGTTTACGCCGAAGTGATAAAGCTGCTGTCCATAGGCCTCTGCGCCAACGTGGACGGCCAGCTCGTTACCTACCTGATGGCCGCCCCGCCGCAGCCCGGCGACGAAAGCTACGAGCTTTATTCCCGGGAGCGCGCCGCCATCCTGGGCGACCTTAAAGAAAAAGCGGAAATACTGGGGAGAGGCCTCAACGGGATCGAGGGCATGAAAACCGATATCCCCGAGGGGGCGATGTACGCTTTCGTCAAATTCGACCTGCCCCACCCGAAGGGCATAAACCCCGAAGCGATGACCCCCGAAGAGCGCCACAAGTACGAGGCCGCGCGGGACGCCAGGTACTGCCTGCGGCTTCTCGAGGGCACCGGCATCTGCGTGGTGCCCGGCTCTGGCTTCGGCCAGCACCCCGGCACGCTGCATTTCCGCACCACCTTCCTGCCGCCCAAAGAGGATATCCTGGCGCTGGTGGAGAAGATGAAGAAGTTCCACGCCGCCTACGTGGCGAAGCTGCTGGAGTCCTGAAAACCTCCCGTCGTCCGCCCCGGCGGAACCGCGGGTGAAGAACCGAAGCGATCAAAAAGGAAACACTGTATGCTGATACTGGTAATGGTGCTTATGCTCCTCTGCCTGGCCGGGGCGGGGATGCTTTTTGTCGGACTGCGCGGCCTGCTCGCCGGGCGCGCGACGATCTACTCCGGGAAATGGCTGTTTGCCCTGATAGCCCTGTGTTTCCTGCCCCAGTTCATTAACGGGCTGAAACTGCTGACTTCTGTCCCGTCAATGGCCATCATAAACATCGTGCTTTACCCGTTCCTGCTGCTGGTATTCTGGTTCGCCACCAAAGGCCACATCTGCTTCGGCATTTCGGAAGAAACGGCCAACGACGCCTTAAACGGCGCCTTCGAAAAGCTGGGGTTAAAACACGAAAAAGCCCTCGGGTCCGTCCGGGCTGAGGACGGCGGGATATTCCAGATATCCATCCAGGATTGGGTCGGCACAATGCAGATCAAGCCCAAGAACCGCGAGGCCAAGGCGAGGATGGCCGGCCTGGTAGCCGCGCTTTCGGATCATTTTTCCGCCTCAACCGCCAAGATACGGTACCTGCCGTATTGGATATATGCGCTGTGCGGAGGGCTGCTGTTGGCTTCATTGCTGGTCCTGGCCGGTTTGCTTCTCGGCAGGCCGCATAAGAACATGGTCCCGCCGGAACAGCCGGCGCAGGGACAACGCACCGTCCGGCAGAATATTGCTCCGTTCTATTTCGGATAAAAGAAAGGCGCCCGCCGCGCCTTTTCCCGGCCTTCAACATGAAAACCATTAAGAACTCCAGGCAGACCGGGCGGGGCGTTTCCATCGCGGCCGTCTCCAGAGGGGAGCTGACCGAGCTATTCCTTACCTTGCGCCCGGACGGCATAAACGAGAAGCCGCCGGCCACGATAGCCAGGGCGGTCCGCGCACTTAAAAAGCGCAACGCTGCTGTCGTTAAGATGGATATATTCGGCCCGCTTAAGGGCCTTAACGCCTATGTCGACTGTCTGTCAAGCGCGTATGGCGGCCTTGTCTGGCCGGTTACCCTGGTGGGGACCGGCCCCGGTCCGGGGACGGGTATTGCGGGGATCCAGATATACGCGGTCTCCGGAGTCCCGGTCGAAACTGTTTTTCTTGACGGAAAACCCGCGGCGCGCGTTTACGAAGACAAATTCGCGAAGTACTGCGTTGTGGGGAACGTGCTTCCCTCTAAACCCGGCGCTCCGCGCAGGGTCCAGGCCCTGGACGCTTTCAGGACCCTGGAAAAAGCGCTTGTGGCGGCGGGGATGGCGATGCCGGATATCGTAAGGACCTGGTTCTATCTCGACGATATTTTATCCTGGTACGGCGGCTTTAACGCCGTGCGCAGCAAATTCTTCAGTGAAAGGAACATGACAGGGAGATCCGCGCCCGCAAGCACCGGGGTCGGGGGCGAAAACCCCGCCCATGCCGCGCTCGTGGTCAGCGCGCTGGCCGTCAAGCCGAAGGCGCGCGGCGCGGAAGCGCGCGCGCTGCCGTCCCCACTGCAATGCCCCGCGCCTGATTACGGGAGCCTGTTCAGCCGGGCGGTCGAGCTGTCCGCGCCGGGAGGCAGGAGCCTGTTAGTTTCGGGCACGGCGAGCATCGAGGCCGGCGGAAGAACCGTCCATGAGGGCGACGCGGAGGCGCAGATAGCTTTTACGATGAAAGTCGTCGAGGCCCTGCTTAGCTCGCGCGGCATGGCTTATTCCGATGTGACGCGGGCGATCGCCTATTTCAGGAACGCGGCGGATTTCCCGGCTTATGAGCGGTACCGCAAAAGATCCGGCAGCTCCGCCCTGCGCCCCCTTATAATGCAGAGCGTCGTCTGCCGCGGCGATCTTTTGTTCGAGATCGAGGTGGACGCTTTTTCCCGGAAAACCCGCCGGGAGAAAAAGGCGGGGCATTCGTGAGGAAACCCATGAAGCGATATTTTTTTCTTGCTGCGGCCGCCGCGCTTTGCGCCGGGCTTCTGCGGGGACTCGCGGCGGCCCCCGCAACGGCCGCCCCGTTACTGGGTTCCATGCTTTCGGCCTACAAAGAAGGGACCCCTCAAACCGGCCTGACGATAGCATCCCCGCTGGATGAAACGCTTTTCCCGCCCGATATCGCGGCCCAGGAATTCCGCTGGAAGGACAGCTCCGCCTCGGAGGTGTGAGCGGTTACCGTAAAATTCCCCGGCACGGACCTCCGCATGGATTTTCTCGCGCCCGCCCCGCGCTGGCGGCCCTCCGACGACGATTGGGAGCTCATTAAGCGCAGGTCGCTGGAGAAGGCCGCGACGCTTACTATTGCCGGGGCCAGCCGCGCCGCGCCGGAAAAAATATTATCCTCCGCCGTCATTTCCTTCAGCACCTCCAAAGACGAGGTGGGCGCACCGCTGTTCTACCGCGAGGTGACGCTGCCTTTCAGCGAAGCGGTCAAAGACCCCTCCCGTATCCGGTGGAGGATGGGGAAGGTGTCCCTCAAGGGCCTGCCGCCTATCGTGCTGGAAAATATGCCGGTCTGCGGCAATTGTCATTCGTTCTCGGCTGACGGCTCGGTCCTGGGCATGGATATCGATTATGCCAACGACAAGGGCTCGTACGCCATCGCCCCGACGCTGGAGGAAATGGTTCTGGATAAAAGCAGGATCATTACCTGGAGCGATTACAAGAAAGAAGACAACGAACTGACCTTCGGCCTGCTATCCCAGGTTTCCCCCGACGGCAATCATGTGGTGAGCACCGTTAAGGACCGCTCCGTTTTCGTGGCCGTTCCCGGCCTCGCATTCTCGCAGCTTTTTTTCCCCGTCAAGGGGATCCTCGCGGTCTACTCCAGGAAGGACAAGACTTTCAAGGCCTTGCCCGGCGCGGACGACAGGGAATTCGTGCAAAGCAACCCGGCGTGGAGCCCTGACGGCAGCCAGATAGTCTTTGCCAGGAGCCGGGCGCATGAATTAAAGGGCGTCCGCAACAAGAAAGACGCGCTGCTTACGCTGAAAGAGTGCGCCGAGTTCCTGGAGGGCGGGAAAAAATTCCTGTTCGACCTTTACCGGATCCCGTTCAACGACGGCAAAGGCGGGAAGCCGGAGCCGCTTGAGGGCGCTTCGAACAACGGCATGAGCAATTTCTTCGCGAAATATTCTCCGGACGGAAAATGGATAGTGTTCTGCAGGGCGAAAAGCTTTATGCTGCTGCAGCCGGACAGCGAGCTGTATATCATGCCGGCGCAGGGGGGCACAGCCAGGAAGATGCGCTGCAATACTCCTTTGATGAACTCCTGGCACAGCTGGTCGCCGAACAGCAGGTGGCTGGTCTTTTCCTCAAAGGCCAATTCCCCGTACACCCAGCTTTTCCTTACCCATATCGACGAGGAGGGGCGCGATACGCCGCCGGTCCTCCTTGCCGACTTCACTTCACCGGACCGCGCGGCGAACATCCCTGAATTCGTCGCGGAGAAGGCGGGCGTGATCAAAAAGATCCGCGCGGCCTTCCTGGACGCCCGCTCTTTTCTCCGGGCCGGCCTGGAGTACGCCAAGGCCGGGGATCTTGACGGCGAAATAGCGGCATACCGCAAGGCGCTGGAGCTTAGCCCGGACAGCTCCGAAGCGCATGGCAGCCTGGGGGCCGCCCTGGACAAGAAGGGCGGCCGCGAAGAAGCTCTAGCCCATTATAACACCGCTTTAAAGCTGGACCCGGACAATGCCAAGGCTCACACTAACCTCGGCGCTGTTATGGGAAGCCTGGGGAATCTGGACGCGGCCCTGGCCCATTATAATGCCGCGCTCAGGTTAAACCCCGATAATGCCGGGGTGCATGCCAACCTCGGGTTTATCATGGCAAGGCAGGGAAATCTGGAAGAGGCTATCTCCCATTATAAAGACTCGCTGAAAACCGAACCCGATTCCGCGGTGGTGCATTATTATCTGGCCGGCGCTTTGGGAATGCAAAGCCAGGATGAAGCCGCGACCCGCTATCGAGAAGCGTTAAAAGCCAGGCCTGACTATAAGGCCGGCCGCGCTAAACGCGGATCAGTCCCTGAAAGAAAAGCCAGGCTTGAGGAAGCCGTCTCCCACTACCGGGCGGCGGTCAAACTGGAGCCGGGCGCAGTGGTAATGCTTACGGAGCTTGCGACCGCCCTTGAAACTCAGGGCAAGCTTGAGGAAGCCGTAACACGCTATCGGGAGGCGGTAAAATTAAAACCGGACTCTTCAATACTGCATTATTATTTAGCCGG
>JAUSCK010000178.1 GCA_030651035.1 Elusimicrobiota bacterium
TTCCAAAGAGATCACCGCGCTTGTGCCCGGGCAGACCTACTACCTGCGCGCCTGGACCCGCGACGACGCCGGCAACTGGTCCGCCATTTCGAACGAAGCCACCGCGCAGGCCGCGCCCTACCCCGACCGGATAAGCGGCCATGTCATGAAGGTATCCAGCGAGGGTATAACCGGCGTGTTGCTGGAGGCGTTCGACACCGTAGGCACGCTGCGCGCTTCGGCTTTCTCCGTAGCGGACGGCAGCGGGAGCTATGTGCTGAGCCCGCTCCCCTCGGGCAGCTACCGCGTGCAGGCCACCTGGACGGCCGACGATATTATAAGCTCCGTGGGCTCTGACGGCATAACGCTGGGCGCTTCCAACGCAGACTTTACTTTGGCGATAAACTATGAGCTGTCCAGCATAGGCGGGGAACTGATCGGTTACAGGATAGCGGCCCTTGGCTACCGGGCGAAGGGCGTAAGGCCTATGGGCGCTGCTGTTGTTGAGCTTTACCAGCGCAACCGGCTGATAGCCACGGCGCCGGTGGACGCCGCCGGGAAGTTCCTTATAAAGAACCTTCTGCCGGGCAAGTATACCCTTAAGGTGCCCGACGCGAACGGGGGGGCTAAAGAGCTTTCAGTCAGCCTGAAGCCGGGCGAGGCGCTTATGATAAGCCCGCTGGGCGAGCTGCTTAAAGCGGACAAGGTTTACGCCTATCCCAACCCCGCCGGCAAGACCGTCAAATTCCATATCGAAAGCGACCAGTCGCCGCTGCTCAAGCAGGTTGCGGTGTTCGACATCACCGGCCGGGCGATAAAAGAGTTCAACGATGCCGATTTCGCTGCGATTCCCGGCGGGTGGGAAGCCGAATGGCACATCCCGTCAGGAGTGGCCTCGGGCGTGTATATCTACATCACGCGCGTAAAATTTGAAGCCACCGGCGAACACAAGAAAACGATCAAGAAATTCGCGATAATTAAGTAGCAGTTTGCTTTTCCCGACCCTGATCTTGCGCTTTTTTTTACAGTTGAAATGCTAAGATTATCTTAGAGGATTTATGGATAATTCAAAAACGGATGCAATGCGTCAATGGGTCGCCAGGTGGCAGAAAGCCGGGCCGGAGCTGGAGCGCATACGCGAGGAAGAGCTTCTGCATACGGACGTCCGCAATTCCATCGAGCTGCTTGAGGACGCTTTCCAGTCCGCCATCCTGAATTATCCGGCATCCGCGACCTCCGGCTTGGTCGAACAACAGCGCTGGTTCATGAGGTTAAGGCATTGAAGACCCTGTTCCAAATAGCCGCCGAGCTTCAGGGTTTCTTTGAAAAAGAAAACTGGAAATTCTGCTTTATCGGCGGTATCTCCCTTCAGCGGTGGGGCGAGCCGCGCGTTACTATCGACGTAGATGTTACCCTGCTGACAGGTTTCGGCACGGAGAAAGAGTTTATCAACTCCCTCTTGGCCGCCTATCCTTCCAGAATTCCCGACGCCGCCGCCTTTGCGGAGGAAAACCGCGTCCTCCTTCTTAAATCCGCAAGCGGCGTAGCTATTGATATAGCCCTCGCCGCTTTGCCTTTTGAGGAGGAGGCCTGCAGCCGGGCTACCCGCTTTGAGTTTCTTCCCGGGGTTAACCTTTTAACCTGTTCCGCGGAGGACCTGGTGATAATGAAAGCCTTTGCCAACAGACCCAGGGACTGGTCCGATATAAAAGGCGTTATAACCCGCCAGCAGGGAAAATTGGATAAAGCCTACATACTGGAAAGACTGACGCCGCTGGCCGAAATTAAATCCGCTCCGGAAATACTCCAAAATCTTAAAGACCTTTTCCGCGCTTAACATCTGCGCCGTTATAGCGCCAGAGACCTGTTCACCAATACGGCCGTCAGAGCGGTTACTTTCTATATCGCCGTTTTGCAGTCCAGGGTCGAAAAACAGCCCTTCCTCCCGGCTACCTGCCGTTTAGACACCTAATTCTCATTGGGATGTAACAAATAGCCATTGATAATCAGACTATTATCTATTAGTCTATTAAGTAGCGTAGATAATACGCGCAGATAAGGGGATTAAAATGGGAGTATTCCCGTTTGTAGGTTTCCTTATAGGTGGTTTTTTGCGTAAATTTTAAGCCCGGCCTTTTGCCGGGCTAGAGGTGTTGCGTCTGAAAAGCGGATTTGGATCAGGGTGTACGGGTAGAGAATATAAAGTCGTAAAAAGCTGTAATAAAATGAGTTGTAACAAGTTATTTAACCGGATAAAAGCCAAAACCTCAAAAGGTACCTGGTACCTTTTTGCTGGGCTTATTTCCCTGGCTTTGCTGCCGGCGTCTTTGAACGCGGCGGCGCGCACCGCTTCTGTTACCGGCAACTGGAGCAATACCGTCACTTGGGGCGGGGCTGCCGTGCCCACAAGCATTGACTCCGTCACTATCAACGCCGGGATTGTAGTCACCGTCGATGTTATGAACGCTGTTTCATCCGGGACCTGGATTAAAGGCACGCTTAGGGCCAGCCGGGTGGCCAGCTCAAGCTGGAGCCTGACAACCGGCGATATCTTAATAAGCACCGGCGGTTATCTGGACTACGGCAGCGAGGCGGATACAATTCCCAATGCCTTAATCGCTCATATCGTGCTGTCCACGGGGAGCGTTTCCTACCGCGCCGGGCTTATAGTGGATGTTAGCGGCAACTTCACCGTGCGGGGTTCCACCAAGACGCCCTACGCGTTCGCCACGCAGAGCATCACCGCCGCCACCAGCCTCACGGTTTCCGGTTCTACTTCAGCTATCGGCTGGCAGTTGGGCGACCAGATCACGATTGGCCCCACATCTGGCAACGGGCCCGGGTCGACCGACAGCCGCACGATTACGGGCATCACGAACCAGCCAGCCTGCAACCCATCATGCACCGTTAGCTTCTCTGGTGTGCCTTTGAGCCGGGCGCTGTCCTCCACCAGCCCCATCATAGTGGGGAATCTCACGCGTAATGTCCTGGTGCGGTCCTCGGGAACCGTAGCGGCTAATAGCGCCTATATCCTAAATCTGGCGCAGAACGCCACAAGTTTCTCGCTCGCCCAAGGCGAATTCGCTTACCTGGGCAATAGCACCGCCAGAAAATACGGTATAACCTTTGACGGCGCCCTGACAAAGGGTTCAATTTCAAGCTCAACCGTGCGCAACGGCGGCTACTGCGGGATAACTCTCAACCCCTCGTCCTCACTAATCACACTGACCGGGAATAATATCTACTCCAGTGTAAGTGAAGGTATTTTCGTCTACAACTCATCCAGCAACACACTAATCGGAAACAATTTATACTCTGGCATGGGGCAAGGTATTTACGTCTATAGCGGCTCCTATAACACTCTGACCGGAAATAATTTATACTCCAATGTAGGCGTAGGTATTTATCTTGATAACACCGCCAATAACACTCTGGCCGGAAATACTTCCTGCTCCAATTCAGGCTCCGGCATTTTCGTCTCGGTCTCCCCCAAGAACACCCTGACCGGAAATAATTTGTACTCCAAT
>JAUSCK010000182.1 GCA_030651035.1 Elusimicrobiota bacterium
AGCCGCCGCCCTGCCGTCCAGCCTGACGGCTGGACGGCCAGGCTTGCGGCTGTTCGCCCCACCGCCGCGGCTAAAGCCGCGCCGCCCGCCCGGCCTAGGCGGGCCGGTTCGTGGGGCCGCCGGGCCGCAACAGCCCTGCCCCACCCCTGCGCGGCCGCGCGCCCCCCTTACCGCCTGCGGCGGTAAGGCCCGCGCCAACAACCGCGGCCTTGCGGGAATAAGATTTTTACAAAAGCTGTATAATAATTACGTTAGCGAAATACGAAATTGAGGGGGCAAAAGAGATCACATGGCTGATTGGTTATTTAATAAGACTGGTTTAGCGCAACTCATACTTGATGACGATTATATCCGCAATGCTACTGGGAGCGTTGTTGGCTGGATAAAGGGAGATAATATGTACTCCCTAGGCGGCAGGCACATCGGTTGGTTTGATGATGGTGTAATCTACGACAGTAATAATTGTGCACTTGCATTTATCCACACCCGCACAGGGGCTCTTCCAAGCGTCCCCAGTTTAAGTGGTACACCTGGGATGCCTGGTTTCTCAGGAGTTCCTGGCTGTCCCGGTTTCTCCGGCACCCCGGGAAAACCCGGACGAGGTGGCTGGTCAAAACATTCTGCGGCCGAATATTTCAGCGCTCAATAAAAGAAAAGGTCACGCGATATTAAATCCGCTGCTTGAATAGAAAGGCAGCGGAACCTTATACCTTAAGGATTTTGATTCAGAAATGATTGAAGTATATACAGTCTACCGTTATGAAAGTTCTGGCAAACTTATCGCCGCTATCGGCGGCGGGGACTATATACCACTCAGCAGCAATTTAACCTTTTTAGGGAAGGGATCCCATAAGGTAAATTGGAAAACTGTCCTGCGTCGCACACCATATAAAATTGAAGTTGAGGCCGACAAAGGCCACATTAAAATACTCCAAACATGGGACGAAAGCAGGTTCCCGCAAAAGTCCTCTGACCCAAATGCTCCACTTGAATGCAGAATTGGTATCTGTCCCTCTCAAGTATTAAATGAGGCGGAGAAGAATTATGTTGGACATTCAACCGGGCACCCATTTGGGTATGGCCTGTTCTCTGTGGCTTTTATATTGATTTTTATGGCGGGTTCTTGGGGTTGGTGGCCAGTAGTAGCATCAGTTTCCCTTGGAATAATTATTATCCTTCTTACCAAGACCCCAGGAAGCCCGACTCTAATACGATTGGTAATGGAGGCGAAAAGTCGCCTTCGGCACTCTCTTGAGAGTAAAATGCTTCAAAGCATGAGCGACATTAGCTGGTGGTCCAAACTTAGTGGGATTGAGTTTGAGCGTGCTGTAGCTACAATTTATCAGGAACAAGGATTTAGTGTCGAATTCACCCCACAGACTAATGATCAGGGGGTAGATTTAATTCTGAGAAGAAATAACGAGGTGTCAATTGTTCAGTGCAAAAGATATGCCGGTAGCGTAGGAGTTGCGGCAATTAGGGAACTTGTTGGGGTACGCGCGTCTTGGCCGGAGGCCAAGGACGCAATTCTTGCAACCTTATATGATTTCTCAAGTGGGGCACAAACTTTTGCAACAAAACATAATATTACGCTTTTTTCAGTCGCAAAAGACTATTTAAAAACAAATTTTCGGGTTTAGCGAGGGGGATAGGTTAAATAAACGAACCAGCGGGGAAAGAGAACAAGCGGCGGGGGCGGCCGTCCAGAGTGTTTGACAAATGCTCGATAACGCATGTATACTAATGTATACGAACAGCTACTAATATAGCCATATGAGCACAAAACACCTACTAGAAGATTATCTGGGGCAAAAGTCAAAAGTGACTATCCTCCGGATTCTTTACCGCGGGACTGAACTCACGGGACGGGAAATAGCCAGGAAGGCGGATCTAAGTCCCAGGGCCGCGCAGCAGGCCCTGCAGGAACTCTATTCCACAGGCGTTGTCCTCAGGAAGTCCGTGGGGGCATCATATTTGTTTTCACTTAACAGAACACGTTACGTAGTTGAAAATATATTGTCCCCCCTTTTTGACAGTGAGCAGGGCCTTGCCGCCGCGATGATCGAAGAGCTGCGTAAGGCGCTGCCTACCAAAGGCATTGTCTCCATAATCATGTTCGGCAGCGTGGCCAGAGGTGAAAACAAACAGGGCAGTGATCTGGATATTATGATCGTTCTTGAGAATTCCCTGGATGTCCGGAAGATTACTGCCGGCGTACAGGATAAAGGCGGCAAGTTTCTGGCGAAATTCGGCATGATGCTTTCCCCCCATGTAATCCGGCGCCGCGATTTTGTCTCCCGGTTCGATAAGAAAGATAAATTGATCCAGAACGTGATCAAGGAAGGCCGCGTTATTTTCGGTAAACATTTTGAGGAGGTGCTGGCCCATGAGTCCAAAGAAACATCGCACTAGGCATGTAAGTGAAGCCGAAGCAAAATCCTATCTGAAGAAGGCTGAAGAATTTTATCAGACCATGTTGGAGTCCTACAGGCAACGCCGGTGGAACTCAGCTGGCCTGAATGGAGTTCACTGCGCTATATCCGCGACCGACGCGGCAATGGGAATCAAAGCAAAGCTGCGCTCTGCGGGCGAAAGCCATTACGAGGCGGTAGAATTGCTGAACCTTCATATAAAGCACGAGAATGTCGGCACGCAATCAACACGGCTTACGCGTATCCTCGGGCAAAAGAGCATCGTGGAATACGACTCCAGGGAATTCACCGAACGCGAAGCGTCGGATATCACAAAGGATGTGGGCCGTTACCTGGACTGGGTAAAAACGCTGTTTGAATAGAACGTGATCCGCGGCCGCCGCCGGCGGCCGCGCCCTGTTCGCCTTCGGTCGTAATCTGTGAAAACAAATCTAATCGGGAAATAATTCCTTCTCCACATGGAAGAAGATATTGATAAAGAATCGCACCATATTCGAGAAGTATACGCTCAATATGGTCTTGCTATGTATCAGGCCCAGTGTTTTGAGCGAGGGATCGCCATAGTTTTGGCATCCGTATATGGGATACAGCCCAAAGACGGTACACGTTCAATGTATCAAAAGACGTTGGAAGGTCATTTTGAGCGGACATTAGGTGGACTTGTTAAAGAGCTTGGGAAGGCAGCCAGACTCCCTCTTGAGTTTGAGGCAAATATAAAAGATGCCCTTAAGAAAAGAAATTGGTTGGCTCATAATTATTTCTGGGATAGAGCCGACAGTTTCTTTTCAAGCGATGGTAGGGAAAAGATGCTTCTGGAACTTCGGGAAACCGCCTATCTATTTAAAAAATTAGATGAATATTTAGCGGCTATCTCCATGGCCTGGGGTGAAAAGCACGGCGTAACGCCGCAAATGATAGAAAAAGATATGGAGAGTCTTATTTTAAATGCAGATTGCGAATTTGGAGAATAGGGCGGGGCCAGGACCTTTTTGCATCAGGCTTATAATCAGCTATTTAAAAAAGGAAGGAATAATGAAACAACTGCTTATTTTACTGTCGTTGGCAATTCTTGTTGGTGGTTGCGCAACAATAGATCACACGGCGAACATCGAACAGCCTATCAACCGGCAAACTATTGTGGGAGTCGGCGATGTTGTACTGCGTGTAAATAAACAGCGAAATCTTGAAAACGCCTTTGGTAAGGCGGACATCTTCGGAAGAAAGACCAACGAAGGCTTTTCAGAGTTGCGGTTTGCCGGTGTTGAAAAGACGGGGGAAGTGGTTCTTTATCGTAAAGATGTTCAAATTGTCACCAACGAAACCACAATGAGCAGGACACCCCTCTCTACAACAACAGGGAGCTCGAACTCAACAATCTCCGGTAATTATCAGGCGGCCGGCAATGTCGGAACAGTCAATGCCAATGCGAGAAATAACTACTCTTCAACGGCGCTTTCACCAACCTCGGATTTTCATGTGGTTGTCCCTGCTGAGACAATTCCAATCAGGCTTGCCGTGGGCGAAACGAAGGTTCCTATGGAAGGGTATATCGTAGAGATTATTAATGCCGCGCCGAACTCACTTGAGTATAAAATCACAAAGTACTGACTAAAAGACAACCCGCCTGGGCTTCCTCGTCCAGCGGGCCGCAGCTTTGTTATTTCCCCTGCCAGTAATATCTCCACGGTGTTGTTCGCCTTCCCCCCATAAAAGCGAACTCCCCGTTCAAACCTGATACCGCCTCCGTCGGACTACCCTTTACACATTGCGCCCATAGTTCGCATATTTTGTAATATACGAACTATGGCCACATACCAATACAAGCGCGAACCCCTCACCAACGCAAACGCCGACCGCCTGGCTAACGCCTGCAGCTCCGGGATCGAAAAAGTCGTTATCTCAACGCTGCTCGATACCGGGCTGCGCGTCTCGGAGCTGGCCGGCCTCACCAAAGAGAACGTCCTCTGGCAGGACCGCCGGCTCTTGGTCTACGGCAAGGGCGGCCCGTTCGGTAAGAAAACAAAACGGCGCATCGTCCCGCTTACCGAGAGAGCCTTTAC
>JAUSCK010000122.1 GCA_030651035.1 Elusimicrobiota bacterium
ATTTTTATTTATCCGGATGATACTTCTCGTGCGCCCGCTTTATGTCGCCCTTGTCTATGTGGGCGTAGATCTGGGTAGTGTTGAGGCTGGCGTGGCCCAGCATCTCCTGCACCGAGCGCAGGTCCGCCCCGCCCTGCACCAGGTGGCTGGCGAAAGTATGGCGGAATAAATGAGGATGGGGTTTTATCTCCACCCCCGCCTCCCTGCCGAAGGTCACGATGTCCTTCCACATGGTCACCCGGCTGAGCTTTTTCCCGTCGCGGTTCAGGAACAGCTCGTCCGCCACGTCCTGCCCGCCGAATTTCTGCTGCCTGGAGGAAAGGTAATCTTTAAGCCGGCTGAGCGCCGCGGCGTTCACCGGCACCATGCGCTCCTTCGAGCCCTTGCCGAAAACCCTCAGCCAGCCCTGCTGGAAATTCACGGACTCAAGCCGCAGGCCAAGCAGCTCGGACACCCTTATGCCCGAGGCGTAAAGCAGCTCTATGGCGGCTGCGGCCCGCACCTTGGCAAAAGCGTCCCCCGCCGGGTAGCCCAGCAGCTTCTCCATGTCGCGCTTGTCCAAAAAGCGCGGCACTTTGCGCGGCAGCTTGGGCGCGCGGAAATTGGCGGTGGGATCCTTGGCGGCCTTCCCTTCAAGGCGCAGGTAGCGGTAAAAAGC
Organism: Elusimicrobiota bacterium; assembly: GCA_030651035.1. Classification (GTDB taxonomy): domain Bacteria; phylum Elusimicrobiota; class Elusimicrobia; order Elusimicrobiales; family UBA9959; genus UBA9959. Next base: position 659 of record JAUSCK010000122.1, read on the forward strand.
CCGCAGGGCCTCCGTCTTGCGGTAAATGGAAGCGGCCCCGAGCCCGCCCACTTTTTTTAAATGCCACAGGTAGGCTTCCAGGAACGGCGCTTCCGCCAGCGCGGGGTCGGTCTTCCTGCCCTCGCAATAGGCCAGGAAAGCGTCGGTATCGCCGGAGTAGGCCAGGCAGGTGTTTATTGCCAGGCCCCGCTCCATGCCGAGATGCCGCGAAAAGTCAGCCGCCAGAGGGCGCATTTATCCTTTTATTTTCCATTATACCTTTTCCGCCTGGAATCCATTCTCAACTCTCCTCTAAGATTGAAACTCTTAAAACCTTCCGCTATACTATTCATGGAGGCTTTGCGAAGGTAACTTTGCATGGCCTTTCTTATTTCTACCGTGACGGCATAAGGTCATCAATACAGGTAAAACCCCAAACCGGGCCCCTGACCGGGCCCTTGACCGGGCCCCTGATGCGGCGCCTGCTCCGACCTTGTCTTGCTCATAAAATAGCGGATGCGCGGGAAACTCTACAGTAATCTGGATTTTATCAATCCGATTTAGGGGTATCCACTTGACGCCAATGCCTACCACTTATTGCGGTCTGCGTCGCACTACTGATACTACTGGTTGGAGTTAGTGGCATTAAGTGGATAGGCCTAATCCGATTTACCCGCAACCCTGCCGGCGGCATAACCGCTTTTCCGTTTTTCTCGCCGACTCCGATCACAATATACCCGCCTGTCCCTTTTCACCTTGTTGCACTTGGGATGCAAATCGGTAGATTGTCAGAAATAATCGGTAGATTATCGGTAGATTTGTCATAAGTTCTTCTTCAAGACGTAACGGGTGCTTCTGCCCTGGCCCTGTGGTTTGATCACGCCTAACCCGATCAAACTGAGCAGGTCGCGGCGAATCGTGTCATAGACCACTGGTAAGTGCTTCCGACACCACCCGCTGGTAACGAAGCCTTCGTTGAGTAAATGAGCAAGAATTTTCTTTTGTCGGTCGTTCAATTTCCCTTCCACGGACGGTGGCACGATCTTGCCTGCGCCATCGGCAGGAACCCTGAGCCGCTTTACGTTGTTGCCAGGCCCCGGGAAGGTGATCTGGAAGTAACCCATGTCGGCGCTGAGAATAGGCTGATCGAGCCCATGGTCAAGCATCTGGTCGCGCATCCTACGGAAGCCGCTGCCGCGCTCCTCGATGCGGTGGAAGTAGGAAAGACACTGGGCCAACACCGGATTGCGCGAACATGACCGGTATTTGCCTTTGCGCAGACTGGCGAGAGTGATTGGCTTGGGCGGAAGACCCGGGCTGGAGAGCGCCACGCGGTCGGCGAAGACCTCGAGAAGTATCTTGCGGCCGTCATCCTCGTACTGGCGGTGCGCGACTGCGTTGACCAGCGCCTCGCGCAGGCTATCAACGGGGTACTCATCAAGACGAACGCGATCAAGCCCGACAATACGCATCGGATGGCGCGTGTTGCGATCGATGAAGGCGATGGCGCGCTGGATGACAAGCGGCATCGGCCCCCGGATGTCTTCGTGGTCGCGCGGGTCGCCGTCGGGCTCGGTGGCCCGATAGGCGTCGGCCAGAATGCGGCATTGGGGAAAGACCGCCGAAGGGTCCTTGGCCAGCAGCACGATCCCGGCGGCGGTGGCATAGTGCTCGCCCGGCGCTGGTTCGTGCCACCCGGAGCCGTCCCCCGAGCCGCCACCGAACCCTGTCCCGTAGTGTTCGCCCGAGCCTGGTTTATGCCACACCAGGCCGCGCAAAGCGGCGCCGGCAAGCATCTCCTCTTTGGAAAGTCCGTCCGCCTCGCGCTGCTCGGTCGCGGCGATCAGGCGGCGCGCTACGTCCAGGTCGAGGTCTTGCCAGCGTACCCGGTCGAGCGGCCGGGACTCGAAGGTCGAGGTGGCCTCGATGGTCTGCTCGGCGATCTCGTTCTCGTCGCTGGTCGGCGCGATGATGAACCGATCCCGCAACAGTTTCAGCAGCGCCGCGCGGACTTCCTTCTGTAACTCAATGACATTGTCGAAGCGCTTGTACTTGGGGCCGTCAGCGTCGAGTTCGGCCAGCAGGGCAACCGTTCCTTTTTCGCGTTTCACGCGCCGGTTCCCCTTGATGAAGGCGAGAATGGGGAGCTTTCTCTTCTTCGCCCGGCGATATTCGGCATGTGTGATGGACAGTTTGTCCACCGGTGTGCCGTACTGAACGCCCACAATAAGCAGATAGACATGGCAGGCATCAAGGGATTTGAGGCAGCCCTCCAAAGCCTTGTCCGCCGATGCCGGTTCGAATTCGTAGAGCACCGGGACGCAATGCGTCGACAGGAAGAGATCGGTGCTGACAAGATTCTGCACGATAAGACGTTCGTCTTCCAGTTCCTTCTGCACCGAGCTGACGAACACGCGGAGCGTCGCGGTCATCCTGGCGCCTCCACCCGCGCAGGCAGATCCGCGAAACTGTGGTTTACGCCGGTTACGCCGAAGTCCGGCTCGCGCTGGAAAGGGCGGCGGGCGCAGTGAACCCGATGACTGTCGCTGTCAAATTCCACGATGGCGGGAATGATAAAGTTAAAAAGGCTCCTGCCGCCTTTTTCCCCCACTACTTTTTTAGTCATATTTCACGTCCTCATCACACGATCAAATATTATGCCAGCGAATATAAAAAGTTATTAAGATATTAAGAACCATCCCCTATGTCCCCCCCTAGACTATGCCCGCGCCGTATTAGACCTATGGTCATGTCGTATCAAGAGCTATGCTCCTCAGACGGCCAAGCGCTGTACGCAAACCGGCCAGCTTCTCGGTCCTGATGCGCATAGCGCCTGACAACGGCCCGCTACGCGGTGAATCCTGTAAGAACCATGAATTGCGGTAATCGGGTTAAGTAACCGCTCCTATTACTTCTTCACCGCTTTTTCTTTCTTTTCGTAGGCTTTGTCGGCGGCTTTTTCTGCCGCCTTCTCGGCCGCGACCTTCTCCGAACCCGGGGTGGGCTTCATGCCCGGCAGCAGGAAGCGGCTGCGCAGTTCCGTCTCAATTGCAACTGCTTTGTCTTTATTAGCCTTAAGGTAGGATTTCGCGTTCTCGCGGCCCTGGCCCATGCGGTCGCCGTTATAAATGTACCAGGTTCCGGATTTCTCCAGCAGGCCTGTTTCTACGCCCATATCCAGCAGGCAGCCCTCGGTGGAGATGCCCTCGCCGTTCACCATCTCAAACTCGGCCTGGCGGTAAGGGGGCGCCACTTTGTTCTTCACGACCTTGACGCGTATGCGGGCGCCGGTCACCACGTCGGCCTGCTTAATAGTCTCTATCTTCCTTATGTCCAGCCGTACGGATGAATAGAATTTCAGCGCCAGGCCGCCGGGGGTGGTTTCCGGGTTGCCGAACATCACGCCTATCTTGTGGCGGAGCTGGTTGATGAACATCACGGTGGTCTTGCTGGAGGATATTATGGAGGTGAGCTTCCTCAGCGCCTGGCTCATCAGCCTGGCCTGCAGGCCCACGTGCATATCGCCCATCTCGCCTTCGATCTCCGCCCTTGGCACCAGCGCGGCCACGGAGTCTATAACGATAATGTCCAGCGCGCCGGAGCGCACCAGCTTCTCGGCTATCTCAAGGGCCTGCTCGCCGGAGTCGGGCTGCGAAATAAGCAGGTTGTCCACGTCCACGCCCAGCTTCTGCGCGTAAACGGGGTCCAGCGCGTGCTCGGCGTCTATGAAGGCCGCCATGCCGCCCCTCTTTTGGGCTTCCGCTATAACATGCAGGGTTAAAGTGGTTTTGCCGGAGGCTTCCGGTCCGAAAATTTCCACCACGCGGCCGCGGGGCAGCCCGCCCACGCCCAGCGCCAGGTCCAGCGACAGCGCGCCGGTGGGGATAACCTCTATCTTCATGCGGCTGGAGCGCTCGCCCAGCTTCATGATGGCCTCTTTGCCGTAGCTCTTCTCTATCTGCGCCAGCGCCGCATCCAGCGCCTTAATTTTGTCTTCGTTTGCCATAAATAAAACCTCCGTTATTTAAATTATTACCCTAATAGTCTACATCATCAACCCGACAAGGGTGTGTCGGGTTGTTTTCCGGCTTTTAATTTCTTTTATCAGCCGAATCTGTGTATTATGTTAACATTTTTGAAAAAGGCAGGAAATGTTTTTTTGTTTTCTCAGTATAGATTTTTTCCCTTGCTTTATTCCTCGTAATTAGTTTCAATTGATTGTAGTCAATGACCACAGTCAAACAACCGGAGGCATACATGAAGAAAATATTATTCTCTGCGGCAGCCCTCGCTTTCATCGCGGCCGGACTTTCCCTTCCCGCCTTTTCAGCCGGGAAAGACGGCGACAAAGTAATATACGGCGCGGACGACCGCCTGGACATCTACCAGGTCACCGACGCCAAGCTGCTGAAGCTGGCCGATTCCACAGTGGGCCTGTTCCAGGGCTCCGACGTGACCATAAACGGCGACAAGGCCGTGCTGACCACAGATTCCTATTCACAGAGCTACGGCCTCTGCAAGGAAGAGCCCTTCTACGAACAGGTCACCGGCGCCTTCTGCTCCGGCTCGCTGGTCGCCCCGGACATCATAATGACCGCCGGCCACTGCGTCAAGACCGAAGACGCCTGCAAATCCACCAAATTCGTCTTCGGCTTCGCGGTTACGACCAAGGGCGTAATGCCCGATACCCTGCCGGCCGGCGAAGTTTACGGCTGCTCCCAGCTGATAGGCCGCGAGCAGGTAGGCACCGGCGCCGACTGGGCGCTGATCCGCCTGGACCGCAAGGTGACCAACCACGCGGCGCTCAAGTATAACGCCAAGGACACCGTAAAGAACGGCGACCCGCTGGTAGTTATCGGCCATCCCGCCGGCCTGCCCACCAAGATAGCCGGCGGCTCCACGGTGCGCGACGCCTCCACCAAAGGCTACTTTGTGGCCAACCTCGACACCTATGGCGGAAACTCCGGCAGCGCCGTCTTCAGCGCCAAAACCGGCGTGATAGAAGGCATCCTGGTGCGCGGCGAGAACGACTACGTCTACCAGAACGGCTGCCGCGTCTCCAACGTGTGCCCCTCGGACGGCTGCCGCGGCGAGGATGTGACCAAGCTTTCCTCCATCACCTCCCCGTTCAGCAAGACCGACACGGAAGTCCCGGCCGAAGAAGTCCGCGTGGCCAAGGCCTCGCCGGCCTTCGAGCTGCTGAATACGCTGGCCCCTGAAGCTAATTAAGCTCTAAGGCGCAATAAAAACCCCCGGCCTTCAAAGCCGGGGGTTTTTTATTGCTGGTCAAAGACCAGCCGCTACTTAATATTTTTTGACTCCTTCACGAGCGCCTCTATCTGCGGTGAATTCGGGATGTCGTTCGTCAAAGGGAAAACATCATGGGAGTAATCCAGGAATTTCCCTTTACTGTCAAAGCGCAGGACGATCCTGCCCGCGTTCTGGATGTTGCCGCCCGACTGCACTATAAGCGCGTTCCCCGCCTTCGCGGGCTTTTTAAGAAGCTCCTGTGAGTGCCCGCCGACTATCAAGTCGATCTGCCCGAACGCGGCGGCTATTTTCAGATTCTCGTCCAGCCCGGCATGGGAAAGAAGTATCAGGAAGTCAGCATTTTTTTCGCCCTTTAACACTTCCTTCAAGGCTTTAAACTCCACTTTAGAGGTAAACTCTTCCGTATAGAGGGAAAAGGTCTCCGGGCTTGCGAAAGATACTATCCGGATCTTCAGTTTGCCGACCGTTACTGTTTTATCCGCCGCACCGGGGACTCCATCCTTAAAAATGATATTTGAGGCCAGGAAAGCCCCCCCTTTTTTTGCAGCCTCCGCAACAAACCCCTTATATGACAGATCCTGGTCCCCGACGGCGATGGCGTCATACCCCGCCAGGGCCATTGCCTTAAAAACAGGTTTAGCCTGGGCATCCGTGACGCCGTAAGGGAGGAAATCGCCGGAATCCAGAAGAATACGGTTGGAATACTTACTCTCCTGTTGTTTAAGGAATGAAACCAGCTTGATAAATCCGCCGTACGGGTGCTTGAAGCAGTTGCAGGATTCCAGGTAGCCGTTAGCCGAGCCGGTAAAATAGACAGCCACTTCGACAGGCTTATCCCATTTCTTGCCGCTCAAAGCGGCGAGCTTAGCGTCCAGAGCCGCTTTTCTTGCCTCATCATACGATTCGGCGGCATACTCGATATTGCCGAGCGGAGAGATAATGTAAGTTTTAGGGACCACCAGGAAGGCGCCCCGCATCAGGTCGTACTTCTTCCCCATCGCCTTGGCTTTGGGGTCCCAAAGCACGGGAAACGGAATTTTGTTTTTTTCGACGAATCGGGCCAGCACATCTTTGTCGCCGTCTACGCCTACCATGTAGACTGCCGCGTCATACTGCTTCACCATTACAGCCAGGTCTTTCATTTCCTCCAGGCAACTGACACACCAGGTGCCGAAAAAAGAAAGCACAACCGGCCTATCCTTCCGGATTATATCCGAAAGCCCCACAGGTTTTCCGGAAAGGTCCGTCAGATCAAAATCCGGCGCCCTGTCGCCCGGAGACAGGCCGGCAAAAGCGCAAAGCGGCAGCAGCAACAGCCCGGCCAGGATCACTTTTGAGACAGTTTCTTTACTATTTTTTGACATGCGTCTTTAAGTTCCTTGGAAGAAACGGGGTCGCTGTTATACGAAGCGGTTATTTTCCCGGTTTCGACATCCACCACGTTCACCGTAATATAATAGCTGTCCATGAGCTTTGAGAGCGACCCTACAAGTATCTGCTTAATATTCAGCAGTTTCCCCATCTCCACGGCGCATTCCTGCTCGGTGCAGCCGCTGTTCTGGAATTTCTGCTCGGCCAGCACGGTGTCCATGTTGTTCCTATCCATAACATTGAACAGGCCGGTGCTCACCAGCTCCGTGCGCAGGAAGTCGGTCACTATAGAGGCGTCGGCCTGCGACACGTTCTTGCCGACGAACTCGGCCACGGCCATGTTAGTACCACCGGTTATTCTCACGGCCTCAACCTTGGCAGCCACGGGCTCCGGCACAAGGGCAGTGGAAACCCACTTTCTATCCGCTCCTATCTGCAAAGGCTCGGATTTATAAGCCGTTGTGCCATCTCCTAATTCACCGCTGGAATTATGTCCCCAGGCCCAGAGCGTACCATCCGATTTCAAGGCTATTGTGTGGCCATATCCGGCCATTACGGAAACCCACTTATTGTCCGTGCCTATAAGCACAGGCGCGGATTTATCAGCTGTCGTTCCATCGCCTAGTTGACCGCTATTGTTACCACCCCAGGCCCACAGCGTATTGTCTGATTTCAGCGCTGCCCGTTGTTGCTTCCCCAGGCCCACAGCGTCCCGTCTGATTTTAAGGCTATTGTGTGGCGTACTCCCGCAGCGATAGAAATCCACTTGTTATCCGTGCCTACGCGTATAGGCTTGGATTTATTGGCTGTTGTGGCATCTCCCAACTGGCCGGCATCGTTGTTTCCCCAGGCCCACAGCGTGCCGTCTGCTTTTAGCGCTATTGTGTGGTATGCGCCCGCCGCGATGGATATCCATTTTTTATGTGTGCCTATCTGTACCGGTGCGAATTTATCAACCGTTGTCCCATCGCCAAGCTGGCCTATACCGTTATACCCCCACGCCCACAGCGTGCCGTCTGTTTTTAGCGCTACTGTGTGGTTCGCACCGTTGGCAATTTGTGAAATTTTTAATTTTTCAATAACTGCGCTTGCCTGTTGGCCGGCAAAACAAACAATGAACAGCAGGCTACGAGCTGCCGTTTTAAGGCAAATTTTATTTTTTCCATGCTGCGCTTTATTTAACTTATAAATAAGCAAGAAGGTACCTTTTTAGGTTTTTGGGTGTTGCTTGTAATTAAGCCGCTTTAACCAGTTCATTTGTTGCTGATACTGCTTATCATGTTGCCGATCACTTTCCCGGCGTTTTCAGTTTTTGAAGCATTTGCAGGTCCAGTTTATCCTGCCCCCTGCGCTTCCTGCCGGTTTTCAGGCTGCATGCTTTTTTATTTTTCTTCAATCCCTCGAGCCTCCCGCACAGCGCGTCCGTTTACCTGGGAACGGGCCCGTGAGACATGGATAATAGTTTTATCCATTCTTCCGGCAACACCACCCTTAATTTTGTAATACTGCTCTCTTAAGTATTGCCCGATATCCAGCTTTTCCTCACAAGTAAGCGAAGCATAATAAGCGGCCATGACCTTGTCTGATTCCTTGAAAGAGCCGGATACATGAACGAACATTTTTCTCGCCTTAGACATAGTTAACGCCCCTTATCCTTGTAATCCGGGAATAATATTCTGCGCCTTATCCCGCCTTCAACATCAGGTTAACCATCCGCTTACTCACTCAATCACTTTCCCGCTTAATTACTGTTTATTTTTTCTTTTATCTTCCCGGCGGCGTTTTCGGCGATTGATTTCAGGTCTGCGAGGGATCTTAAGCTGTGATTATCGGTCATTTTTATGTCGCCGGTTTTGCCGTCGCGCAGGAAGATGGAGATTATTGAAAGCGTCACGGTCTTTAGGGTTATTTTGCCGGTTACGACATATTCAACGGCGGCTTCCGTGGCTATCTTTTTTGCGGAAACCCTGGTCACGGCTTTCGTTTCATATTTTTTAGCCGCCAGTTCTGTTCGGCTATACACCTTTAAATCCGCTTTGAGCGCTTCGGTAAGCAGCTCAGCGAATTGGGCGCCGTGCTCACCCTCGAAATCTATAACCGCTACCGTGGGGCCTTTGCCTTCGGAGTAAAGCGGTTCAGCCGCAACTACCGGGGTTGAAGCCTGGACGGGCGCCGCCGGTTTTACGGGTTCGCTTGAAACCGCGATCTCTTTGGCGGCTTCAGTTGAAGCCGCGACTTCTTTGGCTGCCTTTTCAGGGGCCTCTTTAGGAGCCGGCGGAGGAACCTCTTTTATTTCTTTTTTCTCTTCTTTCTTCTCGTCCCTTTTCCCGCCGGAGAAAAGGCCTCCGATTATCCCCCCTGCTATAGCCCCCCCGGCCGGAGCCAGAGCGGCGGCACTCGGCGGGGTCGGAGCGGACGGCAGGGATAGCCCGCCCTTCCCGCCGCCGGGTTTCCCGCCTTTTCCGGGCTTGTCTTTCTTGCCCTTGGAATCCTTATCGGTTTTGTCCTTCTTATCTTTCGCGTCCTTGGCGTCTTTATCGGCGTTGCCCGGCTCGGCGGGTGTTTCCCCTGGCTCGGCCGGCTTGGTGCCGGAAGGGGTTTCTTCGGGCGGGTTGCCGGGATTGCCCGGGTCGGCGGGATTATTTCCTGGCGGATTTTCTGTAGGCGGCTTAAGCTTATTCAGGTCCTCTGCTTTTTCCAAAAACTTCTTCTGAACATCCGCGGCTGAGAGGCCGGCCGGGAGGCAGGCGGAGATAATAAATATAAAGCAAAATACAATGTATTTTATAGTCATAGTTTTGTCCGGAACAAAAAGGCAAATGCGGGGATTCCCCCTTATGACACAGAATACAACTTCCCCCAATTAGTGTCAATGTCAGAAAAGGCCGCCCGCATAACAGCGGGCGGCCTTTTTTTATTACCGGAGGACCGGGTCGCTGCCTTTATTCGACCTGCTGCCACGAGCACTCGTTAGTTGTATTGGAACTCTTGCTGCAGGCGGCCTTACAGTAGCACTGGCCCGGCTGCGTGTGGGGATAGGGCTCGCTGCAGTTACGCCAGCGGCAGCTCCAGGTAACATTGACTTTACAGACATAGATCTCCTGGTGTGAGTGTGAAACCGTCTTCCACTCCACATCATTGATCGTCCAGTTCTCGCTGGTGTTCGAGCAGGAGGCCCAGCCGCCGCCGTTCTCGTCTATATCGCCGCGCACCTTAAAATCCACGCTGCGGAACACGCCGTAAGAGCCCTCGCGGAGCGCCACCAGGTAAAGGGCCGTCAGCGCCCCGGCCAGGCGGGGGTTGGCTGCGCGGCCGCTCACGGAGGCCCGGCTAAAGGCCAGGTCACCGGTTTCGGTCTTCAGAGAGAAAGCCTCCGCGCCGTTAAGCGCCGCCGGCCTGGCGTCCAGCGTGACGGGGCTGCCGCCGGCCAGTTCCGCGGAAACGCTGCCGGTAAGCACATAAGAGCCGTTCCTGGATTCCAGGGTGAGGGCGGTGTCGCCTGAAACGTAGGTGAAGCGTTTCCCCTGGTAAGAGACCGCCTTCCCCGCTTCTTTATAGTCGCCGACGCTCACCTCGGTTTTCCAGTCGTTGCCGTATTTGTAGGCGGTAACTTTATAGCCCGAACCGATGTCGAAAGCGGCCATGCTGTTGGTGCCGTAGAAGCCGTCGCGTATCTCGAACATAACAGAGGAGGAGGTTCGCGCTTCAGCCGCCGGGAGCGGGCAACCCGCCGCCGCCGGCACTTCGGCCGCTTGCAGGGCCTGGAAAAAATTCATGCCTGAAGTCCCGCCGTCGAAGTTTATCTCCGCTGCTCCGGCTGAACAGACCGCCAGCATCAGTACCACCGCTGCAATATTCATTCGTTTCATGTTTTTATCCTTCACTAGTTTTTGTGTATACGAGATACGGAGCAATTTATATGCCAGTAGGTTTTCCGGGGATTTACCTGTCAAAAATCGCGGCTTAAGCGGGAAACGCACCTTAAATATTTTTGTTTGAAAATTTATATTTTCATACGAAAATATAAAACCTGACAAAACCTATGTGCCGCTGCTGTAATAACACTTATTTTAGCAAAAGAATACATTATCCTGCTTTGCTTTTGGTCAAGGAGCCCCCTGTCACAAGCCGGAAGGTTATTTTATCACGGTAAAATGCACGGGTTTGGACCTTACTGGTTTGCCGGCCTGCAGGGCGGTGAAGAAAACGCTGTGGCGGCCGGGCTCCAAAGGCCAGGAGACGCTTTCCCCTTGCCCGGCCAGCTCCTGCCCGTCCACCGTCCAGGTTACTTCGCCTTCCGGCCCTGCGGCTTTAAAGATGAGGGCCTGCGCCGCGCGCGGGGTTTGCGGGTCCAGCCGGAAAATATCGCCGTTGGCCGGGAATTTAACAGAAAGCTTTACCGCGGCAGGCGCGGGCGCGCGTTCAGCAGGCGGCAGATGTTCGGCGCACTGGCCGGAAGGCAGGTTGCCGGCGGAAAAAACCTCGTCCATGGTAGCCGGGCAGAAGGCCGAAGGCGGCAGGCCCGAAACCGGGCAGACCTTTACCGTCTTTATACCCGGCGGCCGCCTGAAAGGGGTTGAGCCGTAAAGTTTTTTCAGTTCCATGGCTATCTCTTTAAGCGCCGGGGCGGCGCCGCTTATGCCGGAAACCCTGCGCATGGAGCTGCCGTCAAAATTGCCCACCCAGACCCCGGCGGTCCACTCCGGGGTGTAGCCCACGGCCCAGTTGTCGCGGTAATCCTTGGTGGTTCCGGTCTTGGCGGCGAAATCGAAAGGCAGGTTGAAGGCTGAATTAACGCCGAAGGCCGGGGCCCGCGCCGAATTATCGGAAAGGATATTGGTTATAAGATAAGCCTCGCTGCGGCCCATGGCCCGGCGCGAGGGGGCGGCGGGGCTTTCAAGCTCGAACCGGGCCGGCAGCCAGACGCCGCCGCGGGCCAGGGCCGCATAGGCGTTCACCAGCTCCAGCAGCGTCACCTCGCCGTTGCCCAGGGCCAGGCCCTGGCCGTAGAATTCAGCCGGCCTGTCCAGCGAGTCGAAGCCGAAATCCCTGAGTTTTGCCAGGAAAGCCGCGACACCGGTCTTTTCCGCGAGCCGCACGGCCGGCACATTATAGGAGCAGGCCAGCGCCTCCCGCAGGCGCACCATGCCGTGATAGGTCTTGTCGTAATTCAGCGGGGCGTGGCCGCCGGCCGCGAACAGCGGCGCGTCCTCTACAAGGTCGGAAGGTTTAGCGCCCTTTGACAGGACCAGCGCGTAGAGGAAGGGCTTCAGCGCCGAGCCGGGCTGGCGCGGGGCCGTCACCCCGTCCACCTGCCCGGAATTGACGGAATCGAAAAAATCGTTGGAGCCCGCCCAGGCCAGTATGCCGCCGGTGGCGTTGTCTATGACCAGCGCGGCGCCGTTGGTGATATGGTGGCTGGCGCCCAGCTCGGCCAGGCGGCTTTTAAGAGCTTCGGCGGCGGCCCGCTGGGCGCGGAGGTCCAGGGTTGTCTTTATCTTCCCGGCCCCGGAGCGCTTCAGCGCGTAGTCGCAGAACTGCGGGGCCTCGAAATATTTTTCTTTTTCCCTGACGGAAACCGTTTCGGCCAGACCCAGGCGGTAGGCCTCCTCGCCGACCAGGCCCAGGTCCAGCAGGCGGCGCAGGATAAGGCGCTGGCGGTCGAAAGCGGCGCGCGGGTTTTTGCGCGGGTTATAATTTACCGGGGATTTGGGGAGGCCGGCCAGCAGCGCGGCCTGGGCCAGGCTGAGGTCTTTAGCCGGCAGGCCGAAATAGTCCTGCGAGGCCGCCTCCGCGCCTGTCAGCAGCGGGCCGTATGAAACCCCGTTGAAGTAGCCCTCAAGGATCTCTTCCTTGCTGTGCTTCGCCTCAAGGCGGAAGGCGGAAAACATCTCGTAGAGCTTGCCTGTAAAAGTGCGCGGGTGAGGCTCCAGCGCGCGGGCCAGTTGCTGCGTTATGGTGGAGGCGCCTGATACGGCGCGGCCTTCTTTGGAATTCTGCCAGGCGGCGCGCGCCACCGATCGGAAGTCCACCCCCTGGTGCATGAAAAAGCGCTTATCCTCGGCCGCCACGGTGGCCAGCACGAGCCACGGCGAGATCTGCTGCAGTTTTACCGGCGCGCAGTCGGCGAAAGACGCGCCGGAAGGGTAGGCGCGCAGCGGCGCACCGTAGCGGTCGGTTATTTCCGTTGAGGCCTTCGGCGCCCCGGCCAGGGCGGGCAGGGCAGGTAAAAGCAGCAAGGACAAGGCCAGGATACCGGTCATTCGCAGTAAAAATCGTCCTCGGCGAAGGTTTTAAGGGTTATCTTATAATCGGCCCTGAGGCCGCGCACGGCTTCAGGCAGCGCTTTTTTGTCCGCGGGCCTGTGGTAGGCCGCCAATGACAGGACGGGTTTATACTTCTTTATTATCCCTTCCGCCCCCAGAAGAACGTTCTTTTCGTAGCCCTCCACGTCTATCTTGATAAAATGAACGCACCCCTTCACAAGGCCGTCCAGCGGGGCCACCTTAACTCTTCTGCGGCCGGTGTAGGTAATGCCCCGGTTTACCAGGGGGTCGCCGCAATCTATCATAGCGGAGCCTTCCCCCAGGGTATTGAACATTATCTCGGCCGAGCCGCTTTCAGCTCCCAGGGCGATATTCACGGCCTTTACGACTTTCGGCGAACCGTTAAGCGCAAGGTTGCGCTTTAAGATCTTATAGGTTTCGGCCACGGCCTCGAACGCGTAAACCTTTTTCGCCCCAAGGGCCGCGGCATACAGGGAGAACAGGCCTATATTGGCCCCCGCGTCCACCACCACCTTCCCGGCCAACCCTGCACTTTTTCCCGTGCCCGGACCAAAGTGCGGGGCAAGGCTCCCGGCGTTATACTGGTCGCGTATTATTATCCCGTCCACATCGCAGAGGAAATTCCCCAGGTCGGACGGCGCGTTGAACAGGAGCTTTTCCCCGTTCCACAGGCGTATTTCCAGCCTGACAGGAACCAATCCCAATATCTTTTCAACGGCCCTGCCGCACAGGTCCGGCCTGCCGGGCAGGGCGCGCTTCATGCGCAGCGCCGCCTTCAGCACCGCCGAGTTCAGGCAAACGGCCTTGCCGTCAATCCCGTATACGGTTATGGCGAGCTCACGCCTGCGCCTGTCCTTAATCCCGGTCATAAAAATAATTATAACCCTTTTTTTGCTAGTATTTAGACATACCCGCTTTCCAAGCCTGTGGAACCGTAAGAAACTGTGCCTGTTAAACGGCCGACATAAAGCTGATCGCGGCAGATTTAAGGAGACTAAAATGGCAAACCCCAAATTCATGAAACCCATGCAGCCGGATGCGGACCTGGCGGCGGTGGTCGGCAGCGAACCCATCCCCCGGACCCAGGTGATAAAGAAGATGTGGGACTATATAAAGGCTAACGGCCTGCAGGACAAGGTCAACAGGCGCAATATCAACGCCGATGAAAAGCTGCTGAAGCTTTTCCTCAAGCCGCAGGTCACGATGTTCGAACTGGCCGGCATCATTTCCAAGCACCTGAAATAAGCGGCCCTCCGCGGACTAAAAGAGCCTCCCGTTAATTCGGGAGGCTCTTTTTTGTGCAGCGGCCGGACATGGCGGCCGGATTAGCAAAACCGGTCGGAGCCCGACGCTTGCGTAAGCGCGGAGGGCGAGACGCGGAAGCGCGCGCACGGTGTGCGCGACGCTGGTTTTGCGTTCCGGCCGCCATGGCTGGCCGGTCGCGATACCAGGCCCGGTATTACTCGCAGCACTTAAAGAACTCTATGGAAAGCGGCGGCAGCGTAAGCAGCAGCGAATAGGGCCGGCCGTGCGAGGGCGCGGCTTCAGCGGGCGCCCCGCCCATATTGCCCATGCCGCTGCCCCGGTAGGCCACGGCGTCGCTGTTAAGCAGCTCCTTCCAGAAGCCGCCGCGCGGCACCCCCACGCGGTAGCTGTGGCGCGGCACGGTGGTGAAATTGCAGACCGCCAGGATGGTTTCTTCGGGCTTCTCGCCTTTGCGCAGGAAAGCCGTCACGCTCTGCTGCGAATCGTTGGCGTCTATCCACTCGAAACCGGCCGGGCTGCAGTTGAGCTCGTGCATCGCGGGCTCGGCCCGGTAAAAGGCGTTCAGGTCGCTCACCCATTTCTGCATGCCGGCGTGCGGCCCGTGCTCGGCCAGGTGCCAGTCCAGGCTGGCCTCGTGGTTCCACTCGCTCCACTGCGCGAACTCGCCGCCCATGAACAGGAGCTTCTGCCCGGGCTGGGCGTACATGCTGCCGTAGAGCAGCCTGAGGTTGGCGAACTTCTGCCAGGAGTCGCCGGCCATCTTGTTGATCATCGAGCCCTTGCCGTGCGCCACCTCGTCGTGCGAGAACGGCAGCACGAAGTTCTCGCCGAAGGCGTACAGCATGCGGAAGGTGAGGCTGTTGTGGTGGAACTTGCGGAATACCGGGTCTTTGGAAAAGTACTGCAGCGTGTCGTGCATCCAGCCCATGTCCCACTTAAGCCCGAAGCCCAGGCCCCCTATATAGGTGGGCCTTGAAACCATCGGCCAGGAGGTGGATTCCTCGGCGTAGGTCTGCGTGCCGGGGTAGTTCTCGTAAACCACCTGGTTGAACTGCTTCAGGAAGGCCACGGCTTCCAGGTTCTCCCTGCCGCCGAACTTGTTAGGCACCCACTCGCCCGCCTTGCGCGAATAATCCAGGTAAAGCATGGAAGCCACCGCGTCCACGCGCAGCCCGTCGGCGTGGTATTTATCTATCCAGAACAGCGCGCTGCTCAGGAGGAAGCTCTTGACCTCGTTGCGGCCGAAGTTGAAGATGGAGCTTTTCCAATCCGGGTGGAACCCCTGCCTGGGATCGGCGTGCTCGTAGAGGTGCGTGCCGTCGAAATAGGCCAGGCCGTGCGCGTCCGCCGGGAAATGCGCCGGGACCCAGTCCAGTATCACGCCTATGCCTTCCTGGTGCAGGCGGTCCACCAGGTACATTAAGTCCTGCGGGCGGCCGTAGCGGCTGGTGGGGGCGAAATAGCCGGTGGTCTGGTAGCCCCAGGACCCGTAGAAAGGGTGCTCGGTGACAGGCATCAGCTCCACGTGGGAAAAGCCCAGCTCTTTGACGTACTTCGGCAGCTGCTCAGCCAGCTCCCGGTAGGTCAGGGAGCGGTTCCCTTCTTCCGGGACGCGGCGCCAGGAGCCGAGGTGCACCTCGTAAATGGAAACCGGGCTTTTCAGGCCGGTGCGGGCGCCCCGCGCCTTCAGCCACTCCCCGTCGCCCCAGCTATAATCCAGCGAGCCCACCACGGACGCCGTTTTGGGCGGGATCTCGGTGGCGAAAGCCATCGGATCCGCTTTTTCCGCGCTGAAGCTCTTGTAGCGGGAAAGTATGAAATACTTATAATTCTGCCCCTGCCTGACGCCGGGGATAAAGCCTTCCCAGATGCCGGAACTGCCGCGCTCCTTCAAGGCGTCGCGCTTTTTGTCCCAGCCGTTGAAATCCCCGATCACATGGACTTCTTTGGCGTTCGGGGCCCAGACGGAAAAGAGGGTCCCGTCAGCCCCGCCTATGACGGCGGGATGGGCGCCGAACTTCTCGTAGAGCCTTAAGTGGTTGCCTTCGTTAAAGAGGTAAATATCCTTGTCGGTGAGAAGGTGGGCTTCGTTTTCGTTTTCCATGGTGTTGGTCCTGTATGCGGCCGGCTATGTTTTTATTCAGGCTTTTCTATTTGAAGAGAAAACTCTATATCCTTCGCCGGGAAGACAAAGCAAAAATATTTCTCGTAGATCTCAGGGGAACAGGCGCTGATAAAGCGCCCGGGCAGGCACAGCAGGCCCTTGCCGAAAGTGAAGTTCCGGCTTACCAGCTTGAACCGGACCGGCGTGTAATCGTAACTCCGGCCTTCGCAGAAAAGGTCGAAAGACCTGAACGCCAGGTGCCAGCGGTGGGTGGGGTCGGTCCAGGAGTTAAAAGAGGAAAAATGGGGCGTATAAATTTCCACCAGGCAGCCCGGCTTTCCCACCCGGTGCACCTCCTCCATGAGCTTCAGGACGTCTTCCACATGCTCGACCACCTGGGACATAATGATGCCGTCGAAGGAGCCGCTCTCGAACGGCCAGGGGAACTGGTTGATATTATGGACGACGTCGACGCCGGGAAGCGCTACCCGGTCGATGCCTATCGCCCCGGGCTTTTTATTCGCGCCGCACCCCACATCCAGAATTTTTCCCGGTTTTATAGAAGGATCGGCTTTAACGGTCGGACTTTGCGCCAGCATAGAATAACCTCCTGAAGCGTGAGACGGAAAACCCGCGGGGGGGCGCCGACTTTAATTATTATACCGGTAATGGGCGGCTTATACAAATTTACGCAATATTGACCGCCGGCCGTAATATGGGTAACATTATTTCACAGTACGAAAACTCTCCTGGTACCTTTTCCCCTTCAGAAAACCCCGAATGCTTTTCCAATGCCGGAAAAGCCGGAGATGCCATCCATGAGGGCATGAATAAATACCAGTACCATCAGGTTCCTTGTCCTGAGCCAGAGCAGGCCATAA
>JAUSCK010000185.1 GCA_030651035.1 Elusimicrobiota bacterium
CACCGACTCTCAAGTTCCAGTTGGCAAGTTGTCGGCGGGTACAAATGGAGCGGGTGGCAGCCATGGGTTGGATCGGGCCGAGGAGGAACCGGCGCGAAGTCGCCGGGCCGGCCGCAGGCCCGATGGGCCCCATGGCTGACAGGACCCGCGAACCTGCAGCCGCCGGCAATTACCTTTCTTTTTCGGTAAGGTCCCTGGTTGTCTCGCGCTCACGGATGAGGCGCCAGGAATCAGCGCCCGTTATGAGCACTTCGGAGGCGCGCGGCCGTGAATTGTACTGGGAGCTCATGGAAAAACCGTAAGCCCCCGCGGAAAGGATGAGCAGGATGTCCCCGCGGGAAGGCATGGGCAGACTGACGCCCTGGGCCAGGAAATCCCCGCTTTCACAGACCGGCCCCGCTATATCGTAGCGCCTGGCCTTGCCGGGCCGCTTCACCAGGGGCCGCACGGGGTGTTTCGCGCCGTAAAAGGCCGGCCGGATAAGGTCGTTCATGGCGCCGTCGGTTATGACATAGTTTTTGGGCCCGCTTTTCTTCCTGTAAAGGGTCGTTACGGCCAGCGCGCCGGCTGCCGCCACCAGTGACCGGCCCGGCTCGAGGATGAGCGCCAGACCCAGCTTCCTGACCAGCGGGCCCACGGTCCTGGCCAGGATACCGGGCGGCAGCATATCGCAGCCTTCCCGGACCCCCCAACCGCCTCCGATATCGAGATACTTAAGGGTTACGCCGTCCGCCCGCAGCAGGAGGATAAATTTAGCCACGACCGAAAGGGCTTTCGCGTAGGGCTCCGGAGAATCTATCTGGGAGCCGAGATGGAAATGGATGCCTACCGGCTCCAGGTGGCGCGAGGCGCGCGCGAAGGCGTAAAGTTGCCGGGCTTCCTTGAAAGCCACGCCGAACTTGCTCCCTATCTTGCCGGTGGTGATGAATTTATGGGTATGGGGGTCTATGTCGGGATTTATCCTGACGGAGATCTCGGCCTTTACCTTCATGCGGGCCGCCACGCGTTCCAGGGCGGCCAATTCCTCGAACGACTCCACGTTTATGAACAGGATGCCGGCGCGCAGGGCGGCCGCCATCTCGCCGTCCGTCTTCCCGACCCCTGAAAAGATTATCTTGCGCGGGTCGAAACCGGCGCGCAGCGCCCTGTAAAGTTCCCCCCCGCTGACCACGTCCGCGCCCGCGCCGTTCTGCGCCAGCAGCCGAGCCACGGCCCCGTTCGAATTAGCCTTCATAGCGTAACAGAACAGCGGTTTCAGCGCTGAAAATGATCTTTTGTAAGCGTCCAGGTTCTCGAGTATTTTATGGCGGGAATAGATGTAGACCGGGGTCCCTGTCTTTTTAACTATGCGTTTTACCAGTGCAGCAGGAAAAATATCTTTCATCTTCACAAAAATCCGTTTTGCAGGAGGGTATAATTGGGATGGAGTCCGCCACAGCGGACGACAGTTCTGCGCGGTGGCGGGGTGAGCCTTTTTTGACCCCGCAGGCGGCCGAGGGAAGCAAAAAAGACTCACCCCGACAGGACCCCGAACTTGCAGCCTCCTGCAAGACGGTTTTATAAATCTCTGCGCGGGGGGGGATTTGAACCCCCAAGTCGTTAGACACACGCCCCTCAAACGTGCGCGTCTACCAGTTTCGCCACCCGCGCGTAAACCTGTTCTTTCCAGTTCAACTCGCTCAACATATTTTACCAAATCCCGGACAGAAATTGTAAAATATGACCGATGACAGAACTGCTTTATCTCCTGGCCGCGCTGTTTTTCCTCCTGCTCAACGCCTTTTTCGTGCTCTCGGAATTCGCGATAGTGAAGGTGCGCTTTACCCGCCTGGAAGAGCTGGCGGCCAAGGGCGTCACGCGCGCCAAAATAGCCGCCGAGGCAGTAAACGACCTGGAGGCCTACCTCTCTACCGCCCAATTGGGCATCACCATCGCCAGTATAGGCCTGGGCTGGGTGGGCGAGCCCGCCCTCGCGCATCTGATCTCCCCCCTCTTCCGCTTTTTCGGCGTCGAACTCTCCGCGGCGGCCTCACACACGATCGCGATCGCCGTCGCCTTCACCGTAATAACGGCCTTCCATGTGGTCGTCGGCGAACTGGTCCCCAAGAACATGGCCATACGCATACCGGAAACCTCCGCGTTATGGATAGCCGCCCCGTTCAAATTCTTCCACACGGTCTTCTTCGTGCCCATGTGGCTGCTGAACGAAAGCGCCAATCTGATCCTGCGCGCTCTGCGCATAAAGGCCAATCAGGACGAGACCGTCCACTCCGCCGAGGAACTGCGCATGATCCTGGGGCAATCGCAGGAGCACGGCAAGATCTCGCTGGGCAGGCTTATGATGTTCGAGCACCTTTTCGATTTCGGCACTATCGGCGTCAAGGAGGTCATGACCCCGGCGAGCGCCATCGCCTACATCTCGCTGGAGCGCCCCTGGGCCGAGAACCTCGCCGTCATAAAGGATAAGAAATATTCGCGCTACCCCCTGACCGAGACCGGCCTTGAGAACGCCTCTTCTTTCGTCCATTTCAAGGACCTGGCCCTTGATTTCCTGGACCGCGCCGGGAGCTGCGGGAATCCTGAGCTCCTCAAGCTGAAACGGCCCCTTCACTTTATTTCCGAAGGCATAACCATCGAGAGGGCCTTGCGGGAATTCCAGGAAAAGCGCGTGCAGCTGGCCCTGGTCAGGAACCCTCAGGGTGCTGTCTCCGGCCTGCTCACTATGGAGGACATCGTCGAAGAACTGACCGGCGAAATACGCGATGAATTCGAGCCTCCGCCCACGCTGACCCTCAGCGGGATCCTGGTGAACGAGGCTTTTGTGCCGGAACTCACAGCGGCCGGGCGGCAAGAGGCTATCAGCGAGGTCCTGGAAAGCCTATATTCCGCCAGACCCGCCTTTAACAAAGAAGAGGCGCTTTCCGCTATAATGAAAAGGGAAGCTAATTTTTCCACCGCTCTCGGGCATCAGACCGCTTTCCCCCACGCCAGGCTGCCGGGGCTCGCCGCCCCCCTCCTTGCCGTGGGCATAAGCCGGGCGGGCATCCATTTCCCCTCTCCCGACAACCAGCCAGTCAGACTTATTTTCCTCATTCTGACTCCGTTTAACGACCCCACTTCACAGTTGCACATCCTTTCCAAGCTCTCCGGCCTGATCTCGAACCCGACCCTCCGCAAGCGCCTTTTCGCGGCCAAGACCTCCAAGAACCTTATCGATATCACCAGGACGTTCGAGAATAAAGTGATGAAGTAAGGAATAGCGGACGGAAATTTAAAACGGCGACAAGGAACTTTCCTCGTCACCGTTTCTTTTACCCTGGGATCGTTTACCTGACTATTTTTTGGCTGGAGCCGGGGCAGCTTTGGCAGGGGCTGCCTTAGCCGGGGCCTGCTGCGGCGGGATGGCGTCCGCCTTAGGCGGATGCTGGGCCTGGGGCGGCGCGCCTAAAGGAAATTCCTGGACCACGGAGCGCATCCTGTTCGAGGACGAAAGCACGGTCAGCAGGAGAGACGTGACCGCGAAGATTATCGCGGCGCCGGTGGTGAATTTCTTTATGAACGAGGTGCCGCTGGCGGAATTGAATAGCGCGTCTCCGCCCCCCCCGAACATGGACAGCGCCGAGCCTTTGCTGGTCTGGAACGCCACTATGGCTATGATCAGCGCGAACGCCATCAGCACGTGGACTATCAGTATGAAGTGGTACATTTCAATTCCTCCTAAAATATCAGACCGGCCGCGACCTTAAACAACACTGCTGGAGGGCCAGTCATGGGATTGCCGGTGGGTATAGTTGGAGGGGTGGCGGGTGTCAGGCTTTTTTGACCCCGCAGGCGGCCGAGGTAACGCAAAAAAGTCTGACCCCGA
>JAUSCK010000190.1 GCA_030651035.1 Elusimicrobiota bacterium
CACCCGGACCGGCTTTGCCGCAATTCCATCGACGGCGGCAGGATTATCTATTTAGTGGACACCGGCAAGATAACCGCTCTAAAGTTCCCTACCTTTTGGTTTGATCCCACGCCGCAGGGAAAGTTTATGCTTTCAATAGCGTTCGGGCAGTCCAAATACTATATCGATAATCTTTCAGAAAATATCCGGCGCGGCTTTCGCCAAAAACTCCGCAACGGTATCTGGCCCTGTTGCGCCCCGCTCGGCTACTTGAACGACAAGAACACCAAAACGATCTATCCGGATAAAGACCGGGCGGTCTTTATCCGGAAGACCTTTGAGCTTTACGCTACCGGGGATTACCCGCTGGCCGAGATCCGCCGCATAATGAACGGCGTTGGACTGAAAGGGCGGCATACCGCCCTTTCCGTGGGCAATTACCAGTACATGCTCAAGAATCCGGTTTATTACGGTCTTATAAGGTATAAGGGCGAACTCTACGAGGGAAAGCACGAGCCGATCATAACTAAAGACCTCTTCGACCTCTGCCAGGCCGTAATGCTTCGTAAAAGCAAGCCCAAGGGGCCTAGGTTGAAGCCTTACACCTACCGGGGAGTATTCCACTGCCAAGAGTGCGGTTGCTTCATCACAACGGAAACCCAGAAAGAACACAACTACCTGCGCTGTACCAAGCGCAAAGGGCCTTGTGCTGAGCCCTACGTTCGTGAAGAGGAAATAACGGAGCAGATAAAAGGTGAACTAAAATCTGTTTCCTTACCCCCGGCCCTGGCCGCCGGGCTCATCCTTATGGCGGAGAAGGAACGAGCCGCGTCGGCCCAGGCCGGGGAGAGTGCCCGGCAAAAGCTGCGAGGTGAGTTGGTTATCCTTACTGACCAATTGGGCAAGTTGCTGGATTTGGTACTGCAAGGCCATCTTACGCAGTCCGAGTACGCTGAGCGTAAAGCCCAATTGGTCAATGGGAAAAAGGAAATTGAAAACAAACTCGCAGCTTTTGCCCGGCAGGGAGCCAATCGGTTCGAACCGGAGCTGGAGTTGTACCGCGAGGCGGTTCACGTCGGAGAACTAGCGGAGAGCGGAAAAGCGGAGGAAAACAGGGAAAAGTTGAAAAAGATCGGTTCGAACTTCCGTATAGGCAGGCGGCGGCTTTCCGTCGAGTTCAAAAAACCTTGGGAATTTATATTTAATTTTAATTCTGCGCGCGCAGAAATTTTAAATTTTAATTCCGATTTTTTCAAAAGTCAAAAAGTTCGGAGAGGGAGGGATTCGAACCCTCGAAGGTTTGACCCTTACAGGTTTTCGAGACCTGCTGTTTCAACCGCTCACACACCTCTCCGTAAATCTGGCGGAAGGGGAGGGATTCGAACCCACGGTACGGATTAACCGTACACCGGTTTTCAAGACCGGCGCCTTAAACCACTCGGCCACCCTTCCGTTCCGGGGCTTACACCGCCCTGCCACTAATGATATAATATAAAATTATATCAGGCACTTACAGCCGCCGCCCTGATAGCATAGCTCTTTAAGGCGGCACAAGAAAGTGGCGAAGCGCCACGAGCATAGCTTCGGGGCTTACACTAATGGGCAAACTTTTTGGAACTGACGGCATACGCGGCATCACCTGGGACTACCCCTTCACCCCCGATTTTATCCGTAAAATAGGCTACGCGGCCTCCCTGGTCCTCCCGAAATATAAGAAACGCGGCTCCGGCAAGCCTGTAGTGCTGATGGGGATGGATTCGCGCGCCTCCGGCCGGCTTATAAAAAAGTACCTTGTAGAGGGCCTGGGCGCCAGCAAGTTCAAGGTGGTTGACCTGGGAATAATACCCACCCCGGCGGTTTCATACCTGGTGAAGCGCGAGAACGCCGATTTCGGCATAGTCATCTCCGCCAGCCACAACCCGCCCGAGTTCAACGGGATAAAATTTTTCTCCAGCGAGGGGTTGAAGCTCAGCGAGGATATAGAGGGGAAAATAGAAAAGCTGCTCCTCGGCAGGAAGCCGCTTTCTTTCAGGCCCTCCCACCCCGGCCTGCATAAAAAAGATTTCACCCGCGATTACGAGGCTTTCCTCAAGGGCACGTTGCCGCCCGGCTTCAGCCTTAAAGGCGTGAAGGTCCTGCTGGACTGCGCCAACGGGGCAGCCTATAAAATAGCCCCGCGCATTTTCAGGGACCTGGGCGCCGCGGTAAAGGTCATAGGCGATAAACCCGACGGCGGGAACATCAATGTGGGCTGCGGCGCGCTGCATACCGAAAAAATGGCGAAGGCCGCCGCCGCCTGGGGCGCTTTCTGCGGCATCAGCTTCGACGGGGACGCCGACCGCTGCATGTTCGCCGACGAGAAAGGCGCGCAGCTGGACGGCGACGACATAATTTCGATGACGGCCCCTTACCTTAAGAAAAAAGGGCTCCTCACCAATGACGGCGTTTCCCTCACTTTCATGTCCAACTACGGCCTGCTCAGGTACCTTAAGGGGCTGGGCATAAGCGTTACGCAGGTGCCGGTGGGCGACAAGAACGTGACCGACGCGATGGAGAAGGGCGACCTGAAGCTGGGGGGCGAGTCCAGCGGGCACATAATTTTCCGCGAATTCGCCCCGACGGGCGACGGCATCCTTACCGCGCTGCAGACGCTGGCCGTGGTGCTGGACACGGGCAAGCCGTTCAGCTGGTTCCGCCGCCACTGGAACCGCTACCCGCAGGTGGTGGAGAAGATCAAAGTGTCGCATAAGCCGGCGTTCAAGAGCGTCAGCGGCTTCAGCGACAAGGTCGTGAAGTTCGAGAACGACCTTAAAGGCAACGGGCGCATCTTCATACGCTATTCTGGCACGGAGCCGCTGCTGCGGCTGCTGGTGGAGGGCGAATCCAGGGCCGAGATCAAGGCCATCGCCGAGGAATTGCTGGAGCATTACCGGAAGCATTCCGGTGCGGTCGCGGTCAAGTGAGCTGTTTCCCGTTTTATTTTTTCAGGAGGTCCTTTCATGAGACATGTTAAACTCGGCGTAAATATAGATCACATCGCCACGCTGCGCCAGGCGCGCGGCGAAAAGAACCCGGACACCGTGGAGGCCGCCCGCGTGGTTTACAGCTCCGGCGGCGACATGGTGGTCATGCACCTGCGCCAGGACCGCCGGCACATACAGGACGACGACCTTGAAAGGGTGCGCCACGATGTGAAAGGCCTTATCCACCTGGAGATGGCGGCCATCCCGGAAATGGAGAAAATAGCGCTGCGCGTGCGCCCGGATTCGGTCTGCCTGGTGCCGGAAGGCCCGCGCGAGCTCACCACGCAGGGCGGCATGAAGCTGGACGCCAAGCGCCCCGACCTTGAGAAGATGATCAAAAAACTTTCCGACGCCGGCATAGAGGTCAGCATTTTCGCGGACCCAGAGCCGCAGGCTATACGCGCCGCCCACAACATGGGCGCCGACTGCATAGAGCTCTGCACGAAGACATTCGCAGAGTCCTGGGGCAAGAAACTGCAGGCCAAGGAGCTGGAGAAGCTTCAGCTGGCCGGCTTCCTGGTGAAGGAGCTCAAGATGGAGCTGCACGCCGGCCACGGCCTGGACTACTACAATGTGGCTTCGGTGGCGCGCATAGAGGGCATGGACTGCCTGAACATAGGATTCTCGATAGTTTCCCGCGGCTTGTTCGTGGGTCTGAAGACTGCCGTGGCGGAAATGAAAAGGCTGATTCAGTAACAAACGCTGGTATGCGAGTAGGCTAGTATGCTGGTATGCTTTTCGGAGCTGCTGGCTTACCTCGCTTCAATTGGATACAAGGAAATTTATTGATATGTGCGGAATAACAGGCTATATCGGCGGCAACAAGACCACGGACATACTCATCGACGGCCTTAAGCGTCTTGAGTACCGCGGCTACGATTCCTGCGGCATAGCGGTCGTGGACATCAAAAACAGGCTTTATCTTAAAAGGGTAAGCGGCCGCGTGGACGCGCTGGATAAACTTGTGGCTGAGGAGCCCGCAAAAGGCGCCCTCGCCGGTGTGGGGCATACCCGCTGGGCCACCCACGGCGCCCCTTCTGAGGATAACGCGCACCCGCACACCGACTGCTCCTCGCAGGTGGTGGTGGTGCATAACGGGATAATCGAAAATTACCTGGACCTGAAAGAAAAGCTGCTGGCCGGCGGCCATAAGTTCAAGTCCGAAACCGACACCGAGGTCATAGCCCATATTATAGAGGAAAAGTTGAAGAGCCTGCACGTGCAGGAAAAAGCCGTGCGCTCCGACATGCTGGAGCCCGTCTTCTTCGAGGCTTTCCGGCGCGCCGTGGCGGACCTCAAGGGCTCTTTCGCCCTTTCGGTGATCTGGGCCAAATGCCCCGGCATGCTGCTGGCCGCGCGCTTGCACAGCCCGCTGGTGGTGGGGCTGGGTAAAAGCGAGAATTTTATCGCTTCCGACGTTTCGGCTTTCCTCAAGCACACCAAGCGCGTGGTATTTCTTAACGACGGGGAAATGGCCGCCGTGAAAAAGGACGGCGTTGATTTCTATACTTTCCAGGGCAGGAAAGTGTCCAAGGAACCCGTCACGATACAGTGGGATTCGACCATGGCGGAGAAGGGCGGCTACAAGCACTTCATGCTCAAGGAGATACACGAGCAGGCCGAGGCCGTGGAGAACACGCTGCGCGGCCGCCTGCTGCCGATGGGCGGGGACATACTCAGGGCCGAGATGGGGCTTACGGCCGGGGCCATGAAGTCTTTTTCTTCGGTGCAGTTCATAGCCTGCGGCACGGCTTACCATGCGGCCCTTGTGGGGCGCGTCCTTTTTGAGAATTTCGGCATAGCCGCGCACGCCGACGTGGCTTCGGAGTTCACTGACCGGGCCAAACTGATGGCCCCCGATACGCTTGCTATCGCCATCTCCCAGTCCGGCGAAACCGCTGACACTCTTTTTGCCGTGCGCGAAGCCAAGGCCGCCGGAGCGAAGGTGCTGGCCATAACCAACACGATGGGTTCCACGCTGACGCGCGAAGCCGACCACGTGCTCTACACGCACTGCGGGCCCGAGATAGGCGTGGCTTCCACCAAGGCGTTCCTCGGCCAGCTGGCCGCCATCTACCTGCTGGCCGGGCATTTTGCCGCGGCCAGGGGCCGCCTGCCCGGCAATGACGCGAGGCGCTACGCCGAGGAGCTGCTGAAGATCCCCCGCCTTATAGAGGAGACGCTGGAGCAGGAAAAAGAGATAGCCAAAGTGGCCGACGTTTTCGCTTCCAGCGAGCACTTCCTTTTTATCTCCAGGCACATAAACTACCCGATAGCGCTGGAAGGCGCGCTGAAGATCAAGGAGATCTCCTACGTGCACGCCGAGGGCTACGCCGCGGGCGAGATGAAGCATGGCCCGATAGCCATAATCTACAGGGGCATGCCCCTGCTGGCCGTGGCGCCCTCCGGCAGGACGCTGTCGCTGATGGCCGGCAACATCGAGGAGGCTAAGGCGCGCGGCGCCGAGGTGGTGGCCATAGTGGACGCCGGCTCCCGGAAAACCGTCAAGGCCTCTCACTATATAGTGCTGCCGGAGACCGGCGAACTTTTTACGCCCATGCTCACGGTGATACCGCTGCAGATCTTCGCGTATTATGTGGCGCTGGCGAAAAAGTGCGACATAGACAAGCCGCGCAACCTGGCTAAGAGCGTGACAGTTAGGTAGGGGGTTCGCGGACGCCGGGCGGGTGGAACGCGAAACCGGCGTCGCGCACACCGTGCGCGCGCCTCCCTGCCTCACCCTCCGCGCTTACGCAAGCGTCGGGTTCCGGCGGGTTTCGCTTATCCACCCGCCCGTCATCCGCTCCGGCAGAAAAGATTTAATAATGAATAGCAGATCTAAAAAGTCGCTTAAAAGGAAAACGCAGGCCCCGGGTATTACAGGCCTTGGGGTGGACCTTGTGGAGGTTTCGCGGATACGTAAAATGGCGGAGCGCAATCCCGGGTTTTTGAAAAGGTTTTTTACTCCCGGTGAGCTCGCTTATTCGTCCGAAAGCAAGAATAAATACGAGCGCCTGGCCGCGAGGTTCGCCGTAAAGGAAGCCGTCATCAAAGCGCTGGACGCTAAAGATCTGCCGCTGAAAAGCATAGAGGTGGAGAGCACCGCCAGCGGCCGCCCGCAGGTCAGGGTGAAAAGCCGCCCGCTGACGCGCCTGATGGTCTCGATTTCGCACACCGGCACGCATGCCGTCGCCGCGGTGATCGCGTTCGCCTGAGCGCACATGAAAACAAAGACGATATCTCCCCGGTTCTTAAAACCGCTGCTCCCGGCCCGCCTGAAGAATTCCCATAAGGGGGACTACGGGCGGGTCCTGGTAGTGGCGGGCTCGCGCGGCATGGCCGGGGCGGCCATACTCGCCGCCCGCGCCGCGCTTAAATCAGGCGCCGGGCTTGTCACTGTGGCGTGCCCGGAAAGTGAAAGGAAAAATATAGTCTGCGCGCTGCCCGAGGCGATGACCTTCGGCGCCGCCTCCGCCGGGGGCGCCTTTTCCGTAGAAGCCGCAGCGCAGGTGTCGGCCTTTGCCCGCCGGCAGAGGATCGACGTAATGCTCATCGGGCCGGGACTTGGCTCTTCTCCCGGCGCGCGCGCTTTCGCGGTCAAGCTGCTTGGAACGCTGGCGATCCCGGCCGTGGCGGACGCCGACGCCCTGAACGCGCTGTCAGTCGCAGGGCTGCGTTCCTTTAAGTTCGCGGCGGGGCCGCTGATACTGACCCCTCACCCGGGCGAAGCGGAGCGGCTGCTCGGCGGGAAAATAAAAGACAGGCTCTCCGCGGCCGCCGGTCTGGCCGCCCTCTCCGGGGGAGTCGCCGTGCTTAAAGGCGCGGGCACGCTGGTTTGCGGGGGGAAAATTATTTTGAAGAACCTCACCGGCGGCCCCGCGTTGGCCAAGGGCGGGTCCGGCGACGTGCTGGCGGGGCTCTGCGCCGGCTTTTTCGCGCAGGCCGGGCTTAAGCGCGGGTTCAACGCCGGGACCGCCTTCCAAAGCGCGGCGCTGGCGGTCTACCTGCACGGCCTATGCGGGGACCTGGCTGCTAAAAAATTCACTGACCGCTGCGTCCTGGCCGGAGAGCTGCTGGATTTCCTTCCGGCGGCTATACAGAGGATCACGAAATGAAAAGCAAGAAACCCGGCGAAGCCAGGCTGCTTGAGCATATAGAGAAAAATTTCAGGTTCCCGCTGGACCGCCGGCTGCTGCTGGGCCCCGGCGACGACTGCGCCGTGCTCCGGCACGGGCGGGGCAGGGACCTGGTCATAACCACCGACGAAATAGTGGAAGGCACCCACTACCTGGCGCGCTTCGCCGCGCCCGGGGACCTGGCCCGCAAGCTTATCCGCATAAACCTCAGCGACCTGGCCGCCATGGGCGAGGTAAAGCCCGTCTCCTGCGTGGTCGGCGCCGGCCTGCGCAAAAGCACGCCGAAGGACTTTACCCTGAACTTCATGAGGGCGCTTAAAGCCGAGGCGCTGCGCTTCGGCATCTCCATAGCCGGCGGCAACCTGGCCGGGGCGCGCGAAAACCATTTTTACATGACGGTCTGGGGCGAGTCCGGCAGTTCCAAATTAGTGACGCGCTACGGGGCCAGGCCCGGGGACCTGCTTTTCAACATAGGCCCGCTGGGTCAGGCCGCCGCGGGGCTTGAGATCCTGCTGGGCGGCCGGGCGTCAGAAAAGAAAAAATTCCCGGGACTGGTCAGGGCTTTCTGGCTTCCGGAGCCCATGCTCAGGGCCGGCGCGCTGATAGGCAGGGAAGGCCTTGCCTCGGCCATGCTGGACAATTCCGACGGGCTGGCGCGCAGCGCGGACATTCTTTCCGAGCTTTCCCGGTGCCGGGTTATTGTGAGCCCGGGAGAGGGCGCCTGCGGCGGCGAGCTGCGTGACTACAGCGTCTCTAAAGGAAAGCCCTGGCGGCATTACGCGGTCAACGGCGGAGAGGACTACGGCCTTATTTTTACCGCGCCTGAGGACAGGCTGGCGCGCATAAAAAAACTGCTGCCGACAGTTTCGGTGGTGGGCCGGCTGGAAAAAGGCTCGGGCTCCGAGATAGAGAACTTTAATGGCACGGTCAAAAGCTTCGAACACTTTTAGCGTTAAAAGCGGTTCTCCCGCGGAAACGGCGCGGCTGGCGGGGCTTTTTGCCGCCGCGCTGAAGGGCGGCGACGCGCTTTTCCTGGAGGGGCCTATAGGCTCAGGCAAGACTTTTTTTGTGCGGGAGCTGGCGGCGGCGCTGGGCGCTAAAAAGCTGCCTGTCAGCGCCAGCTTCAACCTGATGCGCGCCTACCGGGGGCGCCTGAAGCTCTACCACTTCGACCTT
Source organism: Elusimicrobiota bacterium (assembly GCA_030651035.1). GTDB lineage: Bacteria > Elusimicrobiota > Elusimicrobia > Elusimicrobiales > UBA9959 > UBA9959. Next base: position 8,315 of record JAUSCK010000190.1, read on the forward strand.
TTCCGCGCCGTGGAGGCCGATATGGAGAACATAGGGCTGGACGAATACCTTGGCCGCGCGGACGGCATAACCGCCGTGGAGTGGCCGGCCGCCGCGGGAACGTGCGGGGCTGAGCCGGTAAGGCTGGAATTCGAGCTGGCCGGCGGCGACCGGAGGATCATAAAAATAGACGCGGGGGCGGCCGGCCGGCGCGCGGGGAAGGATATAGAGGTTAAATGGCTGAAAAAATAGTGCTTGGTCTTTGCACTTCCGGCGCCAGGCTTAAGATAGCCGTCCTGGCCGGGGGCCGTTTTTTCCAGGCGCAGAAAAAAGTATTTAACCAGGAGCGCGTCCTTTTCAGCCTGGTCAAAAGGGAACTGGAAAAAGCGGGGTCCCGGCTGAGCGGCGTGAACACCGTTTGCGCCGCGCGCGGCCCGGGGCGTTTTACCGGCATACGGATCTCACTGACGCTGGCCGGCGCGCTGAAGGCCCTGGCCTGCGCGCGGGTTTATACCGCCACGCTTTTTGAAATACTGGCGCTGCAGGCTTCTGAAAGCGCACATTTCCGCGCCTGGGCCGGGAAATCCGGCGGGGCCCGGCTGGCCGTCCTGCTGCACGCCTTCAAGGACGAATATTTCTGTCAGGTCTTTACTGCCGTCGGGTTGAAATTCCCGCGCCCGGAAGCGGAGCCTGTCTGGCTTAAAGCTGAAGAGATGAAAAGCCTTCTGGCCGGGTTGGCGGGGCCGTGCTATGTCATAGCGGATTCGCAGGAAGCCGCCGGCGTTTACAGCCTGGCCCCGGCCGGCGCGGCCCGCGCACCTGAGACCGTGTCGAAAATAATGCCGGCCTACATAATTAAAGCCGCGCTGGCGTATAAAAATAAAAGCCTGAAACCGCTTTATTTAAAGCCGGCGAAATACGAGTTGGAGCAGGGGAAGCGATAAGCGGAGAATTGGCCACAAAAAAGCACATAAGGCACATAAACAAAAAAATAATTTTTTGTGCCTTTTGTGGCTAAATTTTAAACCGGTCTGCCGCTTAATGGAAGTATTGAACATGGATATACAGGATATGCAGGATTTTTTATTTTCTCTTTTTTATCCTGTCTATCCTGCTCATCCATGTGAATAATTTATATGCTGATACGCAGAGCGAAAAAAGAGGATTACGCCGTTTTCGCGGCGATAGAGGCGGAGCATCCCGGCTACCCGGCCTGGGGGGAGAAAGGTTTTGAGGCTGAGGAAAGGAACCGCCACTCGGTTACGCTGGCCGCGGAAATAGACGGGCGGCCGGCCGGGTTCATAAATTTCTGGGTGCTCAGGCCGCAGGTGCAGCTTAACACGCTGGCCGTAAGCCGGGCCGTCCTGCGGCGCGGGGCGGCTTCGGCCCTGCTGGGGAAGCTGTTCGAGTATGCGGCCAAGAGCGCCTGCCGCGAAATAGACCTGGAAGTCAACGAGCATAACGCCCCGGCCATAGCGCTGTACCGCGCGCGGGGTTTTGAAGTGGTCGGCAAAAGGCCAAAATTCTATAATAACACTGACGCGGCTTTGTTGCTGCGCAGAACTTTAAAGGACTTATGATTAAAAGAATTATACACGCCGTGCTGATCTTATCCAGCTTCGCGGCGGTTTCGGCGGCCGCGGCCGACAAGGAAGCCTACCTCCATTTTATGAGCGGCATGGTGCAGGAGCGGAAAGGGAACTATGATTCCGCCCTGCAGGAATACCGCCGAACCATGCTGCTGGACCCGCAGTCCGTTTTTGTCTACAAGCAGGCGCTTAACCTGGCCCTGCACATCGGCAAGGTCGAGGAGGCCGAGCAGTGGGCGGAGTTCGTGGTGCGGGCGGATTCCGCGACCGCCGACAACTGGGTGCTTTACGGCAACGTGAAGTGGGCCAGGGGCGACCTGGAAGGGGCGCGCGCGGCTTATGAAAAAGGCGCCGAGATCGACCCTTCCTCCTACGAGGCTTTTTACCAGCTGGCCAGCCTGTGGAGCTCCCGAAACCCGGGCAAAGCCATAGGTTACCTCGAAAAATATCTGGCGCTGCGCCCTGAGGACGCCGCGGAGGCCTATTACCAGATCGCCGTGCTGCACAATGCCGGGGGGAATACCCCCGAGGTAAAAGAGAACCTCATCAGGTCCAAGTATGCGGACCCCTATTACCCCCAGCCGCGCTACATGCTGGCCAATTTTTACGAGGTGAAGAACGACACTGCGGCGGCGCTTGCGGAATACGCCGAGCTGATCGAGCTCGAGCCCAAAAACATAGAGCTCTTCAACCACGTGGGAGAACTTTACGCCGGGCCTTTGCTGAACGACATCGAAGAGGCGGAAAAGTATTTCCTGAAGGCCTGGGCCCTGGATAAAAAAGACCCCACCGCCTGTTTCTGGCTTTCGGTGATAAGCGAGCAGAAGAAGGATTTCAGCGCGGCCGCGGCTTACCTCGAAAACTCAGGCGGGCTTAAGGACGACGCCGGCCTGGTGCTGCGCCTGGCCTACTACTATACCCAGAGCGGGCGCTATGAAAAGGCCATAGCCATGATGGATGTCGCCTCTAAAAAGTGGCCCGACAACACCGAGGTGGCCTATTTCCTGGCGCTGGGCTACGACGATACCGGCAAGACCGACAAGGCGCGCGAGCTGCTGAGGTCCATCCTTAAAAAGGACCCGGACAACGCCGAGGCCCGCATGCAGTACGCGGTTATAAGCGAGCGCGAGAACGATATGGCCGCCGCGGAGGAAAGTTTTCGCTACCTGCTGGTTAAAAAGCCGAACAACGCCAACGTGCTGAATTACCTTGGTTATTCCCTGGCCGACAGGGGCCTGAAGCTGAACGAGGCCGAACTGCTGATCATGGGGGCGATAGCCGCGGAGCCGGAGAACGGCGCCTACCTTGACTCGCTGGCCTGGGTCAGGTTCAAGCGCGGCAATATCCCCGGCGCGCAGGAGGGAATAAGGCGGGCCGTAAAGGCGGTTTACGACGACGCCGTGATCTGGGCGCACGCCGGCGATATTTACGCGGCGGCAGGCGATTCCAGCAGGGCCTGGCTGGCCTGGAAATACTCCTGGCTGCTTGAAAAACCGGCCAAGCGCGCTAAGGCCGCGGCCCGGCTGAAAGAGCTGCGCAATAAGCTCTCGCCGGCCACGCTGCCCGCCCTGGAGCTGGCGTATCTCCGTAATTTCAGCCCCGCAGGCAAGGAATTCGCCACCTTCGCCAAGGTGGAGGCGAAGCTGCGCGGAAAGACCGTAAAGTTTGACGCCATACTGCATTTTTCCCCGCCCTCGGATTTCAACCTGACGGTGATGGGGCCGCTGATGGTCCCGCTGTGGAAAGCCAGGGTCTCCGGCGGCGTAATGGACATGGACGCCATAGCGCTGAAGGATATAGACTCGGGGGCTTTCAGCTACTGGGCTGCCCTTATTACCGACGAGCTGAGCAGCTGGTTTGCGGGCAGCTACCTTGCCGGGGAAGCCGGCGGCTGGCGCGAGCCCTGCTTTACGGGCGGCCCCAGGGAGGTCTGCCTGGACGGCGAACTCTCCTGGCCCGAGGAGATAATTAACAAGGCCGAATCCAAGCTGACCTTCAGGCCCGGCAATTATTTTCTTAAAAATCTCTATCTGTTCCCGGAGACCATGGATTTTAAGCTGCCTTTCGTTTCCGTGCGCCTCACGCTGGACAAGGACCAGATGAATTTCAGCGGCGCCAACATGCTGAAGCCCCTGGAGTAGGAAAAAGGGCGATGATAAAGCTAAAGGCTTTTGCCAAGATTAACCTTTTTCTTGAAGTCACGCGCCGCAGGGCCGACGGGTATCATGACCTGGCGACGCTGTTCGCAAGGATAGGCGTGCACGACAGGCTTTCCTTTAAGAGGACCGCCGCGCCCGGCATAAAGCTTCTGGTTGAGGGCGGGCCCCGCGGCCTCTGCGGCCCGCGGGACAATATCGTCTACAAGGCGGCGGTGGAGTTTTTCAAGGTCTTCGGCATAAGCCCGGCGGTAGAGATAAAGCTGAAAAAGAACATCCCGGTGGGCGCCGGACTGGGCGGCGGGTCTTCCGACGCCGCGGCCGCGCTGCTGGGCCTTGCCCGGCTTTATAAGCTGCCCCGCGCCGCCGCGGGCCGGCTGATGAAGATCGCGGCGGCGCTGGGTTCCGATGTCCCGTTCTTTATGCTCGGGGCCGGCATGGCCGAGGGCACCGGCAGGGGGGAGAAACTTAAAGTCCTTAAGCCCGCGGCGGGCTTGCCGCATATCGTGCTGGTTTACCCGGGGAGCCCGGTTTATACCAAAGAGGTTTACGGCAGCCTTAAGCTTGGCGGAGCTTCGGAAATTCACAGTCGCCTTCTGGATTTCCGCAGGCTGTCCGGGCTGCTTAAAAAGGGCGGTTTTAAGTCCGGGCATTACGCCCCCCTGTTCAACCGCCTGGAAGACCCGGTGCTGCCGAAGCACAGGGCGGTAAGGCTGGCCAGGGAAAAACTTTTAAAACTCGGCGCGGAGGCCGCGCTGATGTCAGGCTCCGGCGCCTCGGTTTTCGGCCTTTGCCGGAGCAGGGCCAAGGCTGCCCGTATCGCCGCTGAAATGAAATGTATCCGTGGTTACACTGTATTTTTAACAAAATTTTGCTAAGATTCTGATAATAGCAACATGTGACGCTGCCTTGCAGAAGTAGAAGTACCTCAGTGTTTCTGTCGGGGGGCGGTAATCAGGGGGGGAACATATGGAAATCACCGAAGTGAGGATACATCTCAGGAACGAGGCCAGGCTTAAGGCTTTTGCCACTGTTACCTTCGAAAATGCCTTCGTAGTGCATAATATGAAGGTCGTGAGCGGCAATAACGGGCTTATAGTATGCATGCCTTCCAGGAAGATCAAGGACGGCACATACAAGGACATAGCTCATCCTATAAATAACGAGTTCCGCGGCGTGCTGGAACAACTCATACTTAAGGAGTATGAGAAAGAGATGGCGAAGACCGGCCCCGTGCCGGTGCCCACCCAAACGGAAGGCTTCGCCGAGGGTTACTAGCCCTGACAGCGGTAAGGTTTTACCCTTCCCGCGGGCCGCGGGAAGGGTTTTGTGCTGTATTGAAATATTGTTATTCCCGGGTTGTGTAATGGTAGCACGACGCCCTTTGAAGGCGTTTGTCTAGGTTCGAATCCTAGCCCGGGAGTTTATTTTAAGGTAACGGCAGGCCTGCAAGTTCGCAGGCGGCTGGGGGACAGGAACGCAAAACCGGCGTCGCGCACACCGTGCGCGGTCACGTATAAACCGCATAGCGGGTTTACGCGACCCCGGCTCGGCGGGTCCGCTTACGCAGGGAACCGCCTGCGCCCGTGCGGCCCGGACGCGGAGCATAATTAAGCAGCGCTCGAAAGCCGGGCCTCACCATCCTGCCGCAGGCTCGGCGCAACGCAAGCCTCGCCGTCCGGC
>JAUSCK010000191.1 GCA_030651035.1 Elusimicrobiota bacterium
GCTCAAGTCAGGCTTTCTAAAAGACCAGGAACAATACCGGTATGTTGTGAGAGTTGGCAGTCAGCCTGCCGTCTGATAGCAGCTTTTTATGTGTAGCTGACCAGATTGTGAAAAAGCGCCGAGATGGAGGTAATGCACCCAACTTTTTGCCGGGAGATGTAAAATGTTTACAGAAGTGCTATTCTTTCCGCATGGCTACAATAGACTATGACCTGTCGGTTCTTCTGATGAACGTGGCGCAGCGCGGCGGCTCGGACGTGCACCTTATGCACGGCATTCCGCCGATCGCGCGTATCGCGGGCGCCCTCGGCGTGCTGCCTTACAAGCCGCTCACCTCGGAGATAATCCAGGACCTGCTGAACCCCTACATGACCGAGGTCCAAAGGGGGATCTTTCAAAAGGAAAACCGCGTCAATTGCGGCCACACCATCGGGGATAGCCGCTACCGCTTTAGCATCTACATGGCTTTGGGCACGGTCGGGGCTTCCATCCGCATCCTCCCGCAGAAGACCTACCCGCTCGCATCCCTGGGCCTGCCTCCCATAGTCGGTACGCTGGCCTACCGGAAGTCCGGCATCATCTTCATTACCGGCTCCACCGGCAGCGGCAAGAGCACGACCATGGCGGCCATGCTGGACTGCATCAATCAGGACGGGCGGCCCTGCAAGATCGTTACCATCGAGGACCCGGTAGAGACCATCTTTAAGCCCTGCCATTCCGTCTTCGTGCAGCGCGAGGTCGGGATAGATACACCGTCTTTCGCCATGGGTATCATGGATTCTCTCCGGCAGGATCCGGATATTCTCAGCATCGGCGAATTGCGGGACGAAAAATCTATCTTCGCCGCCATGACCGCGGCGGAGACGGGGCACCTGGTGCTGACCACCCTGCACACCCGCGACGCCTCAACTACCGCCCAGCGCCTGGTATCGGCCGTGCCCGCGGCCGACCAGGAGACCCTGCGCGATCAGCTGGCCTCTTCCCTGGAGGCGGTCATTTCCCAGCAGCTTCTGCCGCGGGCCGACGGCAAGGGTGTGGCTGTCGCCGCGGAGATACTGGTGACCACGCCGGCGGTGCGCCAGATGATACGCGAAAACAAGCTCGATTCCATCAATGACGTCATTCAATCCGGGATGAAGCACGGGATGATCACGAAGGATATCGCCATCAAGAACCTGTTTGCCAAAGGGATCATCACCAAGGAAGTAGCTCTGGAGAACATGCGCCATCCGGAGACCCTGAATTCGGCGTTTACAGGGCAGACATAGGCCGGGCGCTCAAGACCTGACATCGGTCCCGGGTTTGTTATCCGGGAAAAGCGGATTATGGATAAAAAAATAAAAGTTAAAAGGTTTTATGCGCACTGCGACCTGATAGAGGGCACCGCGGACGTGTACTATTGCAGCTTCTGCAACGAGCTCGTCAAAGAAAAACATTTCGACGCGGAACACCCGAATAAAAATCACAACCAGAAATTCAAAGCTACCCTTCACGAGTGGAAGCTGAAAGAGTCGAGGGGGACGACAAAGGTGCGTCCCGACGACGCCCCCAGCAGGCTTAAATAAGTAAAAGGCCGAAGGCCAGGCGGCCGCTGTTATCTGCCGCCGGGAGGGTTTCCCGGCGGTTTTGATTTCCCGGGTTTGGTAGAATATCGGAATGGGCGGAAAAGTAATAACTTTCAACACGGCTATGCCGCAGCTGGGCGTTCCCGGCAGGCGGATCTGGGCCTATCTGCCGCCGGATTACGGCGGCACGGACCGGCGCTACCCGGTGCTTTACATGCAGGACGGGCAGAACCTTTTCGACCCGCAGGCGTCCTATTGCGGGGAGTGGGGCGTGGATAAAGCGCTCGACGCGCTGTTCCGTGAAAAAAAGACCAAAGGCGCGATAGTGATCGGGATAGACAACGGCGGGGCGGGAAGATGGGACGAATATTCCCCCTGGTGCGACATTGACGGGGCCGGGACCTGCCGCGGAGATAAATACGCCCGCTTCCTCGCAGACGACCTGAAGCCGCTGATAGATAAAAAATTCAGGACCCTGCCGGGCAGGGAGCACACCGGCGTGGCCGGCAGTTCGCTCGGGGGCACGATATCCTTCTATATCGCGCTAAAATATCCGGAAATATTTTCCCGCGCGGGCCTGTTCTCTCCCACTTTCTGGTTCGCGCGCGACAAGGCCGTCAGCCTTGTAAAAACCGCCCGCCTAAAACAGGACATGCGCATCTATATGGACGTGGGCACGAAAGAAGGCTGGCATGAAGATGAATATTTAGCGGACGCCCGGGCCATGTCCGTTCTTTTTTCGGAGAAAAAAAGAATAGCGCAGCGGCTCGTGGTGGAAGAAGGCGGCATACATAACGAATCCGCCTGGGCGGGAAGGTTCCCGGCGGCCTTCCTCTGGCTTTTCGAAGGCGCCCGGGTAGGAAAAAGCGGCTGAGTCCTTTTCAGGCGCTTTTCTGGCGGGTTTTCCTGGCGCGGGGGCGTTTGGACCTGGCCCGGGGTTTAACGGCCGGCGCAGGCAGCGCCCGCTGGCTGATGATAGCGACCATTTCGGAGCATTCGGGGCAGGGAACCCCGGAGTCCAGCACGCTTTGCAGGCGCTGTCTGGCTTCCGCGTCGCGCTTCGTCTCGAAGCAGGCCTGCCCAAGCATTCTGTTGAGCCGCGCCTTGTCTTCCGGGGCGCTCATCAGCTGTTCCGCCTTGTACAGGCGGGGGAAAGCGCTGGCATGGTCGCCGAGTTTCAGGTAGGCCGCTCCGTAATTGAAGAAGAGCGGCGGCTTGTCGTAGCCCATTTGTTCCGCCTGCTTCAGGTCTTCGATAGCCTCCCGGTACTGCATGGTGTTGATATAAAAGGCGGCCCGGGAAACATAGACCGCGGGTTCTTTGGTGCCTATTTTAATAGCGAGGTCGGAATACTTCTTCACGTCGGCCTCTTTCCCCAGTTCGCTGTTAAGGGTCGCGAGCCGGTCGTAGACAAAAAGCCTGGTCTTGTCCGAGGCTTTTACGCGGCCCGAGTCCCAAAGCTTCGCTATCCTCACAAGGTCCGCCAGCGCTTCCGTTTTATTCCCCGCCTTTTCATAATGCGATACCCGCGTGGAGAGGAACAGTACCTTCATGAAATCCGCGGGGAAATAGTTTATCATGAAGCTGCAGGCCTCTATCGCCTCCGGGCCCGAGCCTTTGGTGCAGGCTTTGGATTTATAGCGGAGTAAGACGGTAAGGGCCGCAAAAAGAATGCCGGCGATCAGTGCCGTCATAAGCGCCATATTCAAATATTTTCTCATTTTATTCCGGCCTGGTATTTGCACCGGGGGCCCTTAAACGCCTGCCCCTTGTTAGCGGGAGCTATTTCTTCACCGGGAGGTGGAAGAAGAACCGCGAGCCGACTCCGAGCTCGGACTCGATGCCCATCTCGCCGCCGTGGCGCAGGACGATCTCGCGGGCGATCTTGAGGCCCAGGCCGAAGCCCGCTTTGCGCATGCCCTGGGCTTCCTTGGTCTGGAAGAACCGCTCCCAGACGCGGGGCAGGTCTTCCTTGGAGATGCCGATGCCGGTGTCGATCACGCTGACGACCACCTGGTCGAGGGCGGTCTCCACTTTAATGGTCACCTTGCCGCCTTCCTTGGTGTACTGGATGGCGTTGGTGCAGAGGTTCTGCACCACCTGGCCTATGCGCGCGTCGTCGCCGGCCAGCGGCGGGAGGACGGGCGGAACCTCCACGGCGAAGTCGATCTTGCGTTTCTGGGCCGCTATCTCCACCCGCGAGCGCACATCGTTGACCACCGAGATCAGGTTCAGCGTGCCTATCTCGACGCGCAGCTTGCCGGATTCTATCGCGGCCAGGTCCACCAGGTCGGAGATCAGGACGTTGAGCGTCTTCGCGGAGGTGAAGATGTTAGAGGCGTATCTGCCCTCGCTGGGCTGGCCCTTGAGCTTGGTGGTCAGGACCTCGGAGTAGCCGAGGATGGCGGTCAGGGGGCTTTTTACGTCGTGGGCTACCGTGGCGAAGAAATTCTTCTGGAAGCCGTTGACCGCGGCCAGCTGCCGGTTCAGCTCCTGCGTCTCTATCAGCAGGCGCGCGTTCTCCTGCATCAGGAAGCGCCGCTCCAGCGCTTTCTCCACCGAGAAGATCAGGCGCGAGGCCTCTACGGGCTTCAGTATCGCGTCGTCGAGCCCCAGTTCCACCACCTGGCTGACGCCCTTCAGCGCCGCCTGGAGGGGATACTGGTCCACCATGAAGATGATGCGCAGGTCGGGGTCGTGCTCGCGCATCTTCTGTGCCAGTTCCGCCCCCGAATACTGGTCGGAAGTGGCGGAGGTGCCGATGACCGCGAGATGGAAGGCGCCTTTTTTACAGAGCCCCAGGGCCTCCTCGCCGTCCGTAGTGGAGGTGACCTCGTAGCCGGCGCCCTGCAGGGCCTGGCCCAGCGGGGTCATGGCGGGCTTTAAATTATCCAGCAGCAGAATGCGCTCCGTTTCCCGTCCTTTGAGGCGGATGTCCGCGCCTTCGGTGGTTTCTATCAGTATGCCGGCTATGCGCCCGACCTGGTCCCGCGGAAGGGCCACGTAGTATCCGTCCTTGAGCGACTGGACCGCGTAGCGCACTATGTCCGTGCCCGAAACATAGTAGCAGACTGCTTCCGGGAAAGCGCTCCGGATGCCTGCGTCCAGGGCGTCGGCCTCTTTCATTGTCCCGATGAACTGCGCTACCACCATATTGCCGGGGAGCAGCTCGGCCTCGATCGATTCTTCCTCCGTGCCGCCCAGCAGCGACCAGGCTTTTTTTGGCTTAGCCGTGCGCTGGGAGGCGGAAATCCGGGCCTCGCTCTGCTGGCGGATGAAATCGGGCAGGTCCTTGGGGGATTCCAGGGACGCCGGCTGGACGCCGGCCTGGCGGAAGGCGATCTGCACGGCCCCGGTCATGAACAGCACCTGGTCGGCCAGGACCACGACCGGGCTCGAGGTGACCCTGATCTGGTCGGCGATACCCATCGGCAGCGGCCAGCTCAGGCGGCGCAGCGAGGAGGGCATGGTCGGCGCCAGGCTGGCGACTGTTTCCAGCGTGAACAGGTGGACTGTCGGATATTGCTTGTGCAGGGCAAGGAAGGCGTCGCGCTCGGCCGGGGCTACCCGGCTGAAGTCCACCACCATGGCGGAGCAGTCTCCGGTGTCCAGCCGGGCGGCCGCGTATTTAAGGGTAGGCACGCAGACGAGTTCGAGGCCCCGGCCCGACATGGACGGAGTCATCTCGTCAAGGAGTTCTTTTCCTGAAGTGACCAGCAGTACGCGGCCTTTGGGTTCGGTCATCATCTATTATTATAGCGGTGGGGAAGACTTGTTGCAAATCCTAAAGCGGCGCCCGGCGGTTTTATTTGCCCGGGGGAGCTTCCGCGGCCAGCGGGGGCGGGAGGAAGGCCAGGATCTCGGCGGCGGCCGTGCGGCCTTCGCGCTGCATGGTGAACGCGGCCGATACTATCGTGAAAACTACGGGGCCGGCGCCCAGCCACTCCTCGACCGCGCCGGGCTCTCCCCTGAAATATGCCGGCACGGAGGGGATGGCGCTTTTCTTGAACGCCCTGAGCAGCGAATTGGCCAGCGCGTTGAGCAGGATATTCCCTATTTCGACAATGGCGACATCCGGCTGGTCCGCGACCAGGGGCCCGTAAAAGGACTCCTCCGCGAAACATCTGGAAATATGCGCTATATCCTCCGGGTTAAAAAGGATCGCGGTGATGAACGGGGTGGCGCCCCTGATCTTTATGCGTACCGCGGCGCCGGCCGGCGCCTCCCCCTCTTTCCGCCTGACCGCGTCGCGGACCTTGCCGCTGAAAACGCGCACTCCCGCCAGCTGCCAGTCGCAGCGGGACACCTCCGTGATCTTAAGCAGGCATTTTTCAAGGCCTGCCGCCGTCACCCGCTTCAGCGTTTCTTCGTTCGTCATGTTCGTCGGGCTCACTCGTTTATTTCAGCCGTCCGAAGGCTTTTATGAGGTCCTCGTGGGAGAACGGCTTGAATATCGTCGCCGCCGCGCCCTTGCTCGCGAGCTCCCTGGTGATCTCGTCCTGATCTACGGCGGTCAGCATTATTATTTTGGCGGCCGGGCTGATCCTCCGCATCTCCTCCAGCACCACGATCCCCGAGATGCCCGGCATAATTATGTCCAGCAGCACCACTTCGGGGCGCAGCTCTACAAAGGCCTTAAGGGCGCTTTTGCCGTCCTCGGCCTCGCCCACCACTTCGTGGCCTAATTTTTTCAGGATAGCGCTAAGCACCTCTCTTGTGCTGGCATTGTCATCCACTATAAGTACTTTCATAATCCCCCAGTGAAAAGATGGAGCCGGAAAACCGCGCCGGCTAATGCATAGCGTAACAAGCGCGCGCCGGTTTGTCAAGGCTCGCGCGGCTCCGGGCCGCCCGGTTTTCCGGCGGGCCTCGTGACGTGGGGAAGCAGGCGCAGCTTCTCGGAGTTGTACCAGTCTATCCATTCCCCCGTCCGGGCCGCGTTCTCGGCGGGGATTATGGCCCCGCCCGGCCGCAGCATATAAGCCTGGTACAAAGGGAAGTCGCCGGGGGCGGCGGGGGAAGCCTCCGCCCAGGGGGGGAAGACGGCGCCGATAACCTCCTGGCCGGCTACCAGGCTGACGGTCTCTTTGGGCACGCCGGAAAGCCTGGCGCGCTGCGCGGCGGGCCCGAGCTCGATGGCCGAAATGGCGGCGTCCCGGCGCACCGCCCTGAGCAGCTTGACGAAGGAGGACAGCCCGGCGGGGGGCTGCGCTATCACCAGTATCTTTCTGTCCGCGTTCTGCAGCATGAACCGGGCCTGCGGAATAGTTATTTTATTAAAGCGCCAGGCTTGCGCCTTCCTCAGCCCTCCGAAGAATAAAAGCGCGGGCAGCATGGCGACGACCGCAACCCTGACCGCCGTTCTCCGCCGCTGCGGCAGCTCCTTCAACCCGGCAAACAGCAGATAAATAAAAGACCGCCATTCGGAGGTGCTGAAAACACGGGTAAGCCGGTCCCCGTGGCAGTAGATCCGGTCCTCCGCGTACCGGATCGACGGGGCCCACAGCGTGGGGGCGACTACGCAAAGAGATAAAAAAACCAGGGCGAGGAAAGAGAGAACGCCCGGCCATCTGTATTTTTTCCAGGCCAGGAACCCGTCCGACAGCGCGATCACGCCGCCTGCCGCCGCCGCGGCCGCCGACACCCCGCCGGGGGAGGCCCCTCCCCAGGCGAGGGTTTCCGCCAGGCGGGGCAGGCTCTTCAGGAAATAAGTCAGAACCAGCGCCAGGTCATAGCTCCTGGCGTACCCTCCCACTAAATTGGGCAGAGCGATGAAGCGCAGTCCCAGGTACAGGGCGAACACCGCTGCGCAGCCGATGGCGGGGGCCCTGAAGCTGCCGCGGCGGAGCCGGATAAGCAGCGGGGCTATCAGCAGCAGCGGCAAGTAGACCTCCTTGCTGAGGGCCGCCAGGAAGCAGAATCCCAGCGCTGAGCCGAACAGCAGGCGGCCGCCGCCCTTGCTCCATCTAAGCAGGCTCGCGAGCGCTAACAAGGCGAAGGCCAGGCCGAAAAGGTAATGCCGGGTAGCGTACAGCCCGGAAACGGACACTGTAGCCGGCGCAAGGATGACCGCCGCGCCGCCCACAAAGGCGCCAAGCCGCTCCGTCCCCGCTTCGCGCAGCAGCAGGCAGGCGCTGCAGCCGGCGGCCCACAGCCAGAACAGCGAGTGTATGTTGTAACCCAGGAAGTTGCTCCCGAAGACCAGCCAGTCGATCCGGAAGGTGACCCCCAGCAAAGGCATATAGCTGCTCTGGCTGATAATGCTCCCGGCCGGGGAGAACAGCAGCTCGGAGAAGCCGAGCCGGGAAACGGCATTGAGCAGCGGCATGTCGTCCCCCCAGAAACAGAGGTCCAGCAGCGGAACGGACACGGCCAGGGCCAGGAGGCCCAGCGCAATAAATGAAACGGCAAGCTCCAGCCGGGCCCGCGGCGGACCGGCTGACACGGAGGGCTCCGGGGTATTTCCAACGTGAGCTGCTATACGCGGTCTCCTTTAGCTTGCCCGGTCTTCAGCTTACAATTGTAACTATTTATGAAAGCTTCAGGGCCAGCCGCGCGCACTTTAGCGGCCGGGTTTATCCCCGCCTGCAGCCGCCTGCCGCGCAGGGAATTTGCAAAAAGCGCCGCCCTACCGCTATAATACCGAAGCGGGGTTTTACATTAACATGGGCGACATATATTACGCGATAGCCATGGCCGGCCTGGGGCGGCGCTTCACCGAAGCCGGTTTCAGCCGGCCGAAGTACATGCTGGAGGCCGCCGGCCGCACGCTGTTCGAACACTCGGTTCTCTCCCTGCCGCTGGAGCTTTCCGCCAAAATATTCTTCATCGCCCTCAAAGAGCACGAAAAAGAATTCGGCCTCCGCCGGTTCCTGGAAAAAAAACTCGCGCCGGTCCTTTCACCCAAAGCGTGGGAGCTGGCGCTGCTGGACGCCCCGACCCGCGGCCAGGCCGAGACCGTTCTGGCGATAAGGGCGCTGGTGCCGCCGGGCGGCGGGCTGGCCATCTACAATATCGATACCTGCTTCTCCAGCCCGACCCTGGCGGCCAGGCTCGCCGACCCCGCGGCCCGGCGCGACGGGGTTATAGGCGCCTTCAAGCTGGGCGGCCGGGACCCGAAATGGAGTTTCGCCAGGCTGGACGCCGGCGGCGCGGTCGCGGAGACCGCGGAGAAGGTCCAGCTCTCGGACAACGCGCTGACCGGGTTTTACCATTTCAGCCGGGCGGCCGATTTTTTCGAGACGGCGGCGCAGGCGGTCCGCGGCGGCGAGGCGACCCTGGGGGAATACTACGTGGCGCCGCTCTACAACAAGCTGATAGCTTCGGGCCGCAGGTTCGTGCTAGATACCGCCGGGACGCTCGTCCCGCTGGGCACGCCGGAGGATGTCGCCGCTTTTACGGCCCGCTCCGGCGAGGGCCGCCCCCGATGACGCCGCCCAGATATTCCCTGGTCGTCCCCTGCTACAACGAAGAGCGGAACCTCCGGCCGCTCCTCGAGGGGTTCAAGGCCGGCCTTAACGGGGCTGACCTGGAGGTGATACTCGTCGACAACGGCTCTTCCGACGGCACGGCGGCGGAGCTTGCGCGCCTGCTGCCGCTTTATCCCTTCGCGTCCGGCGTCAGGGTGGCCGTCAACAGAGGCTACGGCTTCGGCATCCTCAGCGGGCTGGCCGCGGCCTCCGGCGAGTATGTCGGCTGGCTGCACGGCGACCTGCAGTTCGATCCCGGCGCGGCCTTCGCGGCGGCCGGGCTTGCTGAAAAAGCGGGCGGTGAAAAGGTTTTCGTGAAAGGCCTGCGCCGCGGCCGGCCTGTTTTGGACCGTGTTTTTACCGCCGCCATGTCGCTCTTTGAGACCCTGCTGATGGGAACCCGGCTGGAGGACATTAACGGCCAGCCCACGCTCTTTCACCGCTCGCTGCTGGAGACCTGGGCCGAGCCGCCCGGCGATTATTCCCTGGACCTGTACGCGTATGTCTCGGCCGCCAGGGCTGATTTTAAAATCGTCAGGTTTGAAGTCGAGAACTCCGAAAGAGCGCGCGGCGCTTCAAGCTGGAACAGGGGGCCCTGGTCCCGGCTCAGCCTGGCTTTGCGCACGGTGGCTGCAAGCGTCCGGCTGCGGGCGGCGGCGCGGCGGCCGGGGAAACGGGAGAATCCGTCACCGTAGCGCCATTGACAACGCCAAATTTGACCCCTATACTATAGGTGAGTCGAAAGGGGCCGCGCACATATGTATAGAAAATTTATTTTCATGCTTACACTTATCCTTGCCGTTCCTTATTCATATGCCGGCGACGGGAAGATCCCGTGGGGGGATTCCCGGCACGACTACGGGTTCAAATACCTGCAGGAAAAATCACCCGAGCTGGAAGAGCTTTGGGACGAGCTCGACGGCGAAGAGCAGGGCGCCAAATTAACGGACGTCCGGGAGGCTTCCGCCGAGCGCTATGAGCAGGTCGCGGAATACTACCAGATACTTATGCGGAAGTGGGATATCGAGGCGCTCAGGGAGTACGGGAACGGGGTGAGCCCCGCCGACATGAAGGCGTTCCAGATCTGGCTTGGCGAGGAGAAGGCCGGCGAGCTGCAGAAGAAAATGGCGATCATGCGCTACGTCATGCAGAAAGCGGAAACGGAGGGGCTGACGGCCGAAGAGGTCCTGAACCTGGAGCCTTACCTTAAGACCGACGCCATAGACGCCCTGAGGCACGCCAAACTGTCAAAGGAGTTCTCTAAAAACAAAGCGCCGCCGCGCGATTACCTGTCGGCCCGTTCCTCCACCGGGCTGCATTCTTTCGCAGGGAAGACCCCCGGCCTTGTGGGGGGGAAAGACCTTTCCAGGTTCTACGACGGTTCGACAGCCGGGGGAGACCCGGCCGGTCTGGCGGGTCCCGGCGCCGCCGCTATAAAAGGGGGAGCGATCCTTTCCCCGGAGGCGCGCGGCACGACCGCCACTACGATAAAATTCACCGCTCCGGGCGCACTCGAAGGGGGGGACGCGGAGCCGGCGCCGGTCGTGAAAAGCAGCGGGAAGGGCCGCGGCCTGACCGAAACCGAGATAGCCGCCGCGCGCACGATGTACGGGGACAAGATAAAATATGAGAAGGTAAGGATAGTTACCGGAGAGGATATGACGTTTTGGGGAAAGATCCTGACGCACGGCGGGGCCGCCGTCACCTGGGGCAATACCATCTATTTCCCGAACGACGGGGACAAAAAGTCCCTTTATAACGCCGAGGAGCAGTCCGATTGGATGGTTCACGAGTTGGGGCATACCTACCAGTACCAGAAGGACGGCTGGAGCTACGCCTCCAAATCCGTCTGGGAGCAGATCACAAAAGGGGGAGCCGCGTATACGTATGAGATCACCCCCGGAAAAGATTTCGGCAAGTACGGCATAGAGCAGCAGGCCACGATAGTCCAGGACTATTACCGCGGGGCGATCTCGCCCTCGATGAGGCCTGAAGTCGAGAGAATGCT
This sequence comes from Elusimicrobiota bacterium, assembly GCA_030651035.1. Taxonomy (GTDB): domain Bacteria; phylum Elusimicrobiota; class Elusimicrobia; order Elusimicrobiales; family UBA9959; genus UBA9959. Next base: position 11,043 of record JAUSCK010000191.1, read on the forward strand.
CCGCAAAGAGGGTTTTCTGGGCGGACCCGGCGGCGGTTAACAGGAGATTTTGATGAAATTATCAGGATATTTTCTTAAGCTGGCGCTTCTAGCTGTTTGTGCCGGGTGTTTTAGTTCGTGCATGGGGATAGTTCCCGTGGACGTGGTAACGGACGGAAAGGACCTGTTCTTTATCCTGGAGAAACCCGCGCAGATAGATTTCGTGAGGGTCCGCGCGGCCAAGGCGGCCCCGGGAAGCGCTTCCAAGGCGCTGTGGCTGCTGGGGTATGACGCCGCCACCCCGGTGAAGTCGCGGAAATACCAGAAGCTGGGCCAGCTGCGCTACGGCAGGAAGTACGACGGGTTCTCCTGGGTGGAGGGGCCGTTCCCGCTGCAGAAGAACGTCGAATACCTGGTGGAGATCAACATGCCGGGCAAGTTCGCCAAGGAAGTTTTTGTCATCACCGAAAAAAACACCGTTACAATGCCGCGGCCCAAGTTCGAGCGCCAGAAGACGCGCGGGTACGAGGTCTCGGCCGACAAGGACGGCGAGAAGGTTTTTACGGCGAAGTAGCGGTTCGCGGCTTCCAGCGCAGCCGCCGGCAGAGCGTGCCGGCGGCTTTGCTTTGTCCCGGAGTTATGGTCCCGGGCAGGCGGCTGCCGCCGCTCAGAATTTGTGCCAGAGCATCTGCGTAGTCACATCGTGGTGGAAGAGCACCTCCGAGGATTTGACGATGCTGCCGAGCTCTTTCGGGCTCCGGTCGGCGGCGGCCTGCTTATGCAGCACGTATTTTTCGTGCGAAGCGGCGCCCATGGCCGTCCTTATGAATTCGCTTCCGCGGAACAGCCGTATCGCGTCGTAGATGTTCCCCGGGAGGAAGCGCACGCGGTCGCGCTTGCTTTCGTCCTTCGTCAGCGGCACTCCGTCCAGGGCGGTGCGGAGCAGCGCGTACAGGGCGAGGTACGGGTTCGCGTCCGGC